>DASSMQ010000149.1:0-29592 GCA_035688805.1 Candidatus Limnocylindrales bacterium
CGGCCGAGTGGTCTTCGCCCGACCCCGCCGGCCACCGCTCCGTCGCGTGACCGGTCATCGCCCGACAGGCAGCAGCGGCATCCCCCCGGCGGCGCGTCGGCGCTCGAGGTACTCCGGGATCCGGATCATCGGCGGGCGCTCCTGGTCGGCGAGCTCGATGACCTCGAGCGACAGCCGACCTTTGCCGGACCGCGGCAGCTTCATCGTCGATCCGAGCTCGGCGAACAACCGTGCCTTGCGGCGTTCTTCGATCCGCTTCATCACGGCCTGCAGGATCACGAACGACATGCGCGACAGGCCCTCGAGCTCCTGGTTGCGATGCACCCGCCGCTCCAGGTCGACCTGGCCGAGCCCCTCGATCCCGACGCGCTCGGCCGCGTCGATCAGGTGCCCGATCTCGACCGCATACCCGGTGAAGAACGGGATCGACTCGAGCAGCCCACGCCGGCCGGCGTATTCCCCGGCGAGCGGCTGGATGAGCCCGGACAGCTCCGGGTAGAACAGGTTGATCAGCGGACGGGCCACGAGCTCGGTCACGCGTCCGCCGCCGCCCTCCTTGAGGACCCCCTCCTGGACGATCGGACGCTGGTAGTAGCCCTTGACGTACTGCAGACGCGGCTCGTGCAGCAGCGGCCCGAGCGTGCCGTAGACCATCCGATGATGCCAGTGGCGGACGTCGGTGTCGGCCCAGACCACGATGTCCCCGCTCGTCTCGTAGAGCGACTTCCAGAGCGCCTCGCCCTTGCCGCGGAACGACCCATAGCGGGAGAGCACGTCGGGATGCTGGACGACCCGGGCGCCTTCGGCCTCGGCGATCTCACGGGTCCGGTCGCTCGACGCCGAGTCGATGACCAGCACCTCGTCGAGCAAAGGCACCCGACCGACCATCTCGCGCATCGCGCGACGGACGATGGGTCCGATGGTCTCCTCCTCGTCGAGAGTCGGCAGGACGAGCGAGACCGTGACGCCCTGCTTCTCCTTGAGCTGGACCAGCCGGCGCAGATCGCTGAACTCGCCGTGGTGGAAGTTCGACTCCCCGAACCAGCGTTCGACGCGGGCCGGCACGGCTCGCGCCTCCTCGGCGGCCCGGTCGGCGGCGATGAGCGACTCGGCCTTCGACGCCAGCGAATCGAAGGTCGACTTGCCGATGACCTCCTGGGTCTTGACCACGACGACGGTCGGTCGAGCGCGCGCGGCGATCGCCTCGGGGAGTGCTCCGAAGAGGTACGTCTCGAGCGCGTCGCCACCCGGCGACGCCGACGCACCCATGACCACCAGGTCGGCCTTCTCGGCTTCGCGCAGGATCGCGTTGCGGACGTTGGGCGCCTCGCGCAGGACGGCTTCGCCCTTGCCTCGGAGGTGCTGCTTGATGAATGCCGCAAGCGCCCGCTCGGCCTGGGCCCGGACGGCCATCGTGATGCCGGGCGGAACGAGGTGGAGGACGACGACCGTCGCCTTGTGATAGGTCGCGATCGCGTCGGCGAAGCGGAGGGCGAGCTCCGCGTGCGGGCCGCCGCGGACCGGCACGAGGACCCGTTTGATGGTCATCGAGCCACGCTGCTTCACGACCGCGATGTCGCACGGCGACTCGCGGACCACTTCATCGATGGTCGGCGAGAAGACGGTCGGGCCGCCGTTGCGGCCATCGTTGCCGGCCGGCGCCTTGCCGCCCCAGCCGAAGATGATCAGATCCGATTCCTGTTCCGCTGAGGCCTCGATGATGCCTTCCGCTGCGTGCCGCCCGATCCGGACGATCGGGTGGATCGGCGTCCCGTCGGGCGCGTAGTCGAGCACCTTCTGGAGCAGCCGCCGCGCGTGGCGGGCGCGCGTGGCGCCTTCCGAGAGCGGCATGCCCTCGGGCACCTCGACGATGCCGAGGGCCGAGAGCTCGCCGGCGCGCGGGTCGAGCATCGCGGCCCCTAGCCTGATCAGCTCCTCGGCCGTGCCCGGATTGGCGACCGGGATCAGGATGCGGGCGGGCAGCGGGGAGCGGGCGCTCACGCCGGGACCTCCGCCGGCGCGACCGCGTTCCAGCGCTGGACGAGGTACGGCTTCAACAGCTCGAACTCGCGGGCCTGGCGCTCGACGCGTTCCTCGGCCTGGTCGGTCGTCACGTGGCGGTTCTCGATCACGAACGAACCGACTCGCCCGAAGTAGATGGGGACCAGCGCGGCCACCAGTCGTTCGAGCGGTTGGTCCACGTCGCGCGCCGCGACGACGAGGTCGTAGACGACCCGCGCCCACACGTCGTCGGGGAAATGGAACGAGCTGACCGCCTCGGCCATCTCGAGCGTCGAGGCCGTGGTCGACGCCACGTCGCCGCCGATCCCGAGCTTGGCGCGGGCCGCGTCGCCGAGTCGACCAGCCTCCTCCGCCAGGTCCAGCACCGTGTCGGCTGATTCGGCGGAGAGCATCGTCCGCCACACGTCGGCCATCGTCAGCGAGCCGGCGTGGAACTCGGACAACAGTCGGAGGGTGTTCACCTCGAGCGGCGGCGGATCGATGATCCGTTCGAAGCCATAGGCCGGGACGGTATGGCTGCCGCGGATCGGTAGCCAGGTCGCGGCGTTCTGGTTGGCCAGCCGCAGGATCGTCCCCACGACCTGGCGGAACATCGGCCCGAGGTCGGCGCCCGGGTCCTTCGGGTCGTGGATCTTCGCACCGAGCCGCGTCTGGCAGACCGCATACCCACCCGATAGCGCCGAGGTCGTCATCCAGATGTCGATCCCGAAGCGGCTGACGTCGTCGGTCCAGTCGTCGAGCTCGAGGTAGTGGTGGACGAGGTCGCCGCTGACGCCGAAGTCGCCCCCGATCGGCTGGCGGATGCGATGCCCGTACAGCGCGCGGGTGAGCGGATAGGTGACGGTGTTGGTGATCGTGCCGTCGTACTTGTAGCGCGCATAGAGCGGAGCGACGAAGTCGTAGCCGCCCTTCAGGATCGGCCCGGCGAGCAGCTCGATCCATTCGGGGACGATCGAGCGCAGGTCGGAGTCGACCACGACCAGCGCCTGGACCTTGAGCGCGTCGGCGATCTCGAAGATCGTTCGCAACGCGGCGCCCTTGCCACCGACCCCGTCGATCTCGGGGTAGGTGAGGCTCACTCGCTGGAGTCGATGGTTGGGGCGGGTCAGCAGGATCTGCTCGACGTAGTCCGGCGGCTCGGTCTCGATGACGACGCGGCCCGTCCCATCGGGCGAGCCAGCGTCCGAGTTGACCACCACGGGATGGAGATCGGGGAAGTACTGGACGAGCCCGGCCTGGGCCGCGCGCACCACGTATCCGATGGTCGCCGCGTTCTTGAAGCTCGGGATGCCAACCATGATGTCGGCGCTGCCGAGCCGCGCGATCTGCTCGCGCACGGTCGGCGTCAGCAATGATTCCGGCATTCCCGGAGACCCTACCACTCAGGGCCTGTTCGCGGCCGGACCGACGGGCTCAGCGGCGGGGCATGTCCGCCTGGGCCCAGTCGTCGGCCACCTCGCCTGGTCGATATCGAGAGTTCGCCGCCTTGAACGTGAGGCCGCGGAACCCCTGAGCCCGCCACGAGCCGATCCACGACCCGATGGGCGGACGGACGAATGGCCCGGGCCGCACGAGCGGGCCGGACGGCAGGATCGAATCGAGCACACGCTTGCGCTCGAGCAGCGGGACGTCGAGCAGCCACTGGCCGTCGAGCCAGAGGAGATCGACGACCACGAGATTGACGACATCGTCGTCGTCGAACGTGATCGCCGCGAGGTCGGCTTCGCGCTGCTTCTCGGCCGCATCGAGGTTCCGGCGGCCGCCGATCAGCATGCGGGACATCTGGCCCGTGAACGTCGGGACCTCCGGCGTCCAGCCACGGACGCCGACCCCGCCGGTCACGGTCTGCTTGGTCAGATAGCCGTCGAACACGGCACCGTCGCCGATCGGACCGCGGATCTCTCTAGCCAGCGCCGTAGCGAGCTCCGGATGGTCGTCGATCGACTCGCCGTCGACCCAGAAGGCGCCAGACCGTGGCGTGACCGAGGCGAACACGCGCACGCCCGGCCAGATCGGCTCGATCAGCGGGTCCGCGATCGAATCGGGGCGCTTTCGCCCATACCCCTGGGGCCGAAGGGTCGCCGCCAGGGCGTGCGGCTCACGGGTCGTGATATCGGTCATCCGATGTTCATCGTAGTCCGCGGCGTCGGGTATCACTATCATCCGGCGGTGGCCCGTCCTGCCCAGCCTGCGGCCCGGCGCCGTGACCGCGTGTCCCAGCTCGACCGGCTCGCCGGTCTGACACCGACAGGTCGCGCCGTCGTCCCGATCGCCTGGTCGCTGTACGACTTCGCCAATACGATCTTCAGCTTCGCGGTGGTGTCCGGGGCGATCGGGCTATTCCTGGTCGATCGGTTCGGGCCGCGCGACGGCGGCGTCGCGCTGGCAGTGGCCGTGGCGGTGAGCGTCGGGCTCAACGCCGTCGTGTCGCCGATCCTCGGCGCGATCTCCGATCGTGGTGGCCGCCGGATGCCGTTCCTGCTCGCGTTCACGATCCTGTGCATCGTCGCGACGTTCTTCATCGCGAACGTGCCGCCGCTCATCGGTCTGCTCCTCTTCATCATCGCCAACTTCGCGTACCAGGCGGCGTTGATCTACTACGACGCGACGCTCAAGACGGTCTCCCGGCCGGAGTCGCGCGGGCGGCTGTCGGGGATCGGGACGGCGATCGGCTACGTCGGGACGGTGGCCGTCGGCCTCGTCATCTTCCTCCTCGACGTCCCGGTCGAGGCGCGGTTCCGACTGTCGGCGGTGATGTTCGCCCTGTTCGCGGTCCCGACCTTCGTCTTCGTCCGCGAGCCGCGCGATCCGAGCGGACCCGCCCTGACCGCCGCGGACGTGATCGCCTCATTCGGGCAGCTGCGCCAGTCGGTCGCGCACGCCCGGACCGTGCCGGGACTCGGGCGGTTCCTGCTCGGTCGCTTCTTCTACAGCGACGCGGTGAACACGGTCATCGTGGTCATGAGCGTGGTGACGACCCAGGCGCTCGGGGTCAGCGCCGCGACCGCCAACCTCATCCTGCTCGGGCTGACGGTCGTCGCCATCGCGATGAGCTTCGTCTGGGGTTGGCTCGCCGACCGGGCCGGTCCGAAGCGAACCCTCGTGACGGTGCTCGCGTCGTGGGCGGTCGGGCTGATCATCGGGGGACTGGCGATCGGTCTCGGGCCTGGCGGCCTGGCGCCATTCCTGCTGGCCGGCGCGATCCTCGGCTCCGGTCTGGGCGGCGTGACGGTCGCTGATCGCGTGCTGATGGTGCGACTCTCGCCGCCCGAGCGCCTGGGCGAGTTCTTCGGGCTGTATGGGCTCGTCGGCAAGGGCTCGCAGGTGATCGGGACCCTGCTGTATGGCGCGATCCTGTTCACGCTGCTGGGGCCGCTCGGGATCGGCGCCTACCAGGTGGCCGTGCTCAGCCTGCTCGTGACCATGGCCATCGGCCTGTGGCTGGTATGGCCGGTCCGTGACGACCTGGCCGGCATCGGCGACCTCGACCTCGTGATCCCCCCTGAGCGGTTGGCGCCCGCCGCCGCGCCGTTGGAGCCACGCGAGCTCGTGTGACCCGCGTCCCGCGACGGGCCGGGCGAACCTCGCTACTGATCGGCCGTCGCGTAGCCGCCTGGATGGCGCTCACGCCACGACCAGGCGGAGCCGACCATCTCGTCGAGATTCGGGCGGGACGGGCGCCAGCCCAGGATCTCGGAGGCCCGATCGGCGGCCGCGACGAGGGTCGGGGGGTCGCCCGGCCGGCGAGGGCCGATCTCGTACGGGATCTCCCGGCCGACGACGGCTTCGGCGGCCCGCAACACCTCGAGGTTGCTGAAGCCATCGCCGTTGCCGAGGTTGCAGATGAGCGGGGAGTCGGCCGTGCGCGGGTCGTCGTAGACCGTTGCCTCCACGGCGAGCAGGTGGGCCTCGGCGAGGTCGGCCACGTGGATGTAGTCGCGGACGTTGGTACCGTCGCGGGTCGGGTAGTCGCCGCCGAAGATCGTCATCAAGCGACCCGCCTCGACCGCGCGCAGGATGGCCGGGATGAGGTGCGTCTCAGGGTCGTGATCCTCACCCAGGGCCTCGGTCGCGCCCGCGACGTTGAAGTAGCGCAGCGACACCGAGCGTAGCCCGTAGGCGCGGCCGTACCACGCCAGCGCCCCCTCGAAGGAGCGCTTCGTCTCGCCGTACGGATTGATCGGCCGGACATCGGCGTCCTCGCGGATCGGGGTCGATGCGGGGGTGCCGTAGACGGCCGCGGTCGACGACAGCACGAGCCGCAGGACCCCGACCTCACGCGCGGCCTCGAGCATCGCGATCCCTCCCGCGACGTTGTCGCGGAAGTAGCGGGCCGGGTCGCGCAGCGATTCGCCGACCAGCGAGCGGGCGGCGCAATGCAGGATCGCCTCGATGCCCTCATCCGCGAGAAGGCGGGTCGTGGCCGGCTGGTCGCCGTAGTCGCCGCGGATGAAGCGCGCGCCGTCGGGCACGGCGCCTCGATGGCCGGTCGAGAGGTCATCGAGGACGACGACCCGATGTCCGGCGGCGAGGAATGCCTCCACCGACACCGAGCCGACATATCCGGCGCCGCCGGTCACGAGGATGTTCGTCATGGCGCGAACCATACGGGCTGCGGGCGATCGGGTCCGCCGGTCATCGGCGCCGACGGCGCAGCCGGTCCATGAGCGAGCGCTTGGGTCGGTACGCCGCCGGGTTCGGGGTGGGCTCCGGGGTGGCGTCCGGGATCGCGGTCGAGGGGGCCGACGGCATCGGTGACACCGGCGGTGGCGTCTCGGACTCGGACGTGGCAGGCGTTGCGGCGGCGGGCGACGCACCCGAGGAGCGTGCCGCCGATCCGGCCGGCAGCGGATCTGCCACCGGCTGTCCACGCGTGGCCAGGACCTCCTCGAGGCGGACGGCCAGCCGACGCGCAGCCTCGTTCTCGGGATCGATGCCAAGCGCTCGCCGGGCGAGCAGGTACGCGCCGAGGTCGTCCGATCGCTCCAACGCGACCCGTGCCAGGCCGACCACCGCGATCGAGTTCTGGGGATCGGCCGCCGCCACCTGGCGATAGAGCTGCTCGGCCCGGTCGATCAGCCGAAACGACAGCGCGCGCTCCGCTTCGAGCAACAGCTCGATCACGAGCGGCCGTCCAGCGCGACCATGCCCCGAGCGATCGCCATCAGACGGTCGCGCGTGTTCAGGGTCGGATCGCCGATGACCCGGTCGAGCAGGCGGCGCAGGGTCTGCCCGACGACCGGTCCAGGCCGCCAGCCGAATTCGGCCATGAGGTCGCCGCCGTCGACCGCCAGCCCCTGAAGGTCGAGCGCGACGCCAGCCTCGAGCTGGGCGCTGACGCGGGTCCGGAACTCCGACAATCGGCCGGCGCTGGGGGCGCGGCCGGATCCGACGTTGTCGGCCTCGCGCAGGGCGAACAGGTCGTCCAATCGCTCGCGACCGACCTTCACGATGAATCGCCGGATCGCGGCGTCCGACCAGTCGGGCGTGTAGCCGAACATGTGCTGGGCGATCAGCTCGACGACGGCGTCTCGGTCGCGGGTCGGCCAGCGGAGCCGATCAAGCACGCTGCGAGCCATCGACGCGCCGACCGTTTCGTGGCCTACGAACCGGCCGTCGGCCATGGTCGATGGTTTGCCGATGTCGTGCAGCAGCGCGGCGAGACGGATCCTGGTCGGGGCGCCGGCAGCGGCTGCGCCATCGACCGCCCGGAGCGTGTGATCCCACAGGTCCTCGCCCGGGACCTTGTTCTGCGGCACCCCACGTTCGGTGTCGAGCTCCGGGAAGAGCTGCGCCAGCAAGCCGGTGTCGGCCAACAGCCGGAACCCGACGGACGGCCTGGGTGCCGCCAGCATCAGCCGCAGTTCGGCGGCGATGCGCTCGCCCGATAGATGGCGGACGAGCTCCGCGTTGCGCGCGATCGCGTTCTGCGTCGCCGGTTCGATGGTGAATGACAGCTCCGACGCCAGCCGGACGGCCCGGACCATGCGCAGGGCGTCCTCGGCGAAGCGGGCGTCGGGCTCGCCGACCGTGCGCAACAGCCGGGCTCCGAGGTCGCGCTGGCCGTCGTGGGGATCGACGAACCGGATGGGGCCCTCGGGCTCGGCACCCCAGGCCATCGCATTGACCGTGAAGTCGCGACGCGCCAGGTCCAGCTCGATCGACTCGCTGAATTCGACCCGATGGGGGCGCCGGAAGTCGGCATAGTCGTGATCGGAACGGAACGTCGTGATCTCGATCAGCTCGATCGACGAGTCGCCGGTTCGGACAGCGACGGTGCCGAACGTGTTCTCGTACACCGCGTCGGGGAACAGGGCGGCCGTCCGTTCCGGGAGCGCCGCCGTGGCGAGGTCCCAGTCCACGGCCGACCGACCGAGGAGCGAATCCCGCAGGGATCCGCCGACGACGTAGGCCGCGACGCCTGCCGACCAGAGCGTCTCGAGGTGCTGTTGGACGACCGCGGGGATGGCCGCGCGCAGGTCGTCTGGCGAGCCGCTCATCGGTCCCGTCCCGGCTGGGTCGATGGTCAGTTCCGACCCAGGAAGAGGTACGAGCGCCAGGCGTCGTTGCGCTCGTCGGCGAGGTACGGCGTGAACAGCGAGTACACGTCGCTGCGCGGCTCGAAGGGTTCGCGGTGCAGCCGCAGGCGGGCTTCGTCCAGGGTCTTGCCGCCCTTGCGGTGATTGCACGACTTGCAGGCGGTGACCAGGTTCTCCCAGCTGTGCCCGCCGCCGCGATGACGCGGCATGACGTGGTCGAGGGTGAGGTCGTGCGTCTGCCGGCCGCAGTACTGGCACGTATGCCGATCGCGGGCGAAGACCTCGCGGCGGGACAGCTTCACCCGTGGACGCGGCCGCCGGATCAGGTGCTGCAGACGGATCACCGAGGGCGCGCGGAACTCCGTCCGCGGCGTCCGAATCATCTGGTGGTCGTACTCGATCACCTCGGCCTTTTCGCCGAACAGGAGGCGGAAAGCCCTCGGCAGATTGCAGACGTTGAGCGGCTCGTAGTTCTGGTTCAGAACGAGAACGACGCCGTCCATGTGGCCGGAGGATAGCAAGAACGCGCCAAGCCGCCGAGGGCCCGGCGATCAGTCGGGCGGACGACCCGTCGCGGCTCCGGTGGCCGGGTCCCAGCCACCGGCTTGACCGACCTTCGTGCTCAGCGGTCTGCCGAGAGCGTCGGCGATGAACCGGGCCGCCACCAGCAGGCGATCGAGCGACACGCCATGCTCCCAGCCGCCGGCGTCGAGCAGGTAGACCAGGTCCTCGGTGGCGAGGTTGCCGGCCGCGCCCGGAGCGTACGGACACCCGCCCGTGCCGCCCGTCGCCGCGTCGAACGTGCGGATCCCGGCGGTGAGGCCCATCGCGACATTGGCCAGGGCCGTACCGCGCGTGTCGTGGAAGTGGTAGGCCTGTCGATCGAGGTCGATCCCGGCCTGCTCGGCGAGTGCCACGATCTCCGCGACCTGGTCCGGGACGCCCACGCCGATGGTGTCACCGAAGCAGATCTCGTCGACGCCGAGCTCGACGAGGCGGCTCGCCACTTCGACCGGTCGCTCTGGTTCCACGCGTCCCGTGTATGGGCACCCGAACGCCGTCGACACGTAGGCCCGCCGCCACCAGCCGAGGTCGGCGGCACGGCGCAGGACGGGCGCGAACGCCGCCAGCGACGCATCGACCGTCATCCCGATGTTCGCGGTCGTGAAGGCATCGGTCGCCGCGGTGAAGACGGCGATCGCGTCGACGCCCGCCGCTTCCGCCCTGGCCTGGCCGCGGGTATTGGGGACCAGTACCGGATAGCGCACACCGGGCCGACGGGGCATCGACGCCATCAGCTCATCGGCATCGGCCAGTTGCGGGATGGCCCTCGGGGCGACGAACGAGGTGGCCTCGATCTCGCGCAAGCCGGCATCGACGAGGAGCTCGATGAACTGCCGCTTCGCCCCCGTCGGGACGGGGGTCGCCTCGTTCTGGAGGCCGTCACGCGGGCCGACCTCGTAGATCCGGACCCGGCGATCGGCCGAGCGGTCAGGCACCGCACTGGCCGCCAGCGTCATCTGCGGTGAGTCAGCCGCGAGGCGGGTCCATCGCCCGCTCGATGCGGGCGATCTCGACCTCGATCCGGCTGATCAGCACGATCGCCTCCACATGCTCGGGGCTGCCGAGTGCCGCCGCGTTGCGCCGGGCCCGGGTCTGCCGATGCAGGTCCATCAGCTCGGCGCGCGTCCCGGGGAGCGGCGGCCCGTCGACGATCGGCTTCTCCGGTCGCTCGCGCTTCTTGCCTTTGCTCTTCGTCTTGTCCTTGTCGGCCATGGCGGAAAGCCTAGCGCGTCGCCGCGCCATCGATGGCGCCCGGCTCGACGATCGCCAGCGGCTGGCCGCGTTCGACCTGGTCTCCGACCTCGACCAGGATCTCGGCCACGACACCGGAGGCGGGCGCCGCGACGGCGTGCTCCATCTTCATCGATTCGAGGGTGACGACGGTGTGGCCGGCATCGACCGGAGACCCGACCGCGGCACCGATCGTGAGGACCTGCCCCGGCATCGGTGCGCGGACCTCGACCGGCCCGGTGCCGTGAGCGGCCGCGGCGGCCTGGGCGGCTCGCTCGACGTCCGGCGGTGGGGCGAGCCGGAACGCGATACTGCGCCCGGCCACGTCCAGGTGCACGGCGTCCTCGATCAGCACCGTTTCGGCCCGCATCGTCGCGCTGCCGGGAGCGAGCCTGACGGTTCGGGTCTCGTCCTCGGCGGTGAGACGCAGGCTCGCGGCGGCGTTCAGACGAAAACCGTCGCCGCCAGGTCGGGTCCGGTCGCTCGTCAACAGCTTCGCTGCGGTCGACCAGGCGGCATCGGGGATCCTCGTCCGGCGGGCCCAGTCGTCGGGCGGCCAGATGCGGCCGAGCGTGTCGGTCCGGGCCTGTCCATCGCGGACGACCGGTTCACGAACCAGCCAACGCAGGAATCGCAGGTTGGTGGTGAGGCCGAGCACGACGGTCCGATCGAGGGCATCGGTGAGGCGGTCGAGCGCCTCGGCCCGATCGCCGCCGTGGGCGATGATCTTGGCCAGCATCGGATCGAAGCGCCCGCCGACCTCGTCGCCCTCGCCGATCCCGGCGTCGACCCGGATGCCGTCGCCGCTCGGCCAGCGCAGCCGCTCGACACGCCCGGTCGCCGGCAGGAAGCCGTGGTCGGCGTCCTCAGCGTACAGGCGCACCTCGACGGCGTGGCCCTCCCATTGGATGTCGGACTGGACCAGATCGAGCGGCCTGCCTTCGGCGATCCGGATCTGGTCGGCGACGAGGTCGCGACCCGTGACGGCCTCGGTCACCGGATGCTCGACCTGAAGACGGGTGTTCATCTCGAGAAACGTGAACGCACCCCGATCGTCGAGCAGGAACTCGCACGTCCCGGCGCTCGCGTAGCCGACGGCACCCGCGAGTCGGATGGCGGCTTCGCCCATCCGGCGCAGAAGATCCCCACCGACCGACGCTGTCACGCCCGGCGAGGGCGATTCCTCGAGGACCTTCTGATGCCGGCGCTGGATCGAGCAGTCGCGCTCGCCGAGGTGGACACCGTGTCCGTGCCGGTCGAACAGCACCTGGATCTCGACGTGGCGGGCCCCCTCGATGAGGCGCTCGAGGATGAGTCGGTCGTCGCCGAACGCGGCCTGCGCCTCGCGACGCGCGGCGGCCAGATCGCCGGGCAGTCGGTCGGGGAGCCGCACCGTCCGCATGCCCTTGCCGCCACCGCCGGCTGCCGGCTTGACGAGCAGCGGGAAGCCGATCCGTGTGGCAGCGGCCGTCAGAGCCTGATCCGATTGGTCCGGTTCGTCGTAGCCGGCCGGGGTCGGCACGTCCAGGCCGGCCGCAAGGCGACGAGCGGCTGCCTTGTCGCCCATCGCCCGGATCGCGTCTGGCGGCGGGCCGATCCACTGGAGATCGGCATCGATCACGGCCTGGGCGAAGTCGGCGTTCTCCGCGAGGAAGCCGAAGCCCGGGTGGACGGCGTTGGCGCCAGCAGCGACCGCCGCGCGGACGACGGCGCCGATGTCGAGCAGATCGAGCCCGGACGGGCCGGCCGTTTGGGGTGCGATGGCGGTGATCCCGAGGCGGGAGCACGTGCGCAGGATCCGAGCCGCGATCTCGCCACGGTTGGCAACGAAGAGCGTCTGGATGGACCGAACTGGTGCGCGATCCGATCCTGTTGGCTGGTCGTACGCGACAGACGCGTCAAACGCGACACGCCATCGACCGCCGACTCGGTGTGCTGGGAGCTGTCCCGCCGCGATCCAACGCTGCACCGTCCGGGTGGAGGTGCCAAGTCGCCTGGCGACCTCGCGCGGGCTCAGTTCGTCGGACATGTCTGGCGCGAGTGTCGCATATGGCGCAAGGTGTGTGCGTCCAGTCGGTCACGGGCCGCCGACCCCTGCGCGGCCATGCGGTCCACGGGCTGCAGGCCCTGGCTCGGCCACGTGCCGCCGGCCCTGGCGCGCGGCCGGGGGCCGTGCAGACCCCGGGGTGGTCGCGGGTGCAGTCGGCCGCGAATGCCGGTCCCGCGGATACCGGCCGGGCGGGATGCCGGCGCCCGCGCTGGGTTGCATCGGGTGACGC
The DNA here is from genome assembly GCA_035688805.1 of Candidatus Limnocylindrales bacterium. Lineage (GTDB taxonomy): Bacteria > Chloroflexota > Limnocylindria > Limnocylindrales > CSP1-4 > SPCO01. Next base: position 12,635 of record DASSMQ010000149.1, read on the forward strand.
TACCGACCGGCGAGGCCCGACTCAGGTTCCCTCGTCAGTCGGACTTGCCGTGGGATGACACGATCGGCGGTCGAGCGGCACATCGGGCCTCGCCAAGGAGCACGCGATCGATGGAGTGATCCGGTTCGCCGGTCCGTTGGATCACCCGGTGCAACGAGGATCGAGGGCCGTGCCCGTCGGTCCGGGACGGCCGCGCTAGTCGTCCGCGGCCGACGACCAGCCCGGTCGTCGCTTCTCGTCGAAGGCTGCGAACCCCTCACGAGCCTCGTCGGTGACGCGTTGGCGCGCGATGACCCGTGCCGTGTGCCATTTCGACGCCCCGTGGCCGAGGCCCCGGACCTCGCGAACGATGGCCTTGGCCGCACGGACTGCCGTGGGCCCCGAGGCGAGGATGTCGGCGACCGCGGTCTCGACCGATGCTTCGAGGGCGTCGCTGCCTTCGACGACCTCGTGGACGAGCCCGATCCGCTGGGCTCGGACGGCGTCGAACCGTCGACCGCCCGGGAACAGTGCGCGGGCATGACTCTCGCCGATCTTGGCGATCACGAACGGGGCGATCACCGCCGGCAAGATCCCGAGTCGCGTCTCGGTGAAACCGAACCGTGCGCCGCTTTCCGCGATGACCAGGTCGGCGACGGCGCACAGACCCATGCCACCTCCGAGCGCGGCTCCCTGGACCCGCGCCACCACGGGCACCGGACACGTGTCGATGGTCTCGTACATGTCGGCCATCGCCATGGCGTCCTGCTCGTTGCCCTCGACATCGAGCGACATCGCGGCCCGCATCCAGGCGATATCCGCACCGGCGCAGAAGGACGGCCCATCGCCGCCCAGCACGACCACCCGAAGCGCCGGGGCCTCCTCGCGCGCCAGCGTCGCGAAGGCGCCTCGGAGCTCGGCGATGACCGAGGCGTCGAAGGCGTTGTGGACGTCAGGCCGGGCGAGGGTGACCCGGGCGACGACGCCGCCCGGGCCGGTGCGCTCGATCCGAACGCTGGGACTCACGGGTGGCATCGTACCGACCCGGCGACCGGCCTACGCTTCGTCGATGCTGCTCGGCATCGACCATCTCGTGATCGCCGTGCCCGATCCGGATCAGGAGGCGGGCCGACTTGCCGAGGCGCTGGGTCTCCCGCTGGGTGACGGGGGCAGGCACGAGCGCCTGGGCACGTTCAATCGGCTGATCTGGCTCGGTGACAGTTACCTCGAGATCATCGGCGTGTTCGACCCGGAGCTTGCGGCTGCGTCATGGCTGGGCCGGCCGGTGGTTGGCGCCCTGGCGTCCGGCCGTGGACTCGCCACCTGGGCGGTCGCGACCGACGACATCGTTCGTGACGTCGAGCGACTTCAGGCGAGCGGCGCGCAGCTGACGGCCCCGGAGCCTGGAACGCGAGTCAGGCCGGATGGACGGACCGTCCGATGGTGGTTCTCGCTTCCAGAGACCCTCTCGCCTGATGGGCCGCCGTTCCTGATCGAGCACGCCGTGGACTCAGCGGAGTGGCAACAGGCTGACCGTGCGGTCCGAGCGGGCGGCCCCGGGCGGCTTTCCGGCCTCGAGATCGGGGTCCAGGACGTTAGCCTGGCGACCGCGGCCTTCTCGACGGATCTGGGCCTACGTGCGGTGCCGTGGCTGGCCGGGATCCGCTTCGAGATCGGAGCCCAACAGCTTGATGTCGCACCCGCTCGCCAGCAACCGCCGACGGTACGCTTGGCTCTCGCCGGACGACTGGTGACATCGTTCGACATGGCTGGGTGTCGATGGGTGGTGAACGGGGACTGAACGCCTCGAGCGGCCGCCCTCCGCGTGTCCAGGTGGTGCCGCTCGGCACCGGATCGCCGCGCCCTGGGCGTACGCTTGGAGCATGGGTCCAGCGAACCCCTGGTCACCGAACTGGCGGCCCGACCCGAGCGGTCGACGGCTTGCCGAGATCCGCACGGCGCGGCGTGGCGCAGCGCTCGCGGCGGTGCTGCTCGGTGGGGTAGGCCTGCTCGCGGCCCTGGACGCACCGGAGAGCGCCGGGCGGCCATTGTCGGTCCCGATCGCCGTCGCATTGATGGCGATCCCTGCATTCGGGCTCCTCGGAGCGGGTCTCGGCCCGACCGCGGTGGGCTCGAGGATCGATGCCCTCGTCGCTGCGCTCGCTCTTGCCGTCGGAGCGCCGGTGGCGGCAGCGCTGTCGACCGCGATCGCCGTCCTGGTCGTGCTTGCGCCGACGGAACTGACCGATCAGACGGGTATCGCCGTCGGTGGTGTCATCAGGATGGGCGTGATCGCCGCCATCCGCGTCGCCCCGGTGTTGGCCGTCGCGGCGGCCGTCTGGGTCGTGGCGATCCGTCGGTTGGAACGGACCAGGAGGGTCGCCACGGAATGACGGCGATGCGGCCGGCGCACCATCCGCCGCAGGTTGCCGCCTAAGGGGCTGGACCGCAGGGCGACCAACTTCGGCTGCGGATCGTGCACCGGGAGCACGTACCGGAGGACGACAAGGTTTGGACTCGTCTCGAGGCTGCATGACCATGCAGGACGGCGAGCGCGAACGGCGCGATACGAGCGGTCCATGTGGCCACCGGTGCATGACGATGCACCCGAGTGGCTTCTTGGGGTCGTCAGCCGTCGGTACGTGCAGGGGGTGCACACCTTGGCCGCGGCCCCCGGTGCGCGACTCGGCTAGTCGATCGCCGAGACCTCGTCCCCGACCCGGATCCGGCCAGGTCGCTCCACGTCGGCGAGGACGCCGAAGTCAGCGTGCTTGCCTTCCCGAAGACCCCGGTAGCCGATGATCGTTCGGAGCGTGTCGAGATCCCGCGCGCCGGTGTCCGGGTCCTGCGTCGTGATCGCGCAGCGGGCGTCCGGCTTGAGCACCCGCAGGATCGCGTCGCCGACGGTGACCCGCCGCCCGATCCACGTGTCCTCCTCATGGGGCTGGGCGCCCGCGAGGTTGATCAGCATCCGGAAGCGCCGACCGTCGACGGCATCCACGCCGGCATGCTTCGCAAGTTCCTGCAACGAACCATCCGACACGATGCTCGTCGGGTTCCCGCGGCGCGTACCACCGGGGTTGTCGCATCGGATGACCCGGATCGGTCGGCCGGCGATCTCGGCCAGCGCGCCACCCCATGGCCCGATGACGACCTTGCCGACGCCGGTCCGCCCGTGGATCGGCGTCTCGATCGACTCGCCGAGCCGGACCTCGTCCTCGATCACGGTGCCGTCGGGGAAGCGCATCCACAGCCTGGTCGCTCCGGGATCGGTGCGTGCTTCGACCTGGACCAGCCGACCGACGACGATCCGGTCGACGAGTCGGTTGTGATCATCCGAGAGGAAGAAGCGCCGATCCTCGACCACGCCGACCTCGGTGACATCGATCTCGGTCGGGTGCTGCAGTCCGAGGCTGCGTACGGGAGCGATCGAGAGCTGGGCGACGCTGGGCATGGCCGGGATGCTACCGCCTCGCGCAGTCGCACCCCGCGTCCCGCGCATGGCTCATCTCAGGCCGACGCTGGCAAGCTCGGCCTTGGCCAGCCGATCGTATCGGCCCGATTCGTAGTCCCCGAACGGATCCGACGTGTGGGCGAGCAGATCCGGGTAGCTGAGTCGATTGATGGCCCTCGTCGCGAGCGCGCGCTGCATCCGCGCATCCGACACGTCGACCGGCGCCCGACGGATCGCGCGGTGCGCGGCCCGGATCGTGGCCAGCCGCGCCGCGCGCCACGGCAGATACCGACTCAGCCACGGCACGATCATGACCGCGACGACGAGGAGCGCGAGCAGGCGCGCCATGAAGAGCACCAGCGATTCGACGTCGTGGCCGACCTCGATGAAGGGATCGCCCGCGGCACCGAACGCCTTCGTGACGACGTCGTCGAAGCCTTGGCCGATGAGCGGCAGGCCCGTCAGCGCGTCCCCCAGCTGGGCGCCGGCACCCTTGATGTTCTGGCCACCGCCCTGGAGCACCCTACCGGCTTCGGCGAACATGGCGATCGCATCGTTGATCCGGACGCCGATCAGCGTCCACAGCGCGACCCACGCCCAGGTCGCGACATCGGCGACGGTCTCACGGACCCGGGCTGGCCAGAGCTCGCTGTAGAACTTCAACATCGCTCCCTCCCTGGGCGGTGGTCACATGCGGAAGACCCCGAACCGGGTCTCGGGGATCGGGGCGTGGAGCGCGGCGCCGAGCCCGAGGGCGAGGATGCGCCGGGTATCCCGGGGGTCGATGACCCCGTCATCCCACAGTCGAGCGGTCGCGAAGTAGGGCGAACCTTCCCGCTCGTAGGTCTCGAGGATCGGCGCCTCGAAGGCGTCGCGATCGGCATCGCTCGGGAAGTCGCCGCGCACCGTCGAGAGGACGCGGGCCGCCTGCTGGCCGCCCATCACCGAGATCCGGCTGTTCGGCCAGGACCACAGGAACCGAGGCTGGTAGGCGCGTCCCGCCATCGCGTAGTTACCAGCGCCGAAGCTCCCACCGACCAGGATGGTGAACTTCGGCACCTCGGCGCTGGCCACCGCGGTGACGAGCTTCGCGCCGTCCTTCGCGATGCCAGCCTCCTCGTATTCGCGCCCGACCATGAAGCCGGTGATGTTCTGCAGGAACACGAGCGGGATCCGGCGCTGGCAGGCGAGCTCGATGAAGTGCGCACCCTTGAGCGCCGACTGGCTGAACAGGATCCCGTCGTTGGCGATGATCCCGACCGGGTAGCCCTCGAGGTAGGCGAAGCCGGTGACCAGGGTCTCGCCGTACAGCGGCTTGAACTCGTGGAACCGCGAGCCGTCGACCAACCGGGCGATGATCTCCCGCACAGGGACCGGTCGGCGCGGGTCCACGGAAACGGCGCCGTACAGTCCGACCGGATCGACCGCCGGCGCCTCGGGCGGACGCCGATCCCACGGTGGCTGCGGTGGCCGTCGATTGAGATTGGCGACGATCGATCGACCCAGCGCGAGCGCGTGCTCGTCGTCGAGTGCCTCGTGGTCGGCGACGCCCGACTTGCGGGTATGGACCTCGGCTCCGCCCAACGCCTCGGCCGTGACGTCCTCGCCCGTCGCGGCCTTCACGAGCGGCGGACCACCGAGGAAGATCGTCCCGGTGCCCTTGACGATGACCGTCTCATCGCTCATCGCCGGTACGTAGGCACCACCGGCCGTGCAACTGCCCATGACCAACGCGACCTGGGGGATGCCAGCCGCGGACATCCGTGCCTGGTTGTAGAAGATGCGACCGAAGTGGTCGCGGTCGGGGAAGACGTCCGCCTGGAGCGGCAGGAACGCGCCCCCGCTGTCGACCAGGTAGATGCAGGGCAATCGATTCTCGAGGGCGATCTCCTGGGCCCGCAAGTGCTTCTTGACGGTCATCGGGTAGTAGGTGCCACCCTTGACCGTGGCGTCGTTGGCGACGATGACGCAGGTGGTGCCTTCGACCGAGCCGATGCCGGTCACGATGCCCGCGCCGGGCGCGTCGTCGTCGTAGAGGCCGTTCGCGGCCAGCGGGCTCAGCTCCAGGAAGGCGGCACCCGGATCGAGCAGATGGTCGATCCGCTCCCGGACTGGGAGCTTGCCGCGCTCGCGATGCCGCTCGATCGACCGGTCGTCGCCACCCGCGCCGCGCCCGGAGACCGCTTCCTGCCGCGCTCGGAGGTCATCGACAAGGGCCGCCATCGAGTCGTGGTTCGCGCGCGTCTCGGCGGCGGCGGGGTCCAGCCGACTGCGCAGGACGGGCATGGGCCGATGATAGGTCGCCGCTCCCGCCAGGTCGTGTCCTTCAGCGCGGTGCTCGCCAGGCGACGGTCCAGGCCGAGATCAGGAGCGCGGCGACTCCCAGGAGCCCGGGCGCCGACGGCACACCACCGTCGCAACCGCCGGCGACGTCATTCGGGCCAAGTGTCTGCTCATTCGAGACTGGGATGCGCACGACCTCGACGGTCCCGTCGCTTCTGCCATGGGCGACCCAGCAGACGGTCTCGCTCGTCGCCAGCATCGCGACCCAGGCAGCAACGACGAGGGCCACGATGGCGATCCCGGCGATGGCACCCCGCGCCCGTAGACGCGATCCTCCGCCACGACGTGACCCCTGAAGCCCCAGCACGATGAGGACGGCGCTCGGGGGCAGGAACGCCAGCGTGACGCCCGAGAACGAGACGAACGACTCGACGATGCCCGCGACCCCGGCGACGACCAGCAGCAGTCGATCGGCGCGCATCAGCGCGATCAGCGCGAGGACCGCGGGCTGGGCAAGCAGGATGGCGATCACCAAGGGCCGCGGCACGGGCGAGGGCGCGGACAGTTCGGGGGTCGTGCCCTGGAGTCTGGGGATGAGCGCAACGAAGATCGCCAACGCCACGACGATCAGCGCAGCCACGGCGCCGAGGCGACGCGTCCGGGGATCGAGCGTGCTGGGCCGACGGATCGCGCCCTGGTCAGAACCATTCACGATCGCCACCGTCATCGATCTCCTCGGGTACGCAAGCGTGCTACCCTCTCATAGCAAGTTATGGGACAAGAACTCGCTACTGTCAAGGCGCAGGATTTCGCCGGCGACGCGGCGATCGCCCGCCCGCCCCGAACCCCCGCCGAAGCCATCCGGCTCGACCTCGCCGAGGCCTGGGGCGAGATGGGCGCGGCCTGGGGCGTGACGCCTGCCATCGCTCGCGTGCAGGCCTATCTCATGGCGCGGCAGGAGCCGCTCACCGAGCGGGAGGTCCGCGAGGCTCTCGGCCTGTCGCATCGCGCGGCAAGCCTCGCTCTGGCCGAGGCCGAGAACTGGGGCATCGTCCAACGCGTGCCCGAGCCGCGTCGGGTCGGTCGCCGCGGGCCGGCGGGCACGGCCTTCCTGGCTGTCAACGATCACTGGCAATGGTTCGGGCGGGTGATCGCCGAGCGCAAGGTTCGGGAGGGCGATCCGATCGTCGCGGTCCTGGAGGCGAAGGCCCGGGAAGCCGCCGACGCAGCCGCCGAGCACCCGGACGATGCCGAGCTCGCGGCACTGCACGACTGGCTGTCGTCTTTCGTGGTGTTCGTCCGCTTGTTCGACCGTGCGGTGGGGATCGTCCCCCAGCTGGAGCCTCGAGAGCTCGAGCGAGCGCTCCAGCTGCTCGGACGCGTCCCCGACGAGACGGTGCTGCGCCTGTTCGACCTACTGGGCGGGCTCGACGACGGCGACGTGCTGGAGTTGGTGGACGCTGTTTCGCGGCTCTCTCCGAAGGCCGCGCGACGCGCGACCAAGCTCATGTCGGGGGTGGTGCGGACCGTATCCCGGTAGGGGTCCGAGCCGGTCCACAGCTCACGCTGCGCGCCGAGGGGTCGCCCCGCTTGGGCCTGCCGAGACCTCGTGCGATAATCCGGACTCGCGCGAGGGCTCGCTCGACCGCGAGCGAGGACCCTGCCCGATCGACCTGAGGAACCACAGCCCACATGACCGTCGAAACGTCCACCTGGGCGACCAAGAAGGGTCTCGCCCAGATGCTCAAGGGCGGCGTCATCATGGACGTCGTCACAGCCGATCAGGCCAAGATCGCCGAGGGCGCCGGTGCCGTCGCCGTCATGGCGCTCGAGCGCGTCCCGGCCGACATCCGCAAGGCTGGGGGCGTCGCGCGCATGTCGGATCCCGCGATGATCGTCGGGATCATGGACGCGGTCTCCATCCCGGTCATGGCCAAGGCCCGGATCGGCCATTTCGTCGAGGCGCAGGTCCTCGAAGCCCTCGGCGTCGACTACATCGATGAGTCCGAGGTCCTCACGCCCGCCGACGAGAACAACCACATCGACAAGCACGCCTTCAAGGTCCCATTCGTGTGCGGCTGCCGAAACCTCGGCGAGGCCCTCCGCCGGATCAACGAGGGTGCCGCGATGATGCGGACCAAAGGCGAGGCCGGTACCGGCAACATCGTCGAAGCCGTTCGCCAGCTGCGCGATGTCAACAGCGAGATCCGCCGACTGCAGAACGCGCGTGAGGACGAGCTGTTCGTCGCGGCCAAGGATCTCCAGGCGCCCTTCGAGCTCGTCAGGGACGTGGCCGAGCACGGCAAGCTGCCGGTCGTCAACTTCGTCGCCGGTGGCATCAGCACCCCGGCCGACGCGGCGCTGGTCATGCAACTCGGTGCCGAGGGAGTGTTCGTCGGATCGGGCATCTTCAAGAGCGAAGAGCCGGCTCGGATGGCGAACGCCATCGTCCAGGCGACGACCTTCTTCGATGACGCCAAGAAGATCGCCGAGGTCAGCAAGGGCCTGGGTGCCCCGATGCGCGGGATCGCCCTCGAGGAGATCCCCGAGCAGGAGCGTCTCGCCGTCCGAGGCTGGTAGACATCGTCCGGCCTCGCGCTACGCTCAGTTCGTGAAGATCGGGGTCCTCGCCCTTCAGGGCGCCTTCCGCGAACACCTCGACACCCTCGCCGCGATCGGTGTCGAGGGTGTTCGTGTGCGCGAACCGGCCGATCTTGCCGACGTCAGCGGGCTCATCCTCCCCGGTGGCGAGAGCACGACGATGCGCCAACTGATCGACCGATGGGGCCTCCGCCAGCCCATCCTCGATCTGGCGGAGAGGGGCGCCCCCATCTTCGGCACCTGTGCCGGGATGATCGTGCTGGCCCGAGAGATCGCCGGTGGCGAGGCGCCGATCCTGCCGCTGCTGCACGTGACGGTCGAGCGCAACGCGTTCGGCCGGCAACTCGAGTCGTTCGAGGCGGACATCCCGGTCGATGTGCTTGGCGCCACCCCGGTGCATGCTGTCTTCATCCGCGCACCGGTGATCGAGCGCACGGGCCCGGACGTCGACGTCCTGGCGCGGCTTGAGGACGGTCGCATCGTGGCGGTCCGCGACCGGAACATCATCGCGACCTCGTTCCACCCGGAGCTTGCGGGGGAGACGCGGTTCCATCGGCTGATGGCGACGATGGCCACCGAGCATGATGACCCGGGCGAGGGATCCGGGCGACGTCACCACCCGACCCGCCGGACCAGGACCACATGACGAGGACGAGGACGAGGACCCGATGACCGCCACGCGGCCGCCCCGCAGTCAGGGCAAGGTCCGCGCGGCCAGGCTGACCGACCTCGCGGCGCTCGGCGAGCTGTCGCGCCTGTGCCAGTCGGACGATCCGTCGACGCGTTCGCTCGGCCTGCCGGTCAGCGGCCCGCCGATCGGGGTCTTCAGCTTGTTCCGCCTGCCGCTCGGCGCCTTCCGCCCGAACGACCTCATGTACGTCTACGAGGAGGGCGGCCGGATCGCCGGGCTGATCCGCGTCGAACGGGAATCGACGCGTGACGAGTGGACGATCGTCGAGCTCGACGCGGTCGGCATGGCCGACGCGGGCGACATCCGCTATCGCCTCGTGAACCAGCTCCTGCGCGAGGGAGCCAAGCGCGGCGCGGCGCGCTTCCACGTCGCGTGCGCCGATGCCGATGGCAACGTCGAGATGTTCATGCAGGCTGGCTTCATCCGCTACGGGGAGGAGCGGATCATGGTCCGCCGAGCGGCCGAAGAGTTGCCGACCCCATGGACCGACAAAGCGACCGATGCCGCCGGGATCCGGCCGGTCCAGCCCATCGACGCGCTGGCCCTCAACCGGTTGTACAACGCGGTCACGCCGGGGCCGGTGGTCCGACTCGAAAGCGTCCGGCTACCCGATTGGGAGCGCCAGGGCAATCACTGGCGGATCCCGCGCTCCAGCCTGGCCCCGCTGCTCCGGTTCGCCGACATCGAGGCCTTCGTGCAGGCGACGCCCGGCGGTGGGCGCGATGGCACTTCGCTCGACGGTTTCGTCCAGATCGGCGTCGCCAAAGAGGATCAGCCGCATTATCTGAAGGTGCTCGCAAGGCCGGAGGCCGACGCCGCTGCGCTCATCGACTTCGGGCTTGGCATCATCGAGGCACGAACCTCGAAGGGGAGCGACCATCGGCATGATCACGGGGTCATCGCTCCGGTGCGAACCTATGAAGCGCCGCTCGACCGACGACTGGAGGAATCCGCGTTCGACGATATCGCGAGCGTGACGCTACTCATGAAGGAGACCCTCGTCCGGGTCGCCGAACCGGCCCTCGTGCCGGCCGGCGTCCGATAGGCGTCGAGGCGGAGGACCGCATGCCCCAGGAGCGCCAGCGCGAAACCATCGACGATCTCGATGCGATGCTCTCGTCGCTGCCACCCGAGATCGTCGCCGCGGTGCATGCGCTGCCCGATCGCGAGGCGCTCATCGAGGTCGTGATGGACCTCGGCCGTCGGCCGGAGGGTCGCTTCCCTGATTCCGAGGTCAGCCTGCTGGAGCGCGAGATCACCGAGGCCGACATCGCCTTCGTCGTCGACCACATCGGCTCGTTCGGCGATGACAACCGTGCCGGGATCGAGCGCACCCTCCATCGCATCAGCGCCATCCGCAACCGCAACGGCAAGGTCGTCGGGCTGACGTGTCGGGTCGGCCGGGCGGTCTACGGGACCATCGAGATCATCAACGACTTCGTCGAGACCGGGAAGTCGATCCTGATCATGGGACGGCCCGGCATCGGCAAGACGACGATGCTGCGCGAGGCCGCCCGGGTGCTGGCGGACGACCTCGGCAAGCGGGTGGTCGTGGTGGACACCTCGAACGAGATCGCCGGCGACGGAGACATCGCCCACCCGGCCATCGGCAAGGCGCGCCGGATGCAGGTGCGCACGCCGTCGATGCAGCACGAGGTGATGATCGAGGCGGTCGAGAACCACATGCCCCAGGTCATCGTCATCGACGAGATCGGCACGGAGCTCGAAGCACAGGCCGCGCGGACGATCGCCGAGCGCGGCGTCCAGCTCATCGGGACCGCGCACGGCAACAACCTCGACAACCTGATGCTCAACCCGACCCTGTCGGACCTGATCGGCGGCATCCAGAGCGTCACCCTCGGCGACGAGGAAGCCCGCCGGCGGCGGACCCAGAAGAGCGTGCTGGAGCGCAAGGCCCCACCGACCTTCGATGTCATCGTCGAGATCCAGGACCGCGAACGGGTCGCCGTCCACAGCGATGTGGCCGAGACCGTCGACGCGCTGCTGCGCGGTGACGCGGTCGCCCCTGAACTGCGCTGGCGCGACGAGGAGGGCGTCCACCGGTCACAGGGACGCCCGCGCCCGTCGCCACGCGAGCAGCTCGGTGCCGAGCGGTTCGCCGGCCTGGTCGGCGGCGGCTCGCCCTGGCGCATGGAACCCGGTTGGCGCGGCGACGGATCGGCAAGGACGACCGGCGGCTGGCGCGAGACCGAGCGAGCCGGATTCCGTCCCGGCTACCGGCCCGGTGCCTCGGGCGGCTGGCGGCAGACCCGCGGCGGACCGGGGCGCGAGGCGACACCACGGGGGCCGGTCTCGAGCGGGGGGCCGCCCACCACGATGCCCGGCGAGCGATTCGCGGATCGCGGCGGGGACGCCCCGTTCGTCGCCGGCGATCTCGCCGATCGTGGTCCGCTCGAGCGTGCCGGCGCGTCGGCGGCCCTGGATACCCGCGCCCGGGAGGCCCGCGAGCTCGAACGCCAGAAGGCGTGGCGCGACCAGGCCTCGAAGGCCCTTCAGTCGTTCAAGGCGGACGAAGGCACCGCGCCTGTCAACGCCGACGATCTCGAGACCGATGAGGGCGACCTGCCGCTCGGGGTGGAGGAAGGTGAACACGGTGAGACCGTGCTCGTGCCCGGCGGCTCGCCACTGCCGACCCTGCGCGTCCTGCCACAAGGCATCAGCCGCAAGCGCCTGGAGCAGGCGGTTCGCGATCTCGGACTGCCCGTGGTCATCGCCCGGGAAGTCGACGAAGCAGACGTCGTGATGACCTTGCGCAACGAGTACAAGCAGAAGACGCCGGTCCTTCGCGAGGCCGAGGAGCGGGCGATGCCCATCTACGTCCTCAAGAGCAACACGATCCCGCAGATGCAGTCGAGCCTGACCTCGATCTTCTCGCTGGAGATCGACCCGCGCGAAGCCGCGCTGCGCGAGACCGAGGACGCCATCGAGGTCGTCCTCGCCTCGTCGGAGGCGGTCGAGCTGTCCCCGCAGAACGCGTACATCCGCCGCCTCCAGCACCAGATGGCCGAGCGTGCCAACCTCGTGTCCCGATCGCGCGGGCGCGAGCCGTTCCGGCGGGTCCGGCTGTATCCGGACGCGGCCCGTAGCAGCTGGCGCTGAGCCCGTGAGGGAGTCGCAGACGGGCCTCGGTCGTCGACGCCTGACGACCGCATTGCTGGCCTACGGCATCGTCGGCCTCATCCTCGCCGTCGCGGGCCTGATCGCGCTGGCGTGGGTCGGGGGTCGCGTGGCTGGAGTCACCGACCGGGTCCAGACGCAGGTCGGTGACGTGATCGATGTGCTCGACCGCACCTCCCAGGCGCTCCGAGACGCCGCATCTTCCGCGACCTCGTTCTCCGCGACGCTCGAGCGCACGCCCCCGGCCGTCCGCCAGACGGCCCAGGCGATCGCCGACCTGCGCGGGAATCTGCGCGCCATCGAGGACCAGTTCGGACGGATCGATATCCTCGGCAGCCGCCCGCTCGGCAACGTCGCCGGCCAATTCGGCCAGATGGCGACCGATCTCGATGGACTGGATACGCGCCTGGGAACGATCGCCGCCGATCTCGAGGGAAATCGGGACGCGCTCGGCACGAACTCGACATCCCTGCAGGCGCTGGCCGACCGCCTGGCCGGCGTCGCCGCGGACGCGCGCGGCAGCACGGAAAGCAACGGCCTCGGCGACCTGCCGGTGATCATCGTGGTCCTGGGCATGTTGCTGGTCGGCTGGACGGCCGTGCCGTCGGTCGGGGCGCTGTGGCTCGGTCTCTGGTTACGTCGGCAGGACGCCGTCGAGCGTGTCGCCGATATCGGAGACGAGGCCGGCATCGGCCTCTAGCGGAGGTCGTGGCGCAGCGCCGAACGAGCGGCCCAATAGCCGCCCATCCCGTGCACGCCGCCACCCGGCGGTGTCGACGATGAGCACAGGTAGATCCCCGGGCCGGCGCGATACGGATCGAGCGAGACCGCCGGCCGGAAGATCAGCTGTCGGATGTCGCTGATACCCGCGTTGATGTCGCCGCCGACGTAGTTCGCGTCGTGCGCCTCCATCTGGCGCGGGTTGTGGCTCGCCCGCGCGAGGACGACGTCGCGGAAGCCCGGGGCGAAGCGCTCGATCTGCCCCTCGATCGCCGCGGTCATGTCGACATGGGATCCCGCTGGGACGTGGCAGTACGCCCACGCTGTCGTCTGCCCACGCGGCGCCCGCGACGGATCCCACGGGTCGTATTGGACGACGAGCGTGAACGGTCGGTCCGGGTGCCGCCCGGTCGCCACCTGGCGCTCCGACCGGACGATCTCCTCGAGCGTTCCCCCGAGGTGGACGGTCCCGGCGCGACGCAGGCCCTCGGCGGTCCAGGGGATCGGTCCCGAGAGGGCCCAGTCGAGTTTGAAAACCCCCGGCCCGTAGCGGAACCGCTCATAGGCGCGAACGGTCCGGGGCGGCAGTCGATCGCCGGCGATGGCCACGGCCATCCGCGGGGTGGTATCGAGGATCACAGCCCGAGCCGGCGGCAGGTCGTCGATGTCGTCGACTAGATGGTCCGTCACGATCTCACCACCGGCCTCGACCAGTTCCGCCGCGAGCGCGGCCGTGAGCGTCGTGCTCCCGCCGCGGACCATGGGCCAGCCGGAGGCATGGGCGAGCATTCCCAGGACGAGCCCGAACGACGCGGTCAGGGGTCGATCCAGGGCGACCATCGAGTGGGCCGCCAGGCCACCGAACAACGCACGCGCCGGCTCGCCATCGAAGCGCCGCCGGGCGAGCGAGCGCGCCGGCCACAAGGCGGGCAGGCCGAACCGCGCGAGCGCCAGCGGATGGCGTGGCGGATGGAGGATCGGGCGCAGGATCTCGCGCGTCAGCTTGTCCGCGTCGCGAGCCAACGGACCGAAGAGTCGTCGCCACGCCGAGCCGTCATCGGTGCGTCGGTCACCGTCGAGTCCCGCGGCGGTCGCCGTGAACGAGCGCTCGAGGATGGCCGCACGCCCACCGTCGAGCGCGTGGCCGACTGGAGCGTCCGGCTGGATGAGCTCGACACCATGCCTCGCCAGATCGACGGTGCGGAAGAACGGCGAGGCGAGGGCCAGCGGCACGATCGTCGAGCAGGTGTCGTGCCGGAACCCGGGCAGCGTCAACTCCTCGGTCCGTGTGCCGCCGCCGATCGTCGGAGCGGCCTCATAGACACGGACCGTGCGACCGGCACGGGCCAGGGTCAGGGCCGCCGCCAGCCCATTCGGTCCGGAGCCGACGACGACCGCGTCGAGCCACGGATCGCTCATGGTTGAGCAGTCCTCACCCCCGACGGAAGATCCAGCGCACCGGGGCGGTCAGCGTCCGCCGAGCCGTGCGCAGCGTCGCGCTGTTGCGCAGGTTCGAGGCGTAGCGCCACTGCCGGTGTCGATCGATGCACACGATCTGGGTCGTCACCTCGGGCGTCGGCGTGCCCACGTGGCGCGCGAGGTTCTCGAGCGTCTGTCGCCAGAATCGATCGTTCATCCGGTTGCCGCCGAGGAGATAGGCCAGCTCGTCGAACGGATCGGACGGCCGCTCGAGGGCTTGCGCCTGGGCGACCGTGACCTCGCCATCGCGATACGCCGAGAACGTGATCCACGCCGACAGCGTATGGCCTTCGGGGGTCATGAACGTGAACGACTCGTCATCGGCGTAGAGCACCATGACCCCGGTCGAGAGCTTGACCGGCGAGCCCGGGACCGGCGCGATGTCGAGCAGCGCGACCTCGCCCGGGGCGATGCCGGCCAGGGGCGCATAGAAGCGCTGTCCAGCCGGCCAGAACGTGGGGAAGCGATCCTTCCAGGTGGCGATCACCGCCGACGGCGTGAGGTCGGAGCCATCGAGGCGGACCGTGAAGGTCTTCTGCCAGAGCTGGCCGAAACCCTGCAGTGGTCCGGCCACCCGCTTGCCGCTGACGCTGTCGACCGGCGCTCCGCTGACGCCGCTGGCCGAGAGTCGGTCGACCGGTGTCGCCCAGTGGGCGGCGTCGCGGGCCGGAACGGGATCCGGTGCCTGCGCGGTCATCGTCGCGCCTGCAGGTCGATCGCGGCCATGGCGGTCGTTTCGTCGTCGTGGACCTCGATGGCTTCATCCAGTCGCGTCAGGGACAGGATCTGGCGGTAAT
Organism: Candidatus Limnocylindrales bacterium; assembly: GCA_035688805.1. Classification (GTDB taxonomy): domain Bacteria; phylum Chloroflexota; class Limnocylindria; order Limnocylindrales; family CSP1-4; genus SPCO01. Next base: position 27,777 of record DASSMQ010000149.1, read on the forward strand.
GGTCGGATAGCCCGACCGCCATCAGGCGTGCTCCGGCGCGCTGGGCTCGGACCAGCAGCGTGACCAGGAGGCCGATGCCACCGCTGTTCATGTACTCCATCCGCGCGAAATCGAGGATGACCGCGCGCGCTCCGTCGTCGATGGCCCGGCCGAATCCGGCTGTCAGGTCGGCATCGCTCGCCGAGGTGATGTCGCCGCCGAGTCGCAGGATCGCTGCGACCCCGGCGCGGTCGACGTCGATCGTCGTGGTCGTCATGCCGCGTCTCCTTCGACGATATCCATGAAGTCCGACAGCCGCGTGATCCGGAAGATCTCGCGGTAATGCGCCGTCAGACCGATCGCCCGAACCCCGCGCCCGTCGCGCCGCGCATCGGCGAGGAGCCGGACCACGAGGGCGATGCCGGTGCTGTTGATGTAGCCGACGTCGTGGAAGTCCAGGGTCATCCGCTTGGAGCCGATCGAGGCGACCTCGTGATAGGCCGTGCTGAGGGTCTCGTCGGCCCGGCTGTCGAGATCGCCTCGCATCCGGACGCGGACCTCGTCTGGCACCTCGACGACCTGGGCCCCGAATCGTCGATCATCCATGGTCGGCCTCCTTGCGGGCCATCCGCAGGGTCACCGTCTGGGTCCCCGCGACGTCGTCGGTCGTCACGTCCATCGCGTCGACCATGTGCTCGATCAGGAAGAGCCCCCAGCCGCGCGGCTTCTGCTCGCCCGCCAGCTTGCGTTCGATGTCCGGGATCTCGGCGTCGGTCGGGACGGTGCCCGATAGCGCGCGATCGGTGACCCGGACCACGATGTCGGTCGGGGTCACGGCAACGTCGACGTCGAACGGGATCTCCGCGCGACTCCGGCTGCCGTACTCGATCGCGTTCATCGCGGCCTCGGAAACAGCGGTCTTGAGGCGCTCGACCCGGTCGGCCGGGAGGCCGAGCTCGGCGACGGCGGCCGCCACGCGATCCATCGCCTCGCGTTCGTTTCCCTGCTGACCGGGCAGGCTGAAGGCGGTCAGGGCGCTGGAGGCCGGACTGGCATCGTGATCGGCGACGCCTGCGGAGCGCCGGAGCGTCACGAGGGTGATGTCGTCCTCCTGCTCGTGCTCGGGCCCGGTGAATGCGTGGAGGGTCTCGAGCAGCCGGTCGAGCAGGTCACTGCCCGCATCGTCGAAGCGAAGCGCTTCACGTAGCCGGTCGAAGCCGAACATCTCGCGGTCGTCGTCGTGGGCTTCGATGAGCCCATCGCTATAGAGCAGGACGTTGCTATCAGGCGCGATGACGCCCTCCGTCTCGTCGTAGCGAAGACCCGGCAGCAGCCCGAGGGGCATGCCGGTCGCCCGCAGTTCGGTGACGTCGTCGCCGCTCCGGATGAATGGCAGGTTGTGCCCGGCATTGGCCAGGACGATCCTCCCCGTCGTCGGGTCCAGGACCGCGAACAGGCACGTCACGAACATGCGGGCCGGCATCTCGGGCACGAGCAGGTCGTTGGCCCGGGACAGGATCTCCCCGGGCGACGAGCTTCGCGACGCCTCGGCCCGCAGGATGCTGTGGGTCCGGGCCATGACCAGGGCGGCCGGGACGCCCTTGTCGGTGACGTCACCGACCGCGATGCCGATGCGACCGTCGGGCATCTCGACGAAGTCGTAGAAGTCGCCTCCGACGGCTCGTGCCGGGCCGTAGAACGCGGCCACTTGCCATTGCGGCAGTTGCGGCAGCTGGCGCGGCAGGAACTGCTGCTGGATGAGCGTCGCGACCCGCAGCTCCTGGGCGAGCCGCTCCCGCTCGGCGGCCTCGGTCGCCTGCTCCCGAACGAGCTGGGC
>DASSMQ010000150.1:0-7225 GCA_035688805.1 Candidatus Limnocylindrales bacterium
GGGGAGCCGACCTCGGCCGAGCGCTATTCGATGCCGGGGACCCACGTCCACGAGAACGAGCGGCGATGAGCGTCGAGCTCGTGCCGCTGGCGGTGCTCATGTTCCTGGTCACATATCCCTCGCGAGCGCTCGGGCTGCTGACCCCCTGGCTCGATCGGCTTCCACGCTCGGGCTTCGACTACCTCCAGCTCGTCGGGCCGGCTGTGCTGGCCGCCCTCGCCGCGGTATCGGTGATGGTCGTCACCGATCCCGCCGGCCGGTCGCAGTTCCATGTCGGCGTCGAGTGGGTGGCCGTGCTGGCCTGCCTGCTGATCACGGCCTGGCGGCGCAACCTCCTGGTGGGCCTCATCGCCGCGGTCGCGATCGTCGTCGTCGCGCGCGCGACCGGGTTCGCCTCGATCCCGGTCTGAACAGCGCTCAGCGGCGGGCCTCGGCCTCGATCTCGACGAGCATCTGCGGCTCGATCAGGCCGCGCACGACGACCAGCGTCGATGCCGGGCGGATGTCCCGGAAGACCTCGCCGTGCACGCGCGCCACCGTGTCGGCATCGGCGGGATCGACGACATACATCCGCGTTCGAACGACATCCGTGAGCGCGAACCCGGCATCGACCAGCGCGCGCTCGATGATCGTGAGCGCGGCACGCGCCTGGGCCGCCGCATCGCCCGGATGATCCATGCTCGGGTCGGTCGTCCCGGCGACGAAGCACGCGTCGTCGACCACCACGGCTCGGGAATAGCCGTACGGCGCTTCGAAGCGGCTGCCCGAGGTGACCCGCCGGCGCGTCGCGGTCATGCTGGAGCGGCGGGCGATGGCACCGATTCCGGGTCGGTCGAAGCGAACCGCGGGTCGTCGACGCGCCAGCCCAGGACGTCCGGGTCGCGGGCGATGGCCAGCAGCAGGCCGGCCAGCAGGGCGGTCCGAGGCACGATCGACCCGACGTCGAGGTATTCGGCCGGCGAGTGGTCGTTGCCGCCGATGGGCCCGAGGCCGTCGAGGGTCGGCACGCCCATGCCCGAGGTCGAGTTGGCGTCGGAGGCACCGCCGGTCGACGTGTCCGCGACGGCGAACCCGAGGCGCCCTGCGATGTCCTGGGCATGCTCGACAAGACGGCCCGAGCGTTCGAGCTTCTCCATCGGCAGCCACGAGACGAGGACGTTGGTATCGATGGTGGTGTCGGGAACCTCGGTCACCCGGGTGATGTCCCGGATGGCCGCCTCGGCATCGCGCAGGCCGTCGGCCGTGGTCGCCCGCACATCGACCTCGAGGTCGCACCGCTCGGCCACCACGTTTGGACGGGTGCCGCCGGCGATCTTGCCGACGTTGACCGTGACGCCCGGCCAGCGCCCGTTGAGGGCGTGGAGCTCGCGCACGACCCGAGCCGCCTCGAGGATCGCGCTCCGGCCCTTCTCAGGTTCGACCCCGGCGTGGGCGGCGCGCCCATGGATGGCGAGGCGCGTGTCGAGGATGCCCTTGCGCGCGGAGACGATGTCGCCGTTGGCGCGGGCACACTCGAGGACGAGGCACGCATCGACGTCCACGGCCGCCGCCCGGATGTGGCCCCTCGAGCTCGGGGAGCCCACCTCCTCGTCCGGATTGGCGATGAAGGTCAGCCGCTCGAAGGGCAGGGCGCCGCGGGTCGCGAGGATCGACTTGATGGCGTAGAGACCGGCCAGCAGCCCGGACTTCATATCGGTGACGCCCGGCCCGTGGGCCATGCCATCGCCGATCCGGAAGGGGCGCGCTGCGGCGGTGCCGGGGTCGAACACGGTGTCCATGTGGCCGATCAGCAGGACTCGCGGCTGGCCGCTCGTCCCGTGGAACGTGGCCACCACGGTGGCGCCGTAACCGCCATCCGGATCGGGTCGCGTCTCGATGTCGGCCCCGAGACCAGCGAGGAAGGACGCGGTCCACCGACCGACCTCGTCGACCCCGTCAGGCGTGTACGAGCCGCAGTCGATGTTGACCAAGCGCTCGAGATCGGCCAGGTAGTCGGGCAGGTCGGCCGCAACAGCGGCCTGGATCGCAGTCAGCTCGAGGTCGATGGGATCGGCGGACTCGTGGGTCATCGAAGGGGCAGTCTACGCGGCGCCTCGGTTGCTATCCTGCCCGGACGGTGCGAGTGATCGAGATCCGTCTGCTCGAAGGGCCCAACGTCTACCGGCTCGAACCGGTGGTCAAGCTCGAGCTCGCCGTCGGACGTCGACGAACCTGGTACGGCCAACGCGATCCGGGCCGCCACGCCCTCGTGCGCCTCGGCGCCGCAGTGCCGGCCCGCGACTGGCCCGACTCGATCGCCGCGATCGTGGCCTGGGTCCGCCGGCTGCGGGTCGACCACGACGAGGGTCGAGGTGGGTTGGCGGTCCATCGCTCGTCGGATCCGGGGCATTGGATCGTCACCTACCCGTGGCGGGGCGAGGAGCGGGCCCGGGTGCTGACAGACGCGGCGATGGCCCTTGCGGACCGGGACGTCTCCCCGTCGCGCACGGCGCAGCTGACCGGTGCCCAGCAACGGATGCTGACGCGCTGGATGGAGCGGATCGAGGAGGCCCGGACGAGCCCGCCGCCCTGGATCCGCGACGCCGACCGACGGGTGCCCGTGATCTCGATCTCGGGTACGAACGGCAAGTCGACTGTGACGCGGCTGATCAGCCACATCCTGCTCCGGGCGGGCCGCCACGTGGGCACCACGACGTCCGATGGCGTCCTCGTCGACGAGCGGCTGGTCGACCCGGGCGACTGGACCGGGCCAGGCGGCGCCCAGCAGATCCTGCGGCGCTCGGACATCGATGTCGCCGTGCTGGAGACGGCGCGTGGCGGCATCGTCCTGCGCGGGATGGGCTACGAGTCGAACGAGGCGTCCGTGCTGACCAACGTTTCCTCGGACCACCTCGACCTGCAGGGCATCCATACGCTTCCCGAGCTGGCCGAGGTGAAGGCGACGATCTGCCGTGTGACCAAGGCCGATGGCTGGGTCGTGCTCAATGGCGACGATCCGCTCGTGGCGGCGGTCGGTCGCCGCGTCCGAGCCAAGGTCGCCCTGTTCACCGCTGTGCGCGATGGAGCGCTACCGGCAGTCGTGCGACGACATCGTGCCGGCGGCGGCCGGGTCTATGCGCTGGAGGGTGGCTGGCTCACGGAGACCGAGGGAGACCGCTCCTCGAAGATCGTCGAGATCGCGCGTGTCCCGATCACGATCGGCGGGTTGGCACGTCACAACGTGGCGAACGCGATGGCTGCCGCCGGCGGGGCGCGCGGCCTCGGAGCCACGCTCGCCCAGGTCCGCGACGGGCTCATCGACTTCGCGCCATCCGCGGAGCGGTCCCCAGGCCGCCTGAACCTGTTCCGGATCGGCGCCCGGACCGTCATCGTCGATTTCGCCCACAACGAGGCGGGCATCTCGGCGGTGCTCGACGTGGCCGAGGGGATCGCCGCCGGTGCGGCCGGTCGGACGGCACCGATCACCGTGATCATCGGGACGGCCGGCGATCGACCGGACGACACGCTCCGGGGGATCGGTCGGATCGCCGCCCAACGGGCGCAGCGGGTCGCCATCAAGGAGACCCGCCGCTACCTCCGCGGACGGACTGCCTCGTCCGTCATCGGAGAGCTCCTGGCCGGCGTCAAGTCGGGTGGCGGGGCCGTCGGTGAGGTGCCCGTCTACGAGTCCGAAACCTCCGCCCTGCGGGCGGAGTTGAACGGCGCGGCGGGGCATGGGCACGGTCGGGGTGTCGACGCTCCCCGGGTCATCGTGCTGATGTGCCACGAGGAGCGCGACGCCGTGTACGAGCTGCTGACGTCGCTCGGAGCGCGGCCCGTGGACGTGGCGTCCGAGTTGACCCGCCTGGTACCGCGGCTCCAGGAGCGCCCGCGGCGCGGGTAGGCTCGGTGGGCGCCGCGTGCGAGCGCGTTGCGGCGGTCCGACTGCCCAAGCCCCTCGCCAACCCTCTCCGCGACTGCCCTCGACGCCCTCGGGAGGCGATGACCTGAAGTACGCGCATCCTTGTGAACGCTCTGGCCGATTCGTCCGGGACCGACCACGATGGTCGGCCACTCGATGAGCATCGTTCACGGTCGCGACGGTCGATCCGTGCACGAGGCGGCCCACAGAATGTCGCGGTCGCAGAGCCCTGGTGTCACAGCGTTCGCTGAGTGCTCATCTCGCACGTTCGTGGCCTGGGCGCCCGCGTGCGGGCGCGTTGCGGCGGTCACGTGGGTCGGCGCATGATGCTGCCGGCGAGGTCGGACGTCCCGACGGCGCCGGAGCGGAGGGTGCCAGTCGTGGAGACCGTCATCGGGATCGTGCTGATCGTGCTTTCGGCCCTGGAGATCTGGTTCATCGTTCGGACGGTCCAAGCGAACATGGGCCGCGGCTGACCTCCAGCCCGGGTCGAGACCGCCGCGCCCGATCGCTGTCCGTCGGACGACGATCCTGACGCGGTCAGGCCTGGTCCAGTCTCGTCGCTGGCCCGCAGACACCACGTCGAACGGCGACGCGCCGCGCCGACGGATATCGGTGACCGTCAGACGACGGTGACGAAAGCTGGGCGCCGTCGAGGTGGCGGCCCAGCCTGATTCGTTGGCCGTCGGTCGCCACGCGGGGACACACAGGCCGGACCAGGCCGGCCGAGGCAGATTCGTTGGCCGTCGGTCGCCACGCGGGGACGCACAGGCCGGATTAGGCCGGCCCGGCCACCTGTGGAGCCGACCGCGATCCCGGACGCCGGCTCTATCCTTCCGGCGCCTCGAGTTCGCCAGGATCGGCGAAGGCCGTCCCTCCTCGGGATGCTCCAGCCGCGGACATCGCCTCGCGATAGACCCCGATCGCGTCATCGACGCAGCACACGACGAGATCGCCCGGGATGGCCCGCCGAAGCGCCGTCCGCACCGCGGTCATCTCGTCGAGCACCTTCTCGGCCCGGGTCGTTCGCGACCGCCCGGTCCCGCGCGCACTGCGCACCCCTTCGATCACGTTCGTGGCGGTCTCGCCTGGCGCCCGACCGCGCAGGTTCTTGTCCTCGCGGACGATCACCTCGTCGAAGGCCCCGGCCGCGATCGCGCCGTATTCCCGCTGATCGTCGTCACGTCGGTCGCCCGGGATGCCGAGGACCCCGATGGCCCGTCCGACCCGTGCCGTCGGCGCCGTGGCTCCGATCCGTCCGGCCTTGGTCACCGGCTCGACCATCATCCGCTGGACGAAATCGGCCAACTGGCGCATGCCGTCGACGTTGTGGCAGTAGTCGATCACGACCCGGACCCCACCGACGTCCAGCAGGTTCAACCGCCCGGGCGCCTGGAAGAAGGAGGTCGAGAACGTCCGCAGGCCCTGCCGGATGTCGTGGAGATGGGCGCCGGCGGCCCAGGCCGCGGCCGCCGCGGCGAGCGCGTTCGCGACGTTCATCCGCGCTCGGCCCCCGAAGGTCGCCGGGATGAGGTGCGTGTAGAGCACCGGCATCTTGCGACTGCCGAGCCGCAGCACGATCAGTTCGCCCTGGTTCGTGGACTCGAGGCAGAACGCCGCATTGCCGCGTGACGTGTGGCCGTCGACGCGGTCGAACCCATCCTCGCCCTTCTCGGTCGCCATGCTGAACAGCACGACCCGTCCGGCGCAGTGGCGGCCCATCCGGTAGACGTGCGGGTCGTCGGCGTTGAGCACGGCCGTGCCCGAGCGCGGGACCGCCTCGACCAACACGCCCTTCACGTTGGCGAGCTGGCCGATCGAGTCGATGCCGCCGAGGCCCAGGTGGTCGCCGGTGACGTTGGTCACGACCGCCACGTCGTTGCGGTCGTAGCCGAGCCCTTCGCGCAGGATCCCGCCGCGGGCAACCTCGAACACCGCCGTGTCGACGGTCGGGTTCTGGAGCACCATCTGGGCCGACTTGGGCCCCGACATGTCGCCCTTCTTGATGAGCCGCCCGTCGATGACGATGCCATCGGTCGAGGTCATGCCGACCCGCCGGCCCATCAGCTTGAGGATGTGGGCGATCATCCGGACGGTCGTCGTCTTGCCGTTCGTTCCCGTCACGCTGACGATCGGGATGCGCGCGCTGACCCCGGGTGGGAACAGGGAGTCGATCACCGGACGCGCGACGTACTGTGGCTCGCCTTCGGTCGGGTGGGTGTGCATCCGGAAACCGGGCGCCGCGTTGACCTCGACGATGGCGCCGCCCGTCTCGCGGACCGGGGTCGTGATGTCCGGGCAGATGAAGTCGATGCCGGCCACGTCGAGGCCGACGATGCGGGCCGCCGTCTCGGCGATCTCGACGTTATCGGGGTGCGCCTCGATGGTCCGGTCGATCGACGTGCCGCCGGTCGACATGTTGCCGGTCAGCGCGAGCTTGACCCACGTCCCCTCGGGCAGGACCTCGTCCATCGCATGGCCCTGCGCGCGGACGAGCTCCTCGGCGGCCGCGTCGACGGTGATCCGGGTCAGCACCTTCTCGTGGCCGATGCCGCGCCGTGGGTCGCTGTTGGCGATGTCGACGAGCTCGCGAACGGTGTGCTCGCCATCGCCCGTGACCGACGCCGGCACGCGCTCGGCGATCGCCGCGACCTTGCCGCCGATGACCAGGCAGCGGTAGTCGTTGCCGAAGACGTAGGTCTCGACGACGACGTCGCCCGATCGGCTCTGGGCGAGGGCGCCCGGGAACGCGGCGCGAACAGCCTCCTCGGACCGCAGGTCGAGATGGACGCCGCGACCGTGGTTGCCGTCGAGCGGCTTGACGACGCACGGGAAACCGAGCCGTTTCGCGGCGGAGACCGCCTCCTCCACGGTCTCGACGACGGCGGAGCGCGGGACGGGCAGCCCGGCCGAATCGAGGAGCCGGTTCGTGAGGCTCTTGTCCGACGCGACGTCGACCCCGATCGCCGACGTCTGCGAGGTCATCGTCGCTCGGATCCGTTGCTGGTGGACGCCGTGCCCGAACTGGACGAGCGAGTGCCGGTCGAGCCGGATGAACGGGATGTCGCGGCTGACCGCCTCGTCGATGAGGGCCTGCGTCGACGGACCGAACGCCTGGCGCTCGGCCAGCCGGATGAGCCGCTCCATCTCGGGCGCGAAGTCGAAGAAGTGATCGGGGTCGTCGGGCGCGACGAGGTGGTTGACCAGCGCGACCGCCATCCGGCCCGCCTCGAGCCCGACCGCCTCCTCCTTGTACTCGAAGATGCAGTTGTACTGGCCGCGCGGGCCCGCGGAGCGCGTCTTGCCGTGCCGGACGTCGGTCCC
>DASSMQ010000151.1:0-2376 GCA_035688805.1 Candidatus Limnocylindrales bacterium
ACGCGATCGCCCGGGTCGGTCAACCCCTGCTCGGGGCGATCATCTTCCTGGCCATCTCCGCGACGTTCTATGCGACGCTCGGGGCGCGTGCGCCGGGCCTCGAGACGAACTCGGACGCCGTCCGTGCCGTCTTCTCACCGCTGAACCCGCCGCGCGGCGCTGCGACGCCCGACCAGGCCGCTGCCGCCGTGCGCGCGTCGGTCGAGGCATTCCACCTCGCGATGATCGTCGCCGCGAGCCTGCTCGCGGTCGGATCGGCCGTGTCGTGGATCGGCCTGCGCGGGTCGGCGCCGAAGCGCGCGCGGGAGTCGCGGGAGGCGTACGACTCGGCCGTCGACCATCCAGCCGAAGCCTGATGCCGCGCGACTGGGACGCTCGGACGTACGACCGGGTCTCGGAGCCCCAGGTCCGCTGGGGCACGGCCGTCCTCGACCGATTGCCGCTCGACGGTGACGAGCGGGTGCTCGATGCGGGCTGTGGCAGCGGCCGGGTGACCGAGTTGCTGGCCGATCGACTGCCACGCGGTCGCGTGATCGCCCTCGACGGCTCGCCCTCGATGATCGACGCGGCCCGCGATCGCCTGGCGCGCTTCGATCGGATCGATTACGTCGTGGCCGACCTCCAGCAGCCGTTGCCGATCGTGGAGCCGGTCGATGCGGTGTTCTCGACCGCGACCTTCCACTGGGTGCCCGACCACGATGCGCTCTTCAGGAACCTCGCCGCGGTCACCCGGCACGGCGGATGGCTGGTCGCCCAGTGCGGGGGCGCGGGAAACGTGTCGAGGGTCATGCGGGCCTTGGCATCGATCGGCGACGGGTGGCTGGGACCGGCCCATTTCGAGACGCCGCTGGCGACGACGCGCCGGCTCGAGGCGGCGGGCTACGTCGACGTCGAGTGCTGGCTCGTCGATGAGCCGACGCGGTTCGAGGCGGGCGAGCCGTTCCAGACGTTCCTGCGGACGGTCGTGCTGGGGCCGCATCTCGAGCGACTGCCGGCGGCGGAGCACGACGCGTTCGTGCGGACCGTGGCGGAGCGGATGGGGGAGCCGTCGATCGACTACGTCCGGCTGAACATCGTGGCCCGTCGACACGTACCGGGCTGACCGTCACGCAACGCTCGACGCGACCGGAGCGCCCGTTTCGGGTCCGAACGGCTCGCTGGGCGTTTCGTCCGCCCCGATGCGTGACCACGAGTCGCGGCGCGCCCGCGAGGCCGGCCTTGTTCGAGCCGTTGGGCCCTAAAACGGGCGCTCCAGTCGCGGGTCGTGCCCCAGGCGTCCGCGATCGGCGCGACGCGCCGGAAAAGGAGCGTCTCAGTCGCGGGTCGTGCCGCCAGGCGTCCGCGGCCGGCGCGGCGAGCCGGAAAAGGAGCGTGTCGTCGCGGGTCGTGGCCCGAGCGTCCGTGGCCGGCGCGGCGCGCCCGAAAACGGGTGTGGCAGTCGCGTCCTCGGCCGCCCCTAGCGCTCGACCCGGAAGGGACCCCCATGTCCCGGGATCACCACGTCGGCGACCGCGAGCACGCGGGCGCGACCCGCTTCGAGCGCCGCCTGGTCGGCGGCGAACGGGTCGATCTCGGGGCCGCGGTCGGCGTGCCACCACAGGTGGGTCATCGCATACATCCCGTCGTCGGCCTCGACGATGAGCGTCGCGTCCTCTTCGGTGTGCCCTGGGGTCAGCCACAGCTGTGACTTGGGCGATAGCCGGTAGCCATCACCAGGCATGTCCAGCCACAGATCGTCGATGTAGCGCGCCCAGAAGTCGACCACCTCGGCCTTCGGGAACAGGGCCACGTTCATCGTGTGGTCGGGGTGATGGTGGCTCAGGAACACGTGGGTCACCGTCTCGGGTGCCACGCCGAGCGCCGCCAACGGCTCGAGGATCAGCGACCGACGGGCCACCATCCCGGGATCGACCACGATCGTCGCGTCGTCATCCCGGACCAGCACGACGGACGACGCCGTTCGTTCGCCCGTATAGCCGGCGTGCAGGAGGTGGACGCTCGTCACCACGGCATCCTACGGCCGTGGCCGGGCGGCTGCCGCGTCAGTCCGCGAAGCGCAACCAGCCGCCGGGCACGCCGGCCAGCAGCGACTGGGCGAGGACGGGGTCCGAGGCGAGTCGCCAGTCGATGACCCGGCCGACCTCCGGCTCCTGCTTGCGCCACTCGAACCAGTTGATCATCCCGATCTTCGGGAAATCCTTGGGGGTCGACGCGCTGAACACCTGGTTGAACCAAGCCGACTTGAGGTCGCGCTCGGTCGGACCCGAGGCTGGCCCGGACGGGTCGTACAGGATCGCGGTCTCGATGATGGCGAGGGGTTTGTCACGCGCCGTCGCGTAGTCGGCGTACAGGTCGGGCACCGCGGCCGCGCCCTGG
>DASSMQ010000152.1:0-8890 GCA_035688805.1 Candidatus Limnocylindrales bacterium
GGAGCCGAACTCGCACATGCCGCGAGCAGCAGCGCCAGACCCATGACCGAGGTGTGTCGAGCAAGGTGCACCATCGTCCATCCCTCCTCGCGGGTGACGCGCCTCGTGGATGCATGTTGCAGGGACGGCGTCGGATGAGACTGACCGCTCAACGCCGATGGCACTCGCTACCGTATCCACGTGGCACCACGCATCGGGATCGGGCTTATCGGGGCAGGGCGGATGGGGGCCATCCATGCTCGGCTGATTGCGGCACGGGTTCGCGAGGCGCGACTGGTCGGAATCGCCGACGTGAACCTCGACGCCGCGGAGCGACTGGCGGCCGAGCTCGGCGATCTGCCGGCCTTCCGCTCGACGGAGGACTTGCTTCGGACCCCGGGTCTCGATGCCGTGCTCATCGCGACATGGTCGGCGACGCATCGAGCCGCGATCGAGGCGGCTGCCGCGGCCGGCAAGGACATCCTCTGCGAGAAGCCGATCTCGTTGACGCTCGACGATACGGACGCGGCGATCGCCGCGGTCGAACGGGCCGGCGTCCGCTTCCAGGTCGGGTTCATGCGCCGCTGGGACGCCGACTACGCGCGCGCCAAGCTTCGACTGGCCAGTGGCGACCTCGGCAGGCCGATGCTCTTCAAGTCGCTCCAGTTCGATCCCGAGCCACCGCCGACCTCGTATGCCGATCCGGGCGTCAGCGGCGGAATCATGGTCGATCTGGGCATCCATGAGTTCGACCTCGCCCGCTGGCTGATGGACGACGAGGTCGTCGAGGTCCATGCGTTCGGGTCGAGTGTGTCGCACCCGCAGCTCGCGGACGTCGACGATGTCGACAGCGCCGTCATCGACCTGCGGTTCGCCGGCGGGACGACGGGCTCCGTCGAGTTGGCGCGCAATACCTCGTACGGCGAGGACGTCCGCACCGAGGTCCTGGCGACGGCTGGGTCCGTCTGGATCGGACACCTGCCGGTCAGTCATGGGTCGTGGAGCGGCGGGTCGGCTGCGGATGCGGTCGCTCGCGATGTCGCCGACCGGGCGGTCCCGCGCTTCGAGGCTGCCTATGCCGAGCAGACGCGGGCATTCGTCCACGCCATCCAGAAGGGACGTCCCGTCGAGGTCGGCGCCGACGACGCACGTGCGGCGATGACCATCTCGTTGGCAGCGATCCGCTCGATGCGCGAGGGCCGCGCAGTCGCCATCGACTGAGTACACTCGGGCCTCCCACCGACGATCGAGACCGAGCAGAGGGGTTGCGGCATGCCCGTCGACGTTCCAGGGTCGAATCCACCGTGACCGACCGGATCCGCGTCGGCCTCTTCGGGGCCGGCCTCATCGGCCAGGCCGTCCACGCTCCGCACCTCGCCGAGGACCAGGACCGCTTCGAGTTCGTGGTCGTCGCCGACCCGTCGAAAACGGTCCGCGAGGCCGTCGCTGCCCGTCACCGCGTGCCGCACACCGCGCCGAACCTCGAGGAGGCGCTCGCCCTCGGCCTCGACGCGATCGTCATCTCGGTCCCTGACGGCGCGCATCGGGAGGCCGCGGTGACCGCGCTCGAGGTGGGCGTCCACGTCTTCATCGAAAAGCCGCTCGCCGAGACGGTGGCCGATTGCGAGGCGGTGCTCGCGGCACGCGGCGATCGCGTGTGCCAGGTCGGCTACATGAAGCTGTACGACCCGGCCGTCGAACGCCTGGTCGAGCTGCTTGCCGACGGCCCGGCCGAGGTCGTCTACCTGTCGGTCGAAACGAACGACCCCGATTTCCAGCCGTTCGTGGACCACATCGGCATCGTCAGCGGCCGGGACGTCGATCCCGACCTCATCGCCCGGACGCGGGCGCACAGCCTCGACGCCGTGCGCGAAGCGCTCGGCCGCGATCCGGAGCCACGGGACGTTCGCGGGCTCGGCTCCTTCCTGAGCTCGCTCGTCCACGACGTCAGCCTCGCCCACCAGCTGCTGCGCACGGTCGATGTCAGTGCGCCGATCCCGCTCGTCGACGGAGCGTACTGGGCCGACGGCCACGCATCGAGCCTCGACTGGGCACTGCCGGACGATGGCCGGGCGCACCTCGAGCACCTGAATCTGCCCGGTGTCAGCGACTACCAAGAACGCGTGACGGTGTACTGCCGCGATGCGATCTACGAGCTGACGTTCCCATCGCCGTACCTGCGCCATTTCCCGACCCGGCTCTCGGTGCGTCGGACCGGCCGCAGCGTGGTCGAGCTCGAGGAGACGGTCACGCGGATCTCCTACGAGGAGGCGTTCCGCAACGAACTTCGCGCCTTCCATGCCTCGGTCACGACGGGCGCACCGGTGCGATCGAGCGTCGAATGGGCGCGCGACGACGTGGCCGCCCTCGTCGGCGCCTTCCAGCTGGCGGAACGACGTCGGGCGGAGCTCGGGCCGGTCGGCGGGACGGCGTCGCCGGCGACGTAACGCGATCCAGGCTCAGACCGTGGGCAGCTCCTGCGCGTCGGTCTGAGCCGCGGCGAACAGGTCGCCGAGCCTCGCGACCCGTTCCGGCAGGGTCCGGATCGTCCACCGGTCCGGACGCAGCTCCGGATCGTCCAGCTCATCCCACGTGATCGGCGCGGACACGGGCGCGCCGGACGCCGGCCGGACCGAATACGGTGCGACCAGGGTCTTGATGCTCGCGTTCTGGGTGTAGTCGAGCCGCGCCCGGCCCTTCCGCGCCTCCTTCGACCACTCCCAGGAGATCAGATCCGGCACGGTCGAACCGACCGCTTTCGAGACTCGTTCCACCCAGCCGCTGGTGTCGCTGAAGTCGTAGCGGCCGTGAACGATCGGGATCCAGATCTGGATGCCGCGCTTGCCGGTCGTCTTGGGATATCCGCGCACGCCGAGGTGCTCGAGGGCGGTCCGGTACAAGCGGGCGAGCACGAGGGTCTCGTCCCAGGTGGTCTTCTCGCCCGGATCGATATCGATGTAGGCGAAGGTCGGTCGCCACGGTTCGGGCAGTTTCCCGGTCCAGGCATGGATCTCGAAGCTGGCCTGATTGCCGAGCCAGGCGAGGCTGGCGGCATCGACCGCCAGCAGGTGGTCGTTGGCCTCGCGGTCGGCGCGACCGTCGACGCCGGTCTCGTGCCAGCGGGTCAGCCATTTCGGCGCTGTCTCCGGGATGTCCTTCTGCCAGAAGCCTGGCGCGCCGGCTCCGTTCGGGAAGCGCTGCAAGTTCAGCGGCCGGTCGATCAGGTGCGGCAGCATGACCGGCGCGATGGTCACGAAGTAGTGGATCAGATCGCGTTTCGTGACGGGCGAGTCGTCGTCGGCTCGCCCGGCGAACAGCGGTTTGTCCAGGTTGGTCAGCTTGAGCTCGTGCCCTGACACCGTCCAGACGCCCTCCTTGCCCATCGCCTCGAGCGCCTCGAGCTCGGCAGCGGTCGCGCCCCGGAACTCCTTGGCGCGTGGCGATGGTCGATTCGCTTTCGGCGGCATGGCGTCCTCCGCTGCTGGTCTGGGCGGTTCGGCGGACTCGGCGGCCCGGACCGCGGTCGTCGTCGCGATGGCCGTCTCACGCGCGACCGTCGTCGGGTCGCGGCCGGGCTCGAGGCCCTTGTAGCTCGTCTGCCGGACGTGCCCGTCACGGGTCCAGCCGCCGATCTCGGCGCGGATGACGAGCTCCGGACGGACCCACGTGATGTCCTTGAGGTCACCGCCCCAGCGACCGCGGTAGTCCTTGGGCGGAGCCGGGTCGAACGGCGGCGCGTCGGTCACGAGGGGATGGAGTCGGCGCAAGAGATCGGAGCGGATGGCGCCGGTGAACCCGCTGCCGACCTTGCCCGCGAAGCGCAGCTTGCCGTCGTCATAGACACCGATCGCGAGCGCCCCGAGGTCCTTGGCGTTGCCGCTCCCCGGGGTCCAGCCACCGACCACCAGCTCCTGCTCGGGACGGATCTTGATCTTGAGCCAGGCCCCGGTGCGGCGGCCGGGCTCGTAGCGGGATCGCCGCAGCTTGGCGACCATCCCCTCGACGCGCATCGTCTTGGCGGCCTCGAAGAAGGCCAGGCCCTCTCGCTCGACGTGTGAGGCGTAGCGCACCCGGGGGTGGTCCCGAAGCACGCTTTGCAGCAGGCGTTTGCGGTCCTCGAGCGGGACCGCCAGAAGACTTCGACCGTCGAGATACAGCAGATCGAATACCTGGTAGACGAGTCCGCTCGCCTCCTTGTCGCCGAGCTTGGTCTGCAGCAGGCTGAAATCGGGTCGACCGTCCTCGTCGATGGCCACCACCTCGCCATCGACGATGGCCTGTTCGGCCTCGATCCAGCGGGCGTTCGCGAGGAGGCGCGGGAAGTAGGTCGCCGCGTCGTTGAGGTTCCGGGTCAGGATGCGGACCTTGCCGTGATCGACCACGGCCTGGACCCGGAAGCCGTCCCACTTGATCTCGAAGAGCCAGTCTTCGTCGTCGAAGGCCTTCGTTGCGAGCGTGGCCAGCATTGGCTCGATCTTGCTGGGCAGCGGCGCCGCGACCGCCCCGACCAGGTCGATCTCGGCGGTCGCCGCCGGCGCCTGGCTGATCCACACCGCGTCGCGGTCGGCCTTGACGTCGTCGTTGGTTCGGCCGGTCTTGACGCTCTGCGGGTGGTCCTCGGCATCCCAGCCGGGCTGCGCCTGGTCATCGTTCTTGTGGATCAGCAACCACTGCTCCCCCTCGTCGCGCTCGAACGCGCGGGTCGGTGCCTGGCCGGGCCGACGGCTGGTCCGGACGATCGTGAATCGACCCTTCAGCTTCTGCCCGTCGAGTCGGAACTTGAGCTCGCCATCGTCCACGCTCTTGCGACCGTCGAGCGTCGGAGCCTCCGGTTCCCAGGTGCCCCAGTCCCAGACGATGACGTCGCCCGCCCCGTACTGCTTCGCCGGGATCACGCCCTCGAAGTCGAAGTACTCGATCGGATGATCCTCGACATGGACGGCCATGCGTCGAACCTTGGGGTCGAGGGTCGGGCCCTTGGGTACCGCCCAGCTGACGAGGACGCCGTCGATCTCCAGGCGGAAGTCGTAGTGCAACCGGGTCGCGCGGTGACGCTGGACGACGAACCGACCCGACCGGCCACTGGCGGCCGTCGCCACCGACGGGGCTGGCTCGGGCGTCTTGCCGAAGTCGCGTTTGCGGCGATATTCCTCGAGGGGCATGTCCGGTCAGTGTGCCGCAGGACGGGTCGATGCGACGACCGGACGCAGATCCGCTAGCGGCCGCGCTCCGCCCAAACCTGGGCCAGTTCGACCAGCATCGCCGCCGCGGCGGCCATGTCCTGGACACTCGCCCATTCCCGGCGCGAGTGGAATTCCGAACCGCCGGTGAACAGGTTCGGAGTGGGCAGGCCGCGCATCGACAGTCGGGATCCGTCGGTGCCGCCTCGGATCAGCGTGCGGTTCGGCTCGATTCCGAGCCGCAGCAGGGCTTCCGCCGCGGCGTCGACCACCTCGGGGTGTCGGTCGATGACTTCGCCCATGTTGCGGTACTGCTCGTCCTCGCGGACGGTGACGACCGCCCGCGGCTCGCCTTCGGTGACCTGCTGCGCCAGCCGACGCAGCATCGCCACGTGCTCCGCCATCTTCGCGGCGTCGTGATCGCGCACGATGATCTCGACCGTCGCCTCCTCTACCCCGCCGGAGATCCTCGTCGGGTGGACGAATCCCTCACGGTCCTCGGTCGTTTCCGGCGACAGGGTGTCGCGCGGGAGCGCGGCGACGAGGTCGGCGGCGAGCTTGACGGCGTTCACGAGCTGACCCTTCGCCGTTCCCGGGTGGGTCGAGCGACCCCGGATGGTGATCGTCACGGCCGACGCGTTGAACGTTTCGACCTCGATCTTCCCGATCTCGTCGCCATCGACGGTGTAGCCGTAGCGCGCTCCGAACCGATCGAGGTCCAGGTGTTGGGCACCCGCTCCGATCTCCTCGTCCGGCGTGAAGCAGACCCGGATCGGTGCGTGCTGGATCTCCGGGTGGTCGTGCAGGTAGGCCACGGCGGCCATAATCTCCGCGATGCCCGCCTTGTCGTCCGCGCCGAGCAGGGTCGTCCCGTCCGCGGTCGCGATGTCGTGACCGACCTTCCGGCGCAGCAACGGGAGCTCCTCGGGGTCGAGCACGATCCCGCCGTTGGGCAACGCGATCGTTCCGCCGTCGTAGGCGGTGTGGACCTGCGGGGAGACCCCGGTGCCCGTGACATCGGGCGAGGTGTCGAGATGGCTGATCAGGCCGATCACGGGTGCCGACGCGACGCCCGGAAGGGCCCCGTAGACGTACCCGTACTCATCGAGGCGCACATCCTCGAGGCCGGCAGCCCGGAGCTCGTCGCACATCAACCGCCCCAGGTCCAGCTGCTTCTCGGTCGAAGGCGACCCGGTGCGGCCCGACTCCGAGCGCGTGTCGATGCGCACGTAGCGTAGGAAGCGCTCGAGGACGTCGTCGGCGAGGGCCGCCGCGAGTGGCGTGACGTACGGAGCCTGGACAGAGGTCGTCATGGACGATCCAGCTCCGCGCCGCGTCCCGGGGCTGGTCAGGCCGATTTGCGCTTGCGCGCCGGTTTGGCCTTGGCGTCCTCGGCTTCGGCGTCGTCGGCAGCCGCCTTGGCGCGCGATCGGGTCGCGGCCGGCTTGCGGGCCGCGGCCTTCTTGTCACGGGCCTCGCGGGCCTCCGCGACGGACACCGGCTGCTCGGCGCCGGCGGCGCGGGCGGCCTTGGCAGCCGACACCGATGCTTCGAGCGCTGCCATCAGGTCGATGAGCTTGCCGCTCTCCTCGGGCTGCTCGATCTCGACGGTCTCCCGGCCCTCGACCTTGGCGTCGATGATCTTCTCGAGGGCCTCCCGGTACTCATCCTTGTACTGGGTCGGATCGAACTCCCCGGTCATGGCCGACACCAGCTGCTTGGCCATCGCCAGTTCCGCCGGTTTGAAGCTGAACTCCTCGTCGGGCAGCTCGAGCTCGCCGAGGGATCGGATCTCGTCGGGCCAGTGCAACGTGGTCAGGAGCATCGTGTCGGCGAAGGGATCGAGCGCCGCGAGCGCCTCGCGGTCCTTGATCACGACCTTGCAGATGGCTGTGAGGCCCTCGTCCTCGAGCACGGACTTCAGCAGGTAGAACGCCTTGCGGCCGATCTTGTCGGGTTCGACGTAGTACGCGGACTTCACGAACCGGACGGCGGCGTCGTCGCGCTCGGCCTTGGTGAACTGCTCGATCTCGATCGAGCGGACCGTCTTGAGCGGCACCTTCTCGAGGTCCTCGTCGGTCACGACGACATATTCACCCGGCGAATATTCGTAGCCCTTGACCGTGTCGCTCCGCGAGATCACCTCGTCCTCGACCGGACAGAAGATCTTCATCTGGATCCGCGACAGATCGTCCTTGTGGAGCATGTTGAAGCTGATGCCCTTGGACTCGGTCGCGAGATAGAGCTTGATCGGGATGGTGACCAGGCCGAACTGGATGGCCCCCTTCCACATCGCTCTCGCCACGGTGGTGCAACCTCGGGTTCGTGCCGCGCCCGGATACCCGGCCCGGGCCGTTCGGACGGTCACCATAGCGCACTCGAGCAAGCCGCTCCCTCAACGGAACGGCGCGATGCGTTACTTCAGGATGACCAGCGCGTCGAGCGACACGAGGGGGCGTCCGGCCGTGCCGAGGGCGCGCAGCTCGATGGTGTGCGTCCCCGACGCCGCCCAGGAGGCCGCGTAGACCACCCGTCGTGGCGTCGATGTCGTGCCCAGGTCGATCGTAGCCTTGAGCACGCCGTCGAGGTAGATCCGCGCCTTGCCGCGAGTCGTGCTCGTCGGGGCGACGATCCCGATGGCACGTCCCACGAAGCGATGTCGCGCGTACGACCCGGCATAGCGGGTGCTGGTCAGCGTCCCGCCGACGGCCGAGGCCACGGTCCCGCGACCCCAGCTCCCGGAGTAGGACACCGACCCCGACCGGTCACTCACGATCACCGTCGTGTAGTTGGGCGATTCCGACCAGGCACTCCAGGCGCCGGCACTGTCCCTCGCTCGCACCCGGAGCCGGATCGTCGACTGGAGCCGGACGTCCGCGAACGTCGCCGTCCGAACCGTGGCGCTGGTGCCGACCGTGCCGCCCCACAAGCCGCCGTCGATGCTGCGCTGGATCTCGTAGGCGACGATCGCGTGGGCCGGATCGGTGGCCGCGGGCCAGTTCGCCCGGACCGCCATCGTCATCCCGCCGGTGACCCCGACGATGGTGCCCGCGGCGGCGGTCGCGGTCGCCGGTCGCGCCGTCGGCACGTCGGTGGCGACCTGGATCGCGACGGTCGTCGAGTGGGTCCGGCCCCAATTCGTGCCGGTCACCCGCAGGTAGTACGTGCCGGTCCGCGTCCCCGACGGAACGGTGACGCGCAGCGATCCCTGGCTGGCCGTCCAGCCGAACAGGTTCGACGGGCTGACCGTGGCGGACCAGCCGGTCGGCACATCGGTGACCGTCAGGTTGACCCGTTCGAAGAACGTCGCACTCCGAGTGACGATGAACGGGGCGTCGAGGACGCCGCCGGTGGTCGCCACCGGAACCGGGTACCCGTCCGTGTCGAGGGAGAACGTCCCGAGCGCGCCGAGGTGTGACACGCCGAGCAGTGGTTCATGGGTACCGTCGGGATCGGTCGATGTGTACCAGTTCGAGTTCCCGAGGTAGCGCAACGACTCGCGCACTTCCGCGGGCGTGGCGAGGGGGCGACTCGCCTTGTACAGGGCTGCGGCGCCCGTGACGGCCGGGGCCGCCATCGAGGTGCCCGACAGGTAGCCGTAGCTGCCGTTGGGCAACGTCGACCAGATGCATTTGCCGGGGGCGATCAGGTCGACGTCCGATCCGTAGTTGCTGAAGTCGGCGAACGTGTCGTCCTGGTCGTAGGTGCCCCAGGAATAGCATCGGTGACCG
>DASSMQ010000153.1:0-21319 GCA_035688805.1 Candidatus Limnocylindrales bacterium
GAGCACAAGGCGGCCGCGCTGCGGCGGGCCATCGACCAGGCGGCCGGCATCGACGAGGCTCCACGCGAGCCCGCGGCGGTCGGTGCAAATCCATGATCCTCGTCGTCGACAACTACGACAGCTTCACCTTCAACCTGGTGCAGGCACTCCAAGCCGCCGGAGCGGACGTCCGGGTGATTCGCAACGACGCCATCGATCGGGCCGGGCTGGAGGCCATGGCCGATGACGCCGATGCGGACCTGCGGGGGATCGTCATCTCGCCCGGGCCGGGCGATCCGGACGACGCCGGGGTGTCGGTCGCGACGGTCGAGGTCGCCGCCGAGCGCCAGATCCCGCTGCTCGGCGTCTGCCTCGGCATGCAGTCGATGGCAGCCGCATTCGGTGGCTCCATCGTCCGGGCGCCGACGCTGGTGCACGGGCAGGCGACCGAGGTGACCCACGACGGGGCGGGTCTCCTCGAAGGCATGCCGCCGTCGTTCATGGCGGCGCGCTATCACTCGCTGGCGGTCGACCCGGCGACGCTCCCGGCGGAGCTGCGCGTCACCGCGATGAGCGAAGTCGACCGGGTGATCATGGGCATCCGCCACGTCGCCCTGCCGATGGAAGGGGTCCAGTTCCATCCCGAAAGCGTCCTCACACCGCAGGGTCCGCACCTGCTGGCGAACTTCTTGCGCCAAGCCGGCGAGGGCGAGGCGTCGACGCTCGACGCTGCCACGGGATCCTTTGCGACCGCGGGGCTCGCGGGCGTCGCCGAGGCTCGTCTCCGATGAGCGAGGCGGTCCGCGGCGCGCTGGCGACCATCGTCGAGGGCGGCACGCTGTCGCTCGACGAGGCACGAGTCGCGATGGGCGCGGTCATGGACGGCGAGGCGACCCCGGCCCAGCTCGCGGCCCTGCTGATGGGTCTCCGGATGCGTGGCGAGACGGCCGACGAACTGGCGGGCTTCGCGACCGCGATGCGCGAGCGAGCGGTTCGGGTCGAGGCGCCGCCCGATGCCATCGACGTGGTCGGCACCGGTGGCGACGGGAGCGGGACGTTCAACATCTCGACGGCCGCGGCCCTCGTCGTCGCGGCGGCCGGCGTGCCGGTCGCCAAGCACGGCAACCGGGCGATGACCTCCAAGTCGGGCTCGGCGGACGTGCTCGATGCCCTTGGCGTCCGGATCGACCACGACGCCGGCTCGGCATCGGCGGCCCTGGCCGACCACGGTTTCGCGTTCCTGTTCGCACCGAACTTCCACCCGGCGATGAAGCATGCCGGTCCGACCCGCCGCGAGATCGGGGTCCGGACGGCGTTCAACCTGGTCGGCCCGCTGACCAACCCGGCCGGCACGCGTCGCCAGCTGCTCGGGGTCGCTGATGCGTCTGCCGCTGCGCGCATGGCCGAGGTGGCTGGTCGCCTGGGCACCGAGCGGACGTTCGTGATCCACGGCGCCGGGATCGACGAGTTGCCGCTCGACGACAGCGGGGTGCTGTACCACGTCGGCCCGGAGGGGATCGTCCGTCACGACATCCCCGCGTCGAAGCTCGGCTTGCGGGCCACCCCGACGAGCCGGCTCGCCGGTGGGACCGCCGAGGAGAACGCGCGCACGATCGAGGCGATCTTCCGCGGTGAGCCCGGCGCGAAACGCGATGTCGTGCTGCTGAATGCCGGCGCTGCGCTGCTCGTGGCCGGCGTCGTCGAGCAGCTCGAGGGTGGGATCGAGCGGGCAGCGCTCACCATCGACGCCGGCCTCGCCACCGAGCTGCTCGGTCGACTGCGAGCGGAGCGGGCGGCCCGCGCCCCGACCGAGGCCGTGCCGTGAGCGCGGTCGCCGCAGGGCGCAACGTCGTCGCGGAGATCGCCGAGCGGCGTCGAGCGGATCTCGAGACGGAGCTGGCGCGCGCGGACCGTGGCTCGGCCGCCGAGGCCGGCGCGCCACGGCCCATCGCGGAGCCATTGGCGGCGCCAGGCCTCCATCTCATCGCCGAGCTGAAACGCGCCTCACCGTCGGCCGGCTCGATCGTTGCTGGTGACGAGGACCTTGTCCGACGAGCGCGCGCCTACGTCGCTGGGGGCGCTGCGGCGATCTCGGTGCTGTGCGAACCGCATTGGTTCGGCGGCTCGCTCGACGATCTGCGTCGCGTGCGGGCCGCCGTGTCGGTCCCAGTCCTGGCCAAGGAGTTCGTGGTCGACGAGCGGCAACTCCCGATGCTTCGCGCGGCTGGGGCCGATCTCGTGCTGCTACTGGCGGTGCTCCACCCCGCCGCGCGACTCGCCGAGCTGGTCGGCCAGGCGTTCGAAGCCGGGCTCGAGCCACTGGTCGAGGTGCACGACGAGGCGGAACTCGCGTCGGCACTCGCCACGGGCACCCGGCTCATCGGCATCAACAATCGCGACCTGCGCACGCTCGAGGTTGACACCGCTCGAGCCGATCGGCTCCGGCCGCTCGTCCCGGACGACCGGGTCGTCATCGCCGAGTCGGGCGTGCGCGACGCGTCGACGATCGAGCGCTGGCGGGCGATCGGGTTCGACGCCGCGCTGGTGGGTGAGGCGCTCATGCGGGCCGACGACCCGGCGGCCGCGGCGGGCGCATTCGTCGCCGCGGGTCGCCAGCCGAACGATCCGGCCAACGTCGCGCGCCGCGCGCTCGTCAAGATCTGCGGCGTGACCGAGTCCGAGGGAGCGTTGGCGGCGGTCCGAGCCGGCGCGGACGCGATCGGCCTGAACCTGGTCGCGGGCACTCCGCGGGCGCTCGAGATCCCGGAGGCTGCCGAGCTGGCACGGCTCGTTCGCGCCGCGGCATCATCGGCGGCTCGACCGCGGATCGTGCTGGTCACGGCCGACGCCACGCCCGACCTGCTCTCGGCAGCGACGGCCGCCATCGACCCGGATGCGATCCAGTACAGCGGATCGGCGACCCCCGATGCGCTCGCTGGGTCACCGCGCCCCGCCTGGGTCGTGGTCCACGTAGCCGCTGGTGGTGGCGACGGATCGCCCGCGGAACGGGTCGGCGGCGCCACGGACCGGGCGCGACGGGCGCGCGACGACGGTGCCGAGCACGTCATGATCGACGCGGCCGGCGGTCCGTTCCCTGGCGGCACGGGGCAGCGGACCGATGTGGCCGCCACCGGCGCGATCGCCCGCGATGTCCCGGTGATCCTGGCCGGTGGCCTGACCCCGGCCGATGTGGCCGCGGCGCTGCGGACGATCCCGGCGGTCGGCGTGGATGTGGCCTCGGGCGTCGAAGCACCCCGAACCCCGGGCGTCCGACCGTCGAAGGACCCATTCAAAGTGGCGTTGTTCGTGAAACGTGCGAAGGCTGCCCGCGACGACCGCCCGAACACGCCATCCGGCCCGACGCCCGTTCATCCCGGTCTCGTCGATGCGGACCCTGCTGGTCGGTGGGGGATGGAGCGCGACTTCGGTGGCCGCTACGTCCCTGAAACCTTGATGGGAGCGCTCGTGGAGCTCGAGGCGGCCTACGAGGCCGTTCGCCACGACCCGGCGTTCTGGGCTGATCTCCGGCTGCTGCTCGAACGCTTCGCCGGACGCCCCACGCCGATCTACCGGGCCGACCGGCTGGCGGCGGCAGTGGCCGCGGAGACCGCCAGGCTCGGGCCTGGGAAGGGAGCGGGCCCCGGCCTTCGGCTGTACCTCAAGCGCGAGGATCTCGCCCACACCGGCGCGCACAAGATCAACAACGCCCTGGGTCAGGCCCTGTTGACCCGACGGCTCGGCAAGACCCGGGTCATCGCCGAGACGGGTGCCGGCCAGCATGGTGTCGCGACGGCGACGGCGTGCGCCCTGCTCGACCTGCCCTGCGTCGTGTACATGGGCGCCGAGGACATCGAGCGCCAGGGGCCGAACGTCCTGCGGATGCGTGCGCTCGGCGCCGAGGTTCGGTCCGTCACGTCCGGCACCGCCACCTTGAAGGATGCGGTCAACGAGGCGATGCGCGACTGGGTCACCAACGTCGAGTCGACCCATTACGTCCTCGGTTCGGCGATGGGGCCGCACCCGTACCCCACGATCGTCCGCGATCTGCAACGTCGGATCGGCGACGAGGCGGCGGCCCAGCTGACTGCCGTCGAAGGCCGGCTGCCGGATCTCGCGATCGCCTGCGTCGGCGGCGGCTCGAACGCGATCGGGCTCCTTGCCCGCTTCATCGGCGAGCCGAGGGTCCGGCTGGCGGTGGCCGAGGCGGCCGGTGACGGGATGGCGACCGGTCGCCATGCGGCGGCCATCCTGGGCGGGACACCGGGCATCCTCCATGGCTCTCGCTCGCTGATGCTCCAGGACCGGGACGGCCAGGTCGTCGAGGCGCACAGTGCGTCGGCCGGCCTCGACTACCCGGGGATCGGCCCGCAGCTCGCGGCACTCGCCGAGGCGGGCCGGATCGAAGTGGCCTCCGCGACCGACCGCGAGGCCGTTGCCGCGATGAAGACGACGACCCGCACCGAGGGCATCCTGCCGGCCCTCGAGACCGCCCACGCCATCGCCGCCCTGCCCAAGGTGCTCGCCGGCGTCGATGGCCTTCCGGGCGGCTTCGACCCGAGTCGCGAGATGCTCGTGCTGCTCGGGTTCTCGGGCCGAGGCGACAAGGATCTCGCGGCGCTCACTCGGTTCGAGGATGTCGAGCCATGGCCGGCGGCACGATGATCGACGCGCCGGGCCGCGGTGCCGCGATCCCCGAGGCGCTGGGCACCGATGACACCGCCGGGGCCCGGCGGATCCGGGCCGCGTTCGAAGCCCCCCGAGCGGGTGGCCGTGCCGCCCTGATCCCGTACGTCGTGGCAGGCTACCCGGATGCCGATCTGAGCGTCGACATCGCGCTGGCCGCGGCCGACGCCGGCGCGGATCTGCTCGAGGTCGGCCTGCCCTACAGCGACCCGCTGGCCGACGGGGCCACCCTGCAGCGGGCGTCGGGCGCGGCCATCCGGGCTGGCGCCAGCCTCGATGGCTCGCTGCGGCTCATCGAGCGGATCGGTGCGGCCCGGCCGGCCCTGCCGATCGTCCCGATGGGCTACGCCAACCAGGTCATCGGTGGCGGTGACGGCGCCACCGTGGTTCGGCGGCTCCGCGATGCCGGCGCAGCGGGCCTGATCGTCGCGGACCTGACGCCCGACGAGTCCGGTCCGTTCGAGGCGGTCGCGCGGGATGCAGGGCTGGCGATCGTCTATCTGGTCGCCCCGACCACTCCGGCAGCCCGCCGGAGGATGATCGCGGCCCGGACCGGCGGCTTCCTCTACTGCGTGTCGCTGGTCGGTGTCACGGGCGCACGGTCGGCTCTGCCACGCTCGATCGAAGACCTCGTGGGCGACGTCAGAGCGGCGTCGCCGGTGCCGGTCGCCGTCGGGTTCGGGGTCAGCACGCCCGACCACGTCCGATCCCTCGCCGCTGCCGGGGCGGACGGCGTCATCGTCGCGTCGGCGCTCGTCGACGCCCTCGGTCCCGACGGCCGCGACGTCGCGGCTCT
Organism: Candidatus Limnocylindrales bacterium; assembly: GCA_035688805.1. Classification (GTDB taxonomy): domain Bacteria; phylum Chloroflexota; class Limnocylindria; order Limnocylindrales; family CSP1-4; genus SPCO01. The sequence continues at coordinate 5,459 of DASSMQ010000153.1, forward strand.
TGCGGCGCTCGTCGAGCGCTTGCGCGCCGCGACCTGACGGCGGCGGCTATCCTCCGCCGATGCCCGCGACCATGATCGAGATCGCTGAGGAGACGACCCCGAAACGCAGCTTCGCCTGGGTCATCGATTGGCCGGGCTGGTGCCGGTCCGGCAAGGATGGGTCTCTCGCGCGCGAAGCCCTCCTCGCCTATCGGGCCCGCTACGAAGCGGTCGCCGACCTCGCCGGCCTGACGCTGCCGGCCATCGACGTTGCCCTCGTCGACGTCGTCGAGTCGGTCGAGGGTGGCAGCGGGACGGCCTTCGGCGTGCCATCGGCCATCACCGGCCGAGATCGGCAGCGCGTCAGTGCGAAGGAGGCCGAGCGGCTGGCCGCGATCGTGGCGGCGGCCTGGGTCGTGTTCGACCGGGTGGCCGTGCGTGCACCGGGCGAATTACGCAAGGGCCCGCGCGGCGGTGGTCGGGACCGCGACCCGATGATCGGCCACGTGGTCGGCGCCGACCACGCCTACGCCCGGGAGATCGGGATCCGCCTGCCGGAGCCGGACCCGACGGATCGACAGGCCGTCGTCGCGGAGCGCGCGGCGGTGCTCGAGCTGCTCCGCAGTCCGTCCGACGGGTCGCCGCTGGCGGATCGTCGTTGGCCGCAACGCTATGCGGCCCGCCGGATCGCCTGGCACGCCCTGGATCACGCGTGGGAGATGGAAGACCGGTCCGGGCCCGCGCCGGAGGAGGGTCGCTCCCCGCGATAGCCGGTCGCGTCCGCCGCCCGTGCCAGGACTGCCTCCCGGGTCAGGCCGGCCGCCCGTAGGGCTTCGATCCCGGTGTCGCCGTCCGATTTCGACAGCTTCGACCCATCCGCCCGCCGGATGAGCGGATGGTGGGCGAACGTGGCCGGCACGGCCCGCCCCAGCACCCGCCCCAGCCGGATCTGGACCGGCGTCGCCTCCAGCAGATCCTGCCCCCGGACGACCAGGTCGACCCCCTGGCGCTGGTCGTCGACGGTCACGCAGAACCCGTAGGTCCAGTTGCCGTGGCGATCCCGGATCGGCAGGTCGCCACCCGACGCGACCGGCCCGGACCGCATCCCGAGCAGCTCATCGATCCAGCCCTCGACCCCCGCACCAAGGGCGACCCGGAGGACCGGGCCTGCCACCCCGCGCTCGCGGCACCCGCCGGGACAGCCCGGACCGCTCCAGGTGGCGCCGTGCGTCGTGTGCCACCGAGCGAACGTGGCACGTGAGCAATCACAACCGTAGACGAGCGCCTGGTCGGCCAGCTTCCTCGAGGCGGCTGCGTACGCTGCCTGCGCGTCGGGGTCGGATTGGCGGACCGGTCCGGCGTCCGCGATGAACCCCAGCCAGTCGAGGTCGTCGAGGATCGCCCGGTCGAACGTCGCGTGGCTGCGCTGCCGGTCGTGGTCCTCGATCCGCAGCAGGACCGAGGCGCCGGCGGCGCGGGCGAAGCCCCAGGTCCAGAGCGCGTTCGCGACGTGGCCCAGGTGCAGCCGACCGGTCGGTGCCGGGGCGAATCGGGTCCGCGTCGCCCCAGTCACGATCGGCACGGTCGACTCAGGGGTCGGCGTCGCCGTCCACCCGGTCCGGTCGTCGTGCCGCGGCTCGATCGCGCGCCTCGAGCGCCCGCGTCGCCTGGAAGAGGCGCCGATAGAGGGCCAGCAGGTCGGCCTGCGGCATCGGGCCCTCGTTGGTCATGGAGACGCGCAGCAGGATCTCGCGCTCGCGTTCGGCGTCGCGCACCGCGCGGGAACCGATCGCGACCTTCTCGCGGCCAGCATCACGAGCCAGTCGTGCCCGCTCGTTGAGCAGGGCCACGATCCGCCGATCGAGCGCGTCGATGCGACGGCGCAGTCGGCGCAGTTCGGTCGACCCCGCGGGCTTGGCGATGCCGCCCCGCTCAGCCATCGGCATCCGCCCATCGCTCGGCGATCGCGTCGAGGGCGAGGTGGTAACCGCGCGCACCCTGCCCGACGATGGAGTCGACGGCGATGTCCCGGAGGTAGTTCACCTGCCGGAACGCCTCGCGGGTCGATGGGTCCGAGAGGTGGACCTCGATGAACGGGCGCTGCACCGCAAGCAGCGCGTCGCGCAGTGCGACGCTCGTGTGGGTCAGTCCGCCGGCGTTCACGATCGCGACGTCGAAGTCGCGCTGGTGCAGTCGGTCGATGAGCGCGCCCTCGTGATTCGACTGGTAGAAGTCGATCGCCAGTCCGAGTTCGGCCGCGCGCGCCGCGATGCCGGCATGGATCTCGTCGAGGCTCTCGCGTCCGTAGATCTCGGGCTCCCGCGTCCCGAGCAGGTTCAGGTTGGGGCCCTGCAGGACCAGGACGCGGGTCATCGGAGGCTCCCCGCCGCGAGCAGGCTGCTCACGGCCCGATCGACGACCTCGTCGGGCACATCGTCGTGGATCTCGACGCCGGAGGCCGTGGGCAGCACCCAGCGAAGTCGGCCCCCGGCATGTTTCTTGTCCGTACCGAGGTGCTGGCGGATCGTCTCGATCGGGTAGGGGAGCGGCGCCAGCGCAAGGTCGAGCCGGTCGAGCAGCCCGACGATCCGGGCCGATCGCTCGGGCGGGGTCACCCCGACCGCCTCGCCGATGCGACAGGCGGCGCGCAGCCCGTAGGCCACGGCCTCGCCGTGGAGGAGTCCGCTGTATCCAGCCGCCGCCTCGACGGCATGGCCGACCGAATGACCGAGGTTCAGGATGATCCGGCCGCCGCGCGGACCTCGCTCCCGCTCGTCGGCGATCACGACCTCGACCTTGGCCCAGGCGCAGCGTTCGACGAGCTCGGCGACATCGCCGCGTGCAGCGGCCGCCGCGTCGCCCCGAGCGATCGCGTCACCGTGCTGCTCGAGCAGCTCGAACAAGCGCTCGTCACCGAGCGCCGCCATCTTCACCGCCTCACCGAGCGCGGCGCGAAGCTGGTGCTCGGGGAGCGTAGCCAGGAACGCCGTGTCGATGACCACGTCGGACGGTTGGTGGAACGCGCCGACCAGGTTCTTGCCTTCGGGCAGGTCGACCGCGGTCTTCCCGCCGATCGACGCGTCGATCTGGGCGACGAGCGTCGTTGGCACGTGGATGACCGATACACCGCGCAGGTAGGTCGCCGCCAGGAACCCCGCAGCATCGCCGAGCGCTCCGCCACCGATCGCCACCAACGGCTCGTCTCGGGCGAGACGCAGCCGCGCCAGCTCGCTGGCCGCAGCCTCCACGACCGACAGGCGCTTCGCGGATTCGCCCTCGGGCAGGGTCACGACCTCGAGCGGCCGCCCGGCTCCGGCCAGCGCGCCCGCCAGCGCGGGACCGACGATGCGCCATACCTCAGGCTCGGTCACCACGACGACGCGCCGTGCCTCGAGCCGTTCGAGCGCCCGCAGGATCTCGGCAGAGGCGTGCCCGTGCCCGATCACGATCCGCCCGATGGCCGTGTCCGCGCGAAGGAGCGCGCTCCCCCCGGCCCCGGCGATCCGCCGCTCCAGGTGGGCATCGATCGCGTTAACGACGCTGGCCACCTCTGCGACACCCCCGACGTGCAACTCGGCCGCCGCATAGAACCGCTCTCGTCGTGCCGCCAGCTCGCGGATGGCGCCGATCGGGTCCCGCCCGGTGATCAGCGGTCGGACGTGTGGCGAGCGGCGGAGTCGCTGGGCGAGGACCTCCGGACGGCCGTCGAGCCACACGCTCATCCGACCCGGATACAGGCGCCAGCGGTTGCGCGGATCGACGACGGCGCCGCCGCCGGTGGCGACGACGTGGCGGATCGCGGACGAGGGATCGGCCGGACCAAGGTCGGCGATCGCCCGGCGTTCGATCGCCCGGAATGCCGGCTCACCGTCCTCGCTGAAGATCGTCGGGATGGGCCGCCCATCCAGGCGCTCGATCCGCTCGTCGAGGTCGACGAAGGTCGCACCGTGGCGATTGGCCAGCCGCTTCCCGACCACGCTCTTGCCGCTGCCCGGAAGGCCCACGAGCACGACGTCCATCGCGGTCAGTCGTCGCCGCCCGAGCCGGCCTCGTCGGAGCCGGTCAGGCCGTGGATCGGCTCGAGTGGTCCCTCGTCGGCGGCCGCCACACGACCCCCAGCCATGGGCGGGAGCACGGGTCGACTGATCCGCGCCTGGTATGCGGCCAGGTTCGTCGCGGCGTCGTCGACGGTGTCGCCGCCGACCTTCTCGAGCATCGCCCGGGCGAGGGTCAGCATGACCATCGCCTCGGCCACGATCCCGGCCGCGGGCACGACGCTGATGTCACTCCGCTCGTAGTGGGCCTTGTCCACGGGTTCGCCCGTGATGAGGTCCGCCGACGGCAGGGGACGGGCCAGGGTCGAGATCGGCTTCACGGCGCCGCGGACGACGAGCGGTTCCCCGTTGGTGACGCCGCCGGTCAGCCCGCCGGCGTTGTTGGAGCGATGCACCCACCGGCCCGCCTCGTCCCGACCGGCGATGACGTCGTGGACCGCCGAACCGAACCGGCGTGTCTGCTCGAAGCCGAGGCCGAACTCGACGCCCTTCACGATGTTGATGCTCATCACCGCGGCGGCGAGCGCCGCATCGAGCCGCCGGTCCCAGTGGACGTACGACCCGAGTCCGACCGGCAATCCGTGCGCCACCACCTCGAATACCCCGCCGACGGTATCGCCGTTCTCGCGGGCCTCGTCGATGCGGGCGATCATCGCCGCCTCGGCGGCCGGGTCGGGACAGCGCAAGGGCGACGCATCGGCCTCGTCACGCGAACGGGTGCAGTTCGCCGGATCGACCGCCACCCCGCCGACCTCGCCCGTGAACGACCAGACCTCGACGCCGAGCCGTCGCAGGAACGCTCGGGCGACTGCGCCGGCCGCCACCCGCGCGGCCGTCTCGCGCGCCGAGGCGCGCTCGAGGACGTTGCGAACGTCGTTGAAGTCGTATTTGAGCGCCCCGGCCAGATCGGCATGGCCCGGCCGCACACGGGTGACCGGCATGGCCCGCTTGTTGCCGTCGTCGGCGAGGGCGGCCAGCGCCGAGGCCTCCGCGTCGGTGAGCGGGCCGACCTGCATGACCCTGGTCCAGTTCTCCCAGTCGCGGTTGCGGACGAGCAGCAGCACCGGCGAGCCCAGCGTCAGGCCGTGTCGGACGCCGCCCAGGATCTCGGCCCGGTCCTGCTCGATGGCCTGCCGCGCGCCGCGGCCGTAGCCCTTTTGCCGGCGTGCGAGATCGGCGGCGATGAGCTCCTCGGTCAGGGTCAAGCCCGCGGGGACACCCTCGATCGTGACCCCCAGGGCAGGTCCGTGCGACTCCCCGGCGGTGAGGAACCGGAAGGCCGTCACTCGGCCGCGGCGACCATGGGCTCCCCGGTCGGTTCACCCTCCGCCGACCGCAGGCCGCCCGCCCGTGCCTCCGCCAGCTTGCTCTGCATCAGCTCGAGGGGGGCGGGTTTGCCGGTCCACAGCGTGAACGCCGCGGCGCCCTGGTGGAGGAGCATCGTCTCGCCGTCCGACGTGGTGGCCCCGGCGGCTTCAGCATCGCGGAGCAGGCGCGTCCGGGCGTAGATGAGGTCGAGCACCAGCAGCTCGTCATTCAGCACGCCGGCCGGGACCGGACTCTCATCGGCCGTCAGACCGATCGACGTGGCGTTGATGAGGACCTTGGTCTTGGCGATCTCCGATTCGATGATCGACTCGTGCCAGGGCATCGCCCGGAGCTCCATGTGCGCGGCGGTCCGGCCGAAATGCTTGACCAGGCCCTCCGCGCGATGGAGGTGACGGTTGAACACGATGACTCGCTGGAACCCTTCGCGGATCAACCCGAAGGCCACGGCCCGAGCCCCGCCGCCGGCGCCAAGCAGCACGGCGCTCTTCGGCATCTTCTGGCGCCCCACGAGCTTGTCGAGCGCGACCTTGAAGCCGGCAACATCGGTGTTGTGACCGATCAGCCGGCGGGTCTCCCGGGTGATGGTGTTGACCGCACCGGTGGCGGTCGCTTCCTCGGTCAGCCGATCGACCATCGGGACGACCCGCTCCTTGTGCGGGATCGTCACGTTGGCCCCCAGAAACTCGTCGGTGCGCAGTGTGACGATCGCGTCGCCAAGATCGATCGGGGCGCGATCCCACAGTTCGTACTGGGCGTCGATCCCGAGCTCGTCGAACGCGGCCTGCTGCATCGCGCCCGACAACGAATGGGCCACCGGATGGCCGATGAGGACGACGCGTTTCGTCATGCTCGCACCCCTTCAAGGTCGACGAAGAAGCCGGGATAGGAGACGGCGGCGGAGCTCGACCGCTCGATGGTCGTGCCCTCGGTGGCGATGAGGCCGGCGATCGCGAACGTCATCGCCAGGCGGTGGTCGGCGAGGCTGTCGGTGACGGCGCCCCGCAGCGCTCGGCCGCCGTGGATCCGCAGGTCGTCGCCGTCGACGTCGATCCGCGTCCCGAGGGCGGTCAATCCCGCGGCGATGCCCTCCACCCGATCGGATTCCTTGCGGCGCAGTTCCCCGGCCCCGCGGATCGTGGTCGTGCCATCGGCGACCGCCGCGGCCAGGCACAGCACCGGGATCTCGTCGATCGCTGCCGCCACCTCGGACGGTCCGATGTCGATGCCATGCAGGGCCGACGATCGGACGGTCAGGTTCGCGATCGGCTCGCCGACGCCGTCGTCGGGCGTGACATCGGCCGGTCGTGTCTCGTCGATGGAAGCGCCCATGACTCGCAGAAGGTCGATGACCGCGCGCCGGGTCGGGTTGACGCCGACCTCGACCAGGGTGAGCTCGGCGTCCGGGTGGATGGCGGCGCCCACGAGCCAGAACGCCGCCGCGGAGACGTCGGCGGGAACGATCTGGTCGATCGGCTGCACCGCGATCCCTCCTTCCACCGTCGAGGCCACGCCGGCGTCCGTCGCGGCGCTCGTGACGGCCACGCCCCGTGCTCGCAGCATGCGCTCTGTGTGGTCGCGCGTCGCGATCCGTTCCCGGACGGTGGTCCGACCCTCGGCCCGCAGGCCCGCCAGCAGGATGGCCGACTTCACCTGCGCCGACGGTACCGCTGTCGTGTGGTCCACCGCCTGCAGCGGGGTATGCCCGACCACGGTGAGGGGAGGGCGGGAATCGTCATGTCGACCGTGGAGCACTGCGCCCATCCGACGCAGCGGTTCGATGATACGAGCGACCGGTCGGCCACGCAATGAATCGTCGCCGTCGAGGACGACCGTCATCGGCAGCCCCGCGACGATGCCGGCGGTCAGCCGCAGGCTCGTGCCGGAGTTCCCGCAATCGATCGGGGCGACCGGTTGGCGCAGGCCGTCCGCACCTGGGGAGCGCACACGATACGTCACGTTCCTGCGGCCAGCTTCGGGCTCGGCATCGACCTCGGCGCCGAGGGCGCGCATCGCGGCCGCAGTCGAGCGGACGTCCGCGCCGTCACCGGCGCCCCGGATGTGACACGCCCCGTCGGCGAGCGTGGCCAGCATCAGCGCCCGATGGCTGATCGATTTGTCCCCGGGCAGGCGCAGCTCCCCACGCAGCCGACGGGCGGGCCTGATGACGGCGACGTCGTGATCGATCAATGTCGACCCAGCCCATCGCCACTCGAGGCGCTGACCGCCCCCATCTCGGCCGGATCGCCGTGCAGCCCGCGGACCTGGGCGTGGACCGGGACGATCGCGGCCATCAATGTCCGGAACCCGGCCAGGTCGAGCTGCTGTTCCGCGTCGGACAAGGCGCGATCCGGGTCGGGATGGACCTCGACCATCACGCCGTCGGCACCGACCGCGACGCCACCGATCGCCAGCGGCCGGACGAGCCAGCGCTTGCCCGTCGCATGACTCGGATCCACGATGACCGGCAGGTGGGTGAGGTGATGGAGCAGGGGGACCGCCGCCAGGTCCATGGTGTTCCGGGTGTACGTCTCGAAGGTCCGGATCCCGCGCTCGCACAGGATGACGTTCGGGTTGCCGGAGCTGACGATGTACTCGGCGGCCATCAGCCACTCCTCGACCGTCGCCCCGTACCCACGCTTGAGCATGACCGGGCGGGCGACCCGACCGACGTCCCGCAGCAACGAGTAGTTCTGCATGTTGCGGGTGCCGATCTGGAGGATGTCCGCATACTCCGCGACGATGTCGACCTGGGATGGTTCCATCACCTCGGTGATGACCGGCAGGCCAGTGCGCTCGCGCGCGTCGGCGAGGTAGCGCAAGGCCTCGACGCCCAGGCCCTGGAACGCATATGGGCTCGTTCGTGGTTTGAACGCGCCACCGCGCAGGATGGTGGCGCCGGCCTCCCGCACCGCGTCCGCCGTCTCGAACAGCTGGTCGCGGCTCTCGACCGAGCATGGGCCCGCCATGACCGTGAGCGAGCCGTCTCCGACCGCTGCGTCGAGGACCCGGATCACCGTGTCCTCGGGGTGGAACTCGCGCGACACGAGCTTGAACGGCCGGCTGATGGGGGTCACCCGGACGACCCCGGGCAGGGCCGCGAACGACTCGAGCAGGGCCGGCTTGCGATCGCCGATCTCGCCAACGACGGCGATGAGGACGTGCCCGGCCGATCGATGGTCGAACGGGGTCAGCCCCTCCGCCAGGATCCGGCTCTTGATCCCCAGGATCTCGGCCTCGTCCGCTCCTGCGGCCATCTCGACGAACATCGCGCTGCGGTCTCCTCGTCAGACGGTCGGCCAAACAAAAAAGCAGAGGTCTCGCCTCTGCCTCGTTCGCCCGGCACGTCCCGTGCCTTCGGTCGTCAGTGACCGAAGACGTTCATGCCGGGCATCGAAAGTAGAAGGTCGGGCTCATGCGTCCACGGAGTGTGCCGAGGCGCCCGTCCGATGTCAACGCGACGCCGCCAGCGGCAGCCGGGCCGAGGCTGGTCGCGTGATAGGATGCGGCCGCCGTATCGGTCGGAGAGGTCGCATAGAGGCCTAGTGCAGCGGTTTGCTAAACCGCCAGGTGGGGTAACCTGCCTCGAGGGTTCGAATCCCTCCCTCTCCGCCAGTCCTCCGGCCGATCGCTCCCAGGAGCGTCCGCTCGGCCCTTGGGGATCGCGGCAGGCAGGCGCCCGTAGCTCAGTGGATAGAGCGTTAGGTTGCGGACCTAAAGGTCGTGAGTTCGAGTCTCGCCGGGCGCGCCATCCTCACTCGCTGACTCGTCACGCGCGTGACGCCGCCCGGACCCGGCCGCCCGACGCTCGCAATCGCGGGTCGGCCAGGGCGACGATGACCCCGACGCCGACCGCGGCGCAGCCGATCCACAAGGCCGCCTCGAAGCCCAGCGTCTCGACCACCGGCGCCCCACCGATCGAGCCGATCACCAGCGCGCTGGCCAACGCCGCCGAGAATGACGAGAACGCGCTGCCGCGGTCGGCGTCGGAGCTCCGCCTCGAGAGCTCGACCAGGATCGGCGTCATGGCCATCCCGCCGCCGGCTCCACCGATGGCACCGGCGGCGATCAGGATCGGCGTGGTGAGCGGCAGCGTCAGCATGACGATCGAGACAGCGGTCGTGGCCAGTCCGGCGACGATGAGGACCACGGCAGCCATGCGGTCGGCGAGCCAGCCGGTCGGGACGCGGAACAACAGGACGGCCAGTCCATCGGCCGCGAAGAACAGGCCGACGTCGGCGCCGGCCGCGACGGCCCGCTGGGGGAGGTAGGCGACGACGACGCCCCAGTACGCGATGAACAGGACGACCATGGCGATGAGCGGCGACCAGGACCGCCGGAAGGCGAAACCGAGCCGCCGGCGGGCGACGGGCTCGGTGGGAACGAGGGCTGCGTCGCGGGCCACGAACCGATCGAGATCGAATGGCATCAGGAAGATCAGCGCGAGGCCGCCGACCACCACGGCGATCATCGCCAGCGCGACTCCCTGGAGCGAGGTCGCCGCGAGGATCGCCAGGGAGACCGGCGGCATGGTCACCATCGTCAGGTTGTGCGCGCTGCCGACGAAGGCGAGCCCGACGCCCTGCCGGTCCCGATCGACCAGACGGGGGACCAGCGACATCGCCGCTGGCAAGGTGCCGGCGATCCCGAGCCCCTGGCAGAACCGGGCGACGAGGAACGGCGCCGCCGACCCACCCGGTTCGACCCCTGGCAGCAGGAAGATGCCGCAGCCAGCCAGATAGGCGAGACCGCCGACCGCGATCACGCGCAGCCCACCGACCCGATCGACGATCACCCCGGCCAGGAACGCCGCGGGGATCTGGACCAGCGACGCGACCCCGACGATCAGGCCGATCTCCGCGTCCGAGACCCCGGCGCCCGCCAGCGCTACGGGCAGCGAAGCGGTGAAGCCGTGGAAGCCCGCCTGGACCGCGAACAGGGCGAACGCAAGGCGGACCACGTCCGCATCATCGGTCACGGGTCCGCCGTCGGTCACCTTGTTGCGCAGCGGCACCGGACTCTGGGTGGAGTAGGGTGCAGAGTCGTCCCGGACGGTCTAGGGTGGAGTTGCCGCTGGGGATCGCAGGAGGGTCCACCCATGCGTATTCGTCGCCTCGTCCTCGCCGCCGTCCTCGGGTCGACGCTGACCCTGGGCACCGCCGCCGTGGCCCTCGGCCACGAGTGCACCATCAGCAGCCGTTCCGCCCAAGGGGACACCGGTGCATCGCACTCCAGCCGCTGGGTGCGCCTGACCCTGGCCGATGTGTTCGGCTTCATCCACACCGTCGTTGGTGGCACCCCCTTGACCGCTAGTCAGATCGATTGGGCGATCGGCGAGGCGGTCCGCCAGGGCCTGCCGGCCGACGGTTGGGTCGTGCGCAGCGACAAGACCATCGGCGAGGGCTCGAACAACCCGAACCTGGCCGATGGGAAGGGCCTCGACCACCTGGCCGACCTCGTCGGCCGCCAGGTCGTCGGTATCTACTTCGCCGCACTCCAACACTGAGCCAATGCGGCGCTGCAGCGCGCCGCCGTCCATCGGGAAGCTACGAGGTCCGTTCGGGCGAGTCCGTCGCCCGGCGGACCTCGTACGATGTCGGTATGGAGAAGGTCGCCTTCCTCGGTCTGGGGACGATGGGTGCGGCGATGGCCGCGAACCTGGTCCGGGCCGGGTTCCCGGTCACCGTCTGGAACCGGACGTCCGATCGCGCCCCCGAGCTCGACGACCTCGGGGTGACGAGGGCCGCCAGCCCGGCGGCCGCCGTGGGCGATACGCCCATCGTCGTGCTGTGCGTCTCCGATACCCCCGACGTCGAGGCCGTCCTCTTCGGACGGGATGGCGTGGCGGAGGCGGCCCGCAGCGACACGCTCATCATCGATTGCTCGACGATCTCGCCCACTGGGAGCTGGGACTTCGCAGCCCGACTTCGCGAACGCGGTCTGCGGATGGTCGACGCGCCGGTCTCGGGCGGGAGTGAGGGAGCCCGGAACGCTACCCTGACGATCTTCGTCGGTGGCGACGAGACCGACGTCGAGCGGGCCCGGCCGGTCCTCCAGGCACTCGGTCGGACCATCACCCACGTCGGTCCGATCGGGGCCGGCCAGGCGGTCAAGGCGGTCAACCAGGTCATCCTGGCGGGGACGTATCTCGGCGTGGCCGAAGGCATCGTGCTGGCCATGAAGGCAGGGCTCGATGTCGAGCAGGTGGTCGGCGCGCTCGGCGGCGGGGCGGCCCAAAGTTGGGTCCTCGCCAACCGCAGCGGACGGATGATCGACAACGACTACCCACTCGGGTTCAAGGTCGCCCTGCATCACAAGGACCTGGTCATCGCGCTGTCGTTGGCCGCCCAGCTGGGCGCCGTGTTACCGGTCGCCTCCCTCGTGGCCCAGCTGGAGGCCGGGCTGATGACGACCGGTCACGCCGACGACGACATGTCAGCGGTCGCGCGATCGATCCGCGGTCTGTCCGGGCTCGACGACTGACCCTCGGGCCTGATCAGTCGAGGCCGACCAGCAACATCGGATCACCGAGCTTGCCGTCGTAGCGCGGGCGGAAACGCTCGGCGTTGTACATCGCGGGTACGTCGACCTTGCGTGGCCCCAGCGCAGGGTCTGGCAAGCCCGTATGGGCGTACTTGCCGTCCTGGATCGCGACCATGCGACCTGTGACGCCGCCGTCGATGAGATCCATCGCCACGTTGGCGAACGTGGTCGCGACCATCGAGTCGATCGAATCGGGCTCGCCGGATCGAAGGTCGTAGGTCAGCTCGGAGGCCAGGGTCTCGATCCCGGAGCGTGCCCGCAGCTCGAAGGCGAGTGCTTCGCCGACGTTGGCCTTGTGACGGTGCCCGAACGAATCCGTCTCGCCGACGTCCGAGATCAAGGCGCCCCGCCAGATCGCTCCCTCGGCGGTGATGACGAACGAATAGTGGCTGGGGTTGTCCGCATGATCGGCCGCCAACAGGCGCGCGAGAGCGTCGAGGTCGTACGGCGCCTCCGGGATGACGCAGCGGGCGGACGTCACATAGGCCGTGTACAGCGCCGAGAACCCAGCGTCCCGCCCGAAGATCCGGAACACGCCGATCCGCTCGTGCGAGCCGAGGGTCGTGCGCTGGCGGTTGATCGCCTCCTTGGCCCGTGTGATGGCGGTCGAGAAGCCGATGCAGTACTCCGTGCCCTGGACATCGTTGTCCATCGTCTTGGGGATGGCCACCAGGGCGACCCCGGCATCGGCCAGCACCTGGGCGTACGACAAGGTGTCGTCGCCCCCGATCACAACCAGGACGTCGACGCCGAGCTCGGCCAGATGGTCGAGTACCAGCGGGGTGAGGTCGTATCGGTCGTCAGCCACCTGGAAGCGCGCCCGTTCGGTCGCACCGAGCCAGGGGGGGAGGGCGGCCGCCCGCATCTTCCTGGGGTTGGTCCGTGACGTGTGGAGGATCGTCCCGCCGGTCCGGTCGATCGTGCGAGTGTTGGCCCGGTCGAGCATCCGGAGGTGGCCGGTGCCGCCGCCGTCCGGTAGCCCGGGCTGGACGTGGGTCAACGCCTCCCAACCACGTCGGAGACCGATGACTTCGCCTCCGCCCTCGGTGGCTCGGTACACGACGCTCTTGATGACCGCATTCAGGCCGGGGACATCACCGCCGCCGGTGAGGATCGCGATCCGTCGAAGGGTGGACATCGCCATCGGAATCCTAGCGCGCCGGCCCCGGTCGCGGAGGATCGCCACGTCGACCGGGGTCGGTCGTCCGATAGCCGTCTGCTAGCATCGGGCGCATGAACTACGAACTGTTCATGGGCGAGGCGCTGGCGGAGGCCCAACTCGCCGTCGAGCGCGGCGAGCGGCCGATCGCGGCCGTGGCCGTCGTCGACGACGCGATGGTCGCGCGAGCCCACGACCGGGTCGAACAGGCCGACGACCCGACGGCCCATGCCGTCGTGGTCGCCCTGCGCGATGCCGCCCGCCGACTCGGGCGCAGCCGACTCGCGAACGCCACCATCTTCACGACCATGGAGCCCTGCGCGATGTGCGTCGGTGCCCTGCTCGAAAGCGACGTCGAGGCCCTGGTGTACGCGGTGCCGAACCGCCACGACGGGGCAGCCGGGACGGTCGTCCAGTTGGCCCAACACGCCGCGATGCCGCGCCGGATCAAAGTCGTCAGCGGCATCCGGCAAGAGGAGGCCGAGGCGCTTTTCACGGCGCAGCCCATCGCCTGACCGGAGCGTCAACCTGGCCGCGCGAGCGGCTCCCCGGAAGGGGTTTGCTATCCTCTCGGACGGAGAGGTGTCCGAGTGGTTGATGGTGCCGCTCTCGAAAAGCGGTGTGCGAAAGCACCGCGGGTTCGAATCCCGCCCTCTCCGCCAGGACTCATCGCCGAGGACCGGTCGGGTCGTTCCGACCGGTCCCGACGTGTCCGGGGAGAGGTCGCCTAGTGGACTATGGCGCCGCACTGGAAATGCGGTTCGGGGCAACCCGTCGCGGGTTCGAATCCCGCCCTCTCCGCCATCGCGCGGATCGTGGACGCCCCAGCGCGGCGTTGTCGGCTGCGCTTGCTCGCTCACGCACCTTCGGGTCCGCTCGCTCGCATACTCGCCTCCGCCTTGCCCTGGAACGCCCACGACCCGCGCGGGTCATGTGCGGTCGGCTGCGCCCCTCACGCACGCACCTTGAGGTGCGCTCGCTTCGATGCTCGCGTGCGCGTTGGCTCGGACCGGCCCGCGGGTCCCGGACCACGCCCCTGCTATCCTTCCCGGGCCGTGCTAGGCGGGGAACTAGCGGTGCCCTGTAGCCTGCAATCCGCTCCAGCAGGGCCGAATCCCCTCTCGAGGTCTCCGTTCTCGGACGCCGCCCGACGGTGCGACGTTGAGGACCGGGTCCCGCGCAGCGGCGAACCGCGAACCGTGTCAGGTCCGGAAGGAAGCAGCACTAAGCGATCATCGTCGGGTGCCGCGGAACGGCCTGGTCCGAGCCGCCCGTCATGGTGGGCCCGGGCGATGGTCGATCGACGGAGGGTGCACGGCACTTTCGCCCCGCTCCCGTTCGACCGGAGGAGGTCGTGACCTCGACCGTTCCGCACCAGGCGCTCTATCGACGCTGGCGTGCCCAGACCTTCAGCCAGATCGTCGGCCAGGAGGCGGTCGTCGAGACCCTTCGCAACGCGGTGCGTCTCGAACGGGTCGCCCACGCCGTCCTCTTCGTGGGTCCGCGCGGGACCGGCAAGACGTCCTTGGCCCGAATCCTGGCCAAGGCGGTCAATTGCACGGATCTGCGCGACGGCGACCCGTGCGACGTCTGCGAGGCATGCGTCGCCATCCGCGAGGGCACCACCCTCGACGTCCTCGAGATCGACGCCGCGTCGAACCGCGGCATCAACGAGGTCCGCGACCTGCGGGACCGTCTCGCCTACCCGCCCGCACACCTGCGACGCAAGGTGTACATCCTCGATGAGGCCCACCAGATCACCCGCGATGCCTGGAACGCGCTGTTGAAGTCGCTTGAGGAGCCGCCCGACTTCGTGATCTTCATGTTCGCTTCGACCGAGCCCTCGGGCTTCCCGCCGGCAATCATGTCGAGGCTCCAGCGCTACGACGTTCGGCGCCTCACGATCCCTGAGATCGAGGGCAAGCTGACCCGCATCCTCGAGGCCGACGGACGGGCCATCGACCCGGGCGCGTTGCACCTGATCGCCCGCCTGGCAACTGGTGGGATGCGTGACGCCGAGTCGATCCTTGACCAGCTGCTGTCGATGACGACCGAGCGCATCGAGGAATCGGCGGTCCGCGATCTCCTCGGTCTTGCCGACGGTGCCGCGGTCGACGGCTTCGTCGCTGCATTGCTCGCCTCGGACGCCGCCCCCGGTATCGCCATCCTCGACCAGCTGGACGAGCGCGGGCGCGATCCGCGGGCCTTCCTCGACCAGGTCGTTGACGCGGTCCGCGGACGGCTGCTCGATCCATCGACCCAGGACAGGTCCGCGCTCGCCGCGATCGCCCGGCGCCTCGTCGCCATCGATCCCGACCGAGCCGTCATCGGCGGCATCCGCCTGCAGCTCGAGCTCGCCCTGTTCGATGGCCCCGCGGCAGTGGGTCGGGCGGGATTGGCCGCGGCGCACGATCCATCGGTCGTGGCGCCCGTCCAGGTGGCGCCATCCAAGCCGACCCGATCAACGTCGGAGCCACCCTCCGGCGCCATCGCGCCCGAGACCGGCTCGACGGTGGCCGAGCCGCCACCCACTGCCATCTCGTCCGTCCCCGCGGTCGTGACCGCGTCGCCGCGCCCGACCCCTGCTGCGGCCGATGCAGGCCCGGCCCCGACCGAGCGGCTGACGCTCGAGCGAATCGTGGCTGCATGGCCCGAGGTCGTGGCACTGTTGAGCGCCAAACCCGCGATCAAGCCGCTGATCCTGGCTTGCCGGCCGATCGGCGTCGATGGCAGCGTGGTCGTCCTGGGATTCCCGGAGGAACAGGCATTCTTGCGCGATGTCGCCGATCGCAAACGGGC
>DASSMQ010000154.1:0-4738 GCA_035688805.1 Candidatus Limnocylindrales bacterium
GAGGCGATGCTGTGGAGGAACGGGTTCGCGATGGCGTCGAGCCCGAACCGTTCCTGGATGTAGATGCCATCGGCCAGGACGGCGAAGCAGATCATCGAGACGAGCGCGATCAGGAACGCGATGGCGAGACTGGTGACGCCGCGCTTGGTCGGCTGGCTCGGGGGCTCGATCGCGGGCTCGTCCGGCCCGGCCTTCCGCGTCACGATCCCACCTGGCCCTCGCCGCGCGGTCGCGGCTGCGGGACCATCACGACCAGGGCCTTCGGCTCGATCGACGCGGTGACCGGCGTCAGTCCGATGATCGATCCATCCGCCTCGACCTTGCGATGCGGTGTCGAATCGATCCGGACCTTGCGCGCCTGCGTCCGGAAGACGCGACCGCCGGGCGCGACGCCCGGTTTCGTCGACCTGATGGCCTCCCAGCCGGCCAGGAGCGCGGGAACGGGCCCGGACGCCTGGACGATGAAGATGTCGAGGATCCCGTCGTCGGCCCGCACGCCCCGGACCCGCACCCCCGGGGGGATGCGCCCGAAGTTCGCGACAAGGACCTGGGCGGCATCGATCGAGCTGCGGATCCCGTCAATCGTCAGCCGATACTGGACGTCACGGATGCTGGGAGTCTCGAGGATCGCGCTGGCGAGGTAGGCGAGCCGTCCCCAGCGGCCCTTCGCGTCGCTGTCGGTTCGATCCATGACGTCGGCATCGAACCCGATCCCGCAGGCGACGGTGAAGGAGCGCGCCTTCTTGCGCCCGATCGCCACGCGTCCTAGGTCGATCGACCGGCGCCGGCCCTCGAGGGCGACGCGGGCTGCCTCGTCCAGCGAGCGCGGGATGCCCAGGTTGCCGGCCAGCAGGTTGCCGGTCCCGGTCGGGACGATCGCCATCGGCACCTCCGTCCCATCCAGGGAGTCCGCGACCTGGACGACGGTCCCATCGCCGCCCACGGCGATGACGAGGTCGTACCCGTCCTTGACGGCTTTCGAGGTCGCTTTGCGCACCTCCCGTTTGTGATCCACGACGAGCGAGTCCACGCGCAGCCCGTCGTTGCGCACGTGGCGCTCGACGTCCCGGACGGCGGCACCGATCTGCCGCTTCGGCCGGCGGCGCCCGACCACGAACACGCGCTCCGGTCGCATCAGTCCCGTGCCGATCCCGTCCGGCCGTCGCCTTCGCGATCCCGCTTGGTCGCTTCACGCCGACGGAGGAGCTCGGTGGCGATCACGAACAGCGCGAGGAACCCCATCCCGGCCAGGAACCCGCCGAGCACGTCGCTCGGGTAATGCGCGCCGACCGCGACGCGAGACACCGCGATCAACCCGAGGATGGCCGCGAACAGGATCGGAAGGATCAGCCGGACGGCCCGAGGCAGGCTGCTGCGCCAGACGAGCACGGCGATGATCCCGTAGATCACGGTCGCCTCGAGGATGTGGCCGGACGGGTAGCTGTAGACGACGCCCAGCTCGCCGTTGACGAACCCCGGTGGCCGTGGCCGGGCGACGACCTGCTTCACCAGCTCGCTGCCGGCGGTGATCAGGGCCAGCAAGACGACCACGATGACCGCCTCGGCGACGTGGTGGCGCCAGATCAGCCAGACGACGATCCCCACCCCGATAGCGATCAGGGGCAGGTTCGCGCTCGCCGAAACGTCGCGCCAGACCTCCATGTACTGACCCAGGCCATGCAGCGCGTCAAGCAGGGGACGATCGAACGGGATCGTGACGCCGGCCGCGACGATCGCGGTGACGACCGCGAACCCCGCCAGCGCCAGGATCGTGATCACGACCCACGGTCGGAGGTCGGACCGGGCGTCCGCGTCCGCCCCACCTCGAACCCCATCGGTCGTCGCTCGATCGGTCCAGGCTCGGGCGCGGTCGGCTTGCTGGGTCGCCATCACGATTCCTCGGGTAACAGGTCTCGCGGTGACGATAGGGGAGCGGGCGTGTAGGGGAGCCACATCCGGGGGTGGCTCGGGGATTGCAGTCGGCATACAAGCGAGCGTGTGCGACGACCGACCGATCGCCTGCGTTCGCTCGCATGGTCCCGGAGGAGGGAGTCGAACCCTCATGCCCTTGCGGGCGGCCGATTTTGAGTCGGCTGCGTATGCCATTCCGCCACTCCGGGGCGCGAGGAGTGTAGCCAACCTCTCGGCAGGGAGCCGGCCGATGGTCGTATCGTGCGCGCGTGGCCGATCTGGTCCTGCTCCTGTTCATCGCCGGGTTCGTCCGGCTCGGTTGGAGCACCGGCCTGCTCCAGCGCCTCGCCGGGCTGGCGTACATCGCCGTCTCGTTCGTCGCGGGCGCCTACCTGCGTGAACCCGCCGGCGCGCTGCTCGTCAAGGTCTTCCCGCAGATCCCGACCGAGTACGCGGACATGGTCGGCTACTCGGTCGCGTTCACCGTCCTCGTGTTCGCGCTGCACCTCGTCACGCGGCCGATCCTCAAGACCGCGAAGGTCGGCTGGTCGCATCGCGTCGACCAGGCGCTCGGGGCCGTGTTCGGGTTCGTCGAGGCGATCCTGCTCATCTCCGCGGCGATCGTGATCCTCGACACCTACTTCGGGACGGCCGGTTCGCTCGTCAAGGAGCCGGGGCTCGGGTTCCTGAAGGACGTGAGCCGTGCGCTCGACCATTCGACGATCGGGCAATTCCTGATCCACACCACGGTGCCGTTCGTGCTCGCCGTGCTCGGGCCGCTGCTGCCCAAGGACGTCAAGAGCCTGGTCCCGGTAGGGCTCCCGGGCGGCGGACCCGGTGGTCTGCCAGGGCTGGGGCTGCCGGGGGCCAGCTTCCCGATCAAGTAGCCGGCGCCGAGCGGCACGGAACCGGATCGCCCGGTCCGACGTCTGCGCCGGGACCGATGCTAGACTCGCCCGGCCTCAGACTCGCCGTCCGGAGGGACCCCCCGTCCGTGGAGGACCTTCGCTCGACCGCCGTTCCCGACGATCCCGTCCAGCGCCGAGACCTCATCCTGCTCGAGCGTGCCCGCGACGGCGACCTCGACGCGTTCAACGACCTCGTCAGCCTCTATCAGGATCAGCTGTTCGCGCTCGTCGTGCGGATGGTCCCGGATCGCGACCAGGCATCCGATTGCGTCCAGGAGGCGTTCTTCTCGGCGTTCCGCAACCTGACCTCGTTCCGTGGCGGCAGCGTGAAGTCGTGGCTCAACCGCATCTGCGTCAACGCCGCGATGGACACGCAGCGCGCCCGGAAGCGACGGCCGGTGCAGCCCTATCCCGAGCTCGACGACGAGAGCTGGCAGCCACCGGCGGGCGCCGAAGCGGACCCCGAGCACACGGCGATCGGTGCGGAGCGGTCGCGCGTCCTGTCGGGCGCGCTCGCTCGGATCACCGATGACCAGCGCGTCGCGATCGTCCTCTACGACGTCGAAGGCTTCGACTACGCCGAGATCGCCGACATGACCGGCGTGTCGCTCGGGACCGTGAAGTCGAGGATCCACCGCGGCCGGCTGGCCCTTCGGAGCCTGCTCGAGGATCGGATGGAGCTCTTCCGTGGCTGACATCCGCGACGAGGCCGTCCCGAGCCCCGATCACGAGACCCATGACCCCGAGCTCATCGTCGCGCTGCTCGACGCCGATGCGTCCGCCACGGAACGGGCGTCCGGTACGGCGCTGATCGAGGCCTGCGCGGACTGCGCCAGATTGCACAGCGACCTCCTGGCGCTGGCGGACGCCACGCACGCCCAACCCACGCCGGCCCGCACTCGTGACTACCGGCTCACCGAGGCCGACGCGGCACGGCTGACGGGGGAACCGCTCGCAGCGGCCCCCCGTCTGAGCCGTGAGATGATCGATCCCCGGGCCGCATCCGCCCATGCCTCGCACGACACGATGCTCGTCGCATCGCTCGCCGATCATTCGCTCGCCCCAGGCGATCGAACGGCGGCCGAGCGCCTCGTCGCCGACTGCAGCCTGTGCGCGGCGCTCCATGACGACGTCGTCGCCATCAGGACGGCGACGATCCAGCTGCCCACCCCGGCGCGTCCGCTCGACTATCGGCTGACCGAGGCCGACGCCGCGCGTCTGCGACGGTCGGGCTGGCGACGGTGGGTCGCCGCGTTCGGCGGCTCACGTGACTCGCTGACGAGGCCGCTGGCCGTCGGGCTCACGACGCTCGGGATCATCGGGATCCTCGTCGGCGGCGCCCCGCTGCCCTCCTTCGGCTCGGCGACCAGCGGCCCGGCCGAGACCTCCTCGGCAGGCGCCGGGGCTCCGATGGCCGCGCCTGCTGCGTCGGCGGTGGCATCGGGTGCAGGCGATACCTCGACCGAGATCAAGATCGCCGGCGAGCCGTCGACGACCACCGCACCCGTACCGGCTGCCGCCGCGCAACCCTCCGCGGCGGTCCCGGCCCTGCCCGCCGGCCCGGGCGCGACCACGCCCGGATTCTTCGCCGGCCAGGGACGTGCTGCGGCCGACGCAGCGGCCGGGGGCGCCAACGCGTCGCCGCGTGCCGGCTTGACCAACCCGGTCGCCCCGGACGCTGCGCAGGGCTCGGCGCCGATCGACTCGACCTCAAGTCCGTCGCCGCTGCTCCTCCTGTCCGGGCTGTTGCTGGTGGCAGGGCTCGGGCTCTTCCTCCTCCGCTGGACGGCGCGCCGCGTCGGGTCGTAGGCAAGGCCGCGACCGGCCGATTCGCCGGGGTCTCCGGCTACACTTCGTTCGTGCCCACCGAACGCCTGATGCTGCTCGACGGCTACGGGCTCGTCTACCGCGGCTACTTC
>DASSMQ010000155.1:0-14592 GCA_035688805.1 Candidatus Limnocylindrales bacterium
TGGAGCCCCCGGAACGACTTCGAGAGGCCGTCCACCTCGAGCAGGGCGGTCGGCGCGGAGGAGCCTGTCATTCGCGCCCGCTCCTCACGCACGACAGTCTTACGCTACGCCGAAGCGGGGTCAAGACACGTCCGTCCGGCGCGAACCGCAAGTTCGGGTCGTGGCGATGGTCGGGAGGGAGACATGATCGATCTGCGTGGCCGCATCGTCCTCATCACCGGCGCCGCGGGTGGGATCGGGTCGGCCGCCGCGCGGACCATGGCCCGCGCCGGCGCCAGCCTGATCGTCCACGATCGCCCGTCACCGGTGCTCACCGAACTCGTGACGGACCTGGGCGAGGGCGCGCAGGCACTCCCCGCCGACCTGCGCGATCGGGCGGCCACCGATGCGCTCTGGCAGGACGCGCTGGCGATCCACGGCCGGATCGACGTGCTCGTCAACAACGCTGGGATCTACCCGCCGGCCCCGTTGGACCTGTCGCTCGAGGAGTGGACGGCGGTCTGGGATCTGTCGCTCGGCGTGAACCTGGTCGCCCCGGCGATCCTCTGCCGCGCGGCGATCCAGACGTACGCTGCCCAGGACGGCGGCGGCATCATCATCAACCTGGCGAGCCGGGCGGCCTTCCGTGGCGAGGACCCCGAGTTCTGGCATTACGCCGCGGCCAAGGCGGGCGTGGTGGCCATGACCCGGACCATCGCCAGGCAGTACGGCCGCCAGGGCGTCACGGCCTTCGCCCTGGCGCCGGGGTACGTGGACACCCCGTTCAACGCCCCGTTCGCCGAGAAGTTCGGGGTCGAGGCTGCCGCACGCGACACCGGTCTCGGCGAGGTCGCCCAGCCACAGGACGTGGCCAACGTCATCGCCTTCCTGGCATCCGGGCTGGCTCGCCACGCGACCGGCACGACCATCGACATCAACAGCGCGAGCTACGTCCGGTGACCATCGCCGACCGCATCCCCAAGGTCGAGCTGCATTGCCATGTCGAGGGCAGCGTGCGCTCCGGGACGGTCGTGGAGCTGGCCCACAAGGCGGGCCGACCGCTCCCGGCGGAGGATCCCGCGGAGCTGTACCGGTACGACTCCCTCGACACGTTCCTGTCGATCTTCTGGCTCGTCCAGGAGACCCTGGTCGAGCGCGACGACTGGGCCCGGATCGCCTACGAGTCGCTGATCGACGGGGCAGCCCACGGCCTGCGCTACCGGGAGATGTTCTTCACCCCGGCCCGCCACCTCGCCGCGGGACAGGACCTCGGCGAGATCGTGGCCGGGTTGTCTGACGGCATCCAGGCGGCCGAAGCCGAGACCGGGGTGCGCAGCATGCTCATCGGCGACATGGACCGAGCGTACGGGCCTGCGGCCGGGCTGGAGCTCGTCGAGGGGCTCGGCGCGCTGCGACGGGCCGGTCGAGCGGAACGCGTCATCGGCATCGGCGCCGATTCGACCGAGTCGGGCATCGACTTCCGCGCCCTCGCGCCGGCGTACGAGGCCGCTCGTCGACTCGGCCTCCGACGGACCTGCCACGCGGGCGAGGCTGTCGGCGCGACGTCGGAGAACATCCGGATCGCCCTCGACGACCTCGGAGCGGAGCGCATCGACCACGGGGTGGCCATCGCCGACGATCCGGCTCTGATGGCGAGGGTCGCCGACGACCGGATCCCGTTGACGGTCTGTCCCACCAGCAACGTCGTCATCGCCAACCGGTTCCCGTCGCTGGAGGCGCATCCGTTCCGGGTGATGCGCGATGCCGGCCTGCTGCTGACCATCAACACGGACGACCCGACCATGATGGACCTCGACCTCGGCCGCGAGTACGAGCGCGTCGGCGACGCCTACGGCTACGACACCGACGACCTCGGGCGCATCGCGATCGAGGGGATCGAGTCGACCTGGCTGGACGACACCGATCGCCGGGCACTGGTCCTCGAGTTCGAGGCGGCGCTCGCGTCCGGGTCTGTCGCCCGAGCATGAGACGGCGTCAGCAAAGATCGACCCAACCAGGGGGCCACCGGACGCATCGATAGTGGCATGAAGCGACGACGCGATCGAGCGACCGCGGATCCACGAAGGACGGAGCCGTGATCGAGCGCGCATCGGCGCTGGCGGCTCGCGTCCCAGCCGAGAGTCGGTCCGACCTGATCCGCGCCGCCAGCCGGGGCGATGGCGATGCGTTCCAGCAGGTCGTGGCCACCCAACTCGACCGCTCCTACCGGACCGCTAAGGCGATCCTCGGCAACGAGGAGGACGCTCGCGATGCGACCCAGGACGCGTTCGTGTCGGCGTGGCGCGACCTTGCCGCGCTGCGCGACCCTGCCCAGTTCGATGCCTGGCTCCAACGCATCGTCGTGAACGCGTGCCGGACCATCCTTCGGCGCCGGGCGCGGGTCCGTGAGATCAGGCTCGAGCCGTCCTTCGATCGGGGTGATGCCGCGCCCGCGCTCCAGGACCAGGTGGGCGACACCGACGTGCTGTCGCGGGCATTCGACCGACTCGACGCCGACAAGCGCTCAATCCTCGTCCTCCATCACCTGGAGCATCAGCCCCTGGCGTCGATCGCGGCGACGCTCGGCATCCCGGTCGGGACCCTCAAGTGGCGGCTGGCCGACGCCCGCGGCGCCCTGGCGCGCGCGCTCGTCGCGGAAGGTGGGGCGCGGCGATGACCTCGAACGTAGACCGGCAGCTGAGCGACGCCGCCATCGAGCGGATGCTGCGAGCGCGAGCGGCCGGCGCACCGCCCGTGGAGCTGGCGCCGACCATCGCCGCGCTCGCCCGCGAGGTCGTCCAGCGGCCGGCCGCCCGGAGCACGATCCCCGGCCTCCGGCGGGGCAGGGGAGCGCTCCTCCTCGTCGCGGCGACCCTGGTGACCGGCACCATCGTGGGCGTCACGATCGTCGGGAACCGCGACCTGTCCGTCCCATCCGAGCGACCCGTGGCACCGGCAGAGCTCTCGGCGTCCCCGGCGTCCTCGGTTGCCGTGCCGTCGGTCGTCGTGCCGGCGGCCGTGCCGTCACCATCGGTCGTCCAAAGCGTGGGCGCACCCCACGACTTCAGCGCGGAGGCGTGGTCAGGCCCGCATCTGATCACCGACGAGATCGGCTGGGTCGTGACCGTCGCCAGTCTCTATCGGACGACCGATGGGGGCCGGACCTGGACGGACACAGCGCCTCCGCATGACGGACCGATCACCGAGCAAGCCGTGGTCGACGCCGACACCGCGTTCGTCGCGTCCAGCCAGGGTTCGTCATCCGCGATCGCCGCGACCCATGACGGTGGGGCGTCCTGGTCAGTCGCCAGCCTGCCCGTCGAAGCCCGATTTGGGCTGACCCTGCTGCTGTTCCATTCACCGCTCGTCGGTTCCGTCTCGTTCTACCGGCAGGACGACAGGCTGCAGGTCTACCGGACGACCGACGGAGGCGCAACGTTCGAGTCCCCGACGATCGGATCCATCCCCGGTCGCGAGAAGCTTGCCGGACGGGGCAACGGGGTCATGTGGCTCAACCTCGGCAAGGCCGACAACCGTCCCTTCGACAACGATCACCTCTGGATGTCGAGCGACGGCGGTGCCACGTGGCAAGCACGTCGGTTCCCGGTGGCGCGCTGGGTCCGCGCCGACGAACTCAAGTGGATCGTCGGGACGCCGCTGATCTCCGGTGACGGCCGCATCGTCCTGGCCATCAGCAACGGCGATCGCACTGGCCTGTTCCGCAGCGACGATGACGGCCGGACGTGGCAGGAACTCACGGCCGTGCCTGCGCCGCCCGGTGGGTCGCGAAACGCGACCTACCGCGTCACCGACACGGACTGGGTCTATACCGACGAGTCGGGGGCGCCACTCCTGACCTCGGACGACGCGGGACACCACTGGCGGGCCCTGATGGGCGATCAGATCAACGGCTCCGACAGCTACGCGAGCCCGACCCACGCCTGGACGTTCCACGGGTGTTCCCGCAAGCCGCGGCCATTCGGTACGAGACGGCCCGACCCGTGGTGCGACGGCAACACGCTCGCGTCCCTGCTCCTCGAGACGACCGACGGCGGCCGGTCCTGGCACCCACTCGGTCAGTGACCGGGTTCCACCAGGCCTGACTCGTACGCGAGGATCACGGCGGCGACACGGTCGCGCAGGCCAAGCTTGGCCAGGATGCTACCGATGTGGGTCTTCACGGTCGCCTCGCCGACGACGAGGTCCTGGGCGATCTCGCCATTCGAACGACCACGCGCTACGAGCGTCAGGACCACGACGACGGCCACGGATACGCCGGCGACGCGAAGGATGGCGGTGCGGTTCATGGCGAGGGCCTTGTTCGGGCCGGAGCAGGGCCGGCTCCCGATACCCTCCACGTAACAGCCATGGCGCACATCCGCCCCGGGGTGGATCCCGCCTCCGACCACGGGCGGGATCTCGACCGCCGCCCGACTCGCGTCTAGGTCTCGCGCGAGAAGATCACCACGCTGTACGGGCCGATCGAGACGACACCGCTCTGCGGGCAACCGTCGGCCGGGGGGCCGTCCGCGACGATGTCGAACGTATCGAAGCCGAATTCGGCGTCGTATGTGGAGGCGTCCGCGTTGAAGCGGACGTTCCAGGGCCCCGGAGCCGGGAAGCCGATCGCGACGTCGACCGCCGGTTCGTGGCAGAAGTTGGCGATCACCATCGTGTCGTCGTGCGGGCCGCCGTCGGACCAACGGTGCATGGCCAGGAGCTTGGCCCCCGGGTCGGCCCGGGTGATGGCGACGTTGGCGCCGCGCAGGCCGCGGGTCGACCCGTCCCGATCGCGCCGCAACGCGATGAGATCGCGATGGAGGCGTAGCACTCCGCGGTTCGTGCTCGCCTTTTCCCAGTCCAGGAGGACCGTGTCGTCGAACCACCGGTCCTCGAGCAGCTCCTGGCCCTGGAAGAGCATCGGGATCCCGGGCGAAGTGAGGACGAGCGATGACCCCAGGATCGAGCGCTTCTTGGCCCACCAGTTGCCGGCTTCGCCGGGCGCGATCGCCTCCGGGACGCGGGTCTCGCCGTTCGCGACCTCGTCGTGGGATTCGGTGTAGATGACCCTGGTCTGCGGCGCGCCTCTGCCTTCGCCGACGATCCCCGCGCTCACCGCGGCGATGTCGCGCGCGTCATCGTCGGACACCACCAGGGCCGGTCGGACGCGTCGGATGAAGCCTTTGTCCCACTGGGCACCGAACCCGAACCCGCCCTCCGCCGTCGGCACGACCAGCGACGGGTCATCCTGGAGGTCCTCGGCGATGGTGATCTTCCACGGTTGGCGGGCCCGGACCTCATCGTTGACCCAGGACAGGAACGTCTTGCCGTCGGGGATGACGCGCGGTGGGTCGGACTGATCGCCGTCCACGGTCCGCACGTACAGGGTCGCGTCGAACCGGAGCCCATCGCAGCGGAATTCCTCCAGCCAGGTGAGCGCGCTGTCACGCAGGAACGTGCGGACCTCGCCGCGACCGTAATCCGGGCGGGTCGCGCCCCACGGCGTGGCGGCTCGGTCGTCGTTGTAGAAATAGATGCCGCCGCCGTCTCCCTCGTGCCAGCCGTCGAACCGCCAGAGATCGAGGTCGGACGGGCCGAGGTGGTTGTAGACGACGTCGACGATCACCGCGATCCCGTGACGGTGGGCATCGCGGATGAAGCGCTTGAAGGCGTCCGGTCCGCCGTAGCCCGACTCGATCGCGAACAGATGGGCGGGGTTGTAGCCCCACGAGACGTCGCCGGCGAATTCGAACGGCGGCATGACCTGGACCGCCGACACACCCAGCTTATCGAGGTAGGGGAGGCGGCGTCGGGCGGCATCGAAGGTGCCCTTGCGATCCTCGCTCGCCGCGAACGTACCGATGTGGATCTCGTAGATCACCAGGTCGTCCCACCCCGGCGCCTGGAACGTATCGTCGTCCCAATCGAACCCCGACGCGTCGTATACGATCCCGTTGCCCACCGAGTTCGTGACGTGACGCGCGTACGGATCGAGGCGCGACAGATCGCCGTCGGGCGTCCGGATGGTGAAGCGATACTCGGCTCCGGGTTCCACACCGGGGACGTCCGCGGACCACGTCCCGGTCGTCGCATCGCCATCCGGCCGGAGCTCGATCCGATCGCCGGCCCAGTCGTCGAACGTGCCGGTCACGAAGACCGCCGTCGCGTGCGGCGCCCAGACCCGGAACGACGTGCCGCCCGCATGGGGGATGGCCCCCATGCCCGCACGGGTCGAGGGAGCGCGGAGCTTCATATTCGCCACGATAGCGCCGCGACTGGAACGGCATGGCGCAGCGAACCGATGCCCGCGTTTCGCCCGTATGACTGGCAAGTGGAGCGGGACTTCGGGGGCCGCATCCGCACGTCAGACAGCCCCGATGATCGAAGGGACAGAGACCCGTGACCACGCTCGTTGCCGCAGCCGAAGCTGACACGCACGCATCCGCAGCCACCGTGCTCGAGGTCCTGCGTGACTATCGCAACCACCATCCGAACATCCTGCCGCCAGCGTTCTCCGGCTTCGTCGTCGAGGAGGGCGGCTATGGCGTCGGCACCGTGATGCGCTTCGATATGAAGATCGGCGGACGGAGCCAGCTCCTTCGGTCGCGCGCGACGGAATCGACTGCAGACACGCTGCGCGAGGAGGTCCTCGGCCGCCATATGGACACCCTCTTCACGGTGACGCCGGTCGGGACCCAGTCGAGGACAAGGATCGAAACGCGCTGGCAGCCGGCGGCCGGCATCGCCGGGATCCTCGAGCGATTCTTCGCCCCCCGGATGATCGAACAGATCTACCGCGACGAACTCGATCGGCTGGACGCGTACGCGCAGCGACTCGAGAACGGAGTCGGGCCGGTCCAGGACCGCTGAACGACTCCTCTCGCCTCCGAGGACGAGGGTTGGCTGTTCGAGGGCAGCCGGGGTACCGTAGAGAGCAGGGCGCACGTGCGTGCGACCGACATCCGTGGGAACGCCCCGATGGTCGATCCAGTCGAGTTGGGCCGGGACGCCTTCGGCCGCCACGCGTGGGCGGACGCGGTCGAGGCGTTCACCGCCGCCGACGACACGGGCGACCTGGCACCTGAGGACCTCCAGCGTCTGGGAACCGCCGCCTACTGGCTCGGCCGGCCGGACGATGCGACCGATGCCCTCGAGCGGGCGTTCGCGGGCTACAACGCGGCAGGGCGGACGACCGATGCCGCGGACATCGCCCTCACGCTCGCCTATCAGGCGTTCCGCAGGCAGGCGACCTCGATCGGTGTGGGTTGGCTGACCCGTGCGGAGCGCATGGTCGCGGACGATCCCGAGTCGCCATTGCGCGCTCGGATCGCGATCTTCCACGCCCTCGACGCGCTGATGTCCAACCGTCTCGCGGACGGGATCGGGCAGATGGACGCCGCGATCGCCCTCGCGCACCAGATCCAGGACCGCGATTCCGAGTTCATGGCGATGAGCTTCGCGGGCATGGCCAGGGCGTTCGCTGGGGACCTGAAGGCGGGCCTCGCCCAGCTCGACGAAGCCGCTGCGGCCGCGTCATCGGGCCAGGTCGGGCTCGTGCCCGCGAGCGACATCTACTGCACCACCATCGCCGGCTGCCGGAGCGCCGGGGCCCTGGATCGAGCCCGGCAATGGGCCGACGAGGGCGAGCGCTGGATGCGACGCCAAGGCGTCGGCGGCTACCCGGGCATCTGTCGCGTCCACCGAGCCGAACTCAAGATGCTCCGCGGCCAGTGGTCCGAGGCGGAGCGCGACGCTCGCCAGGCGTGCGAGGAGTTGGAGCGGTTCCGCCTATTCGACGGGGTGGGCTATGCCCACTACGCCGTCGGCGAGGTCCGGCTCCGGATGGGTGACCTCGACGGGGCCAGCGACGCCTTCGACCGTGCCTACGAGTACGGTCATGATGCGCAGCCCGGTCTGGCCCTCCTCCAATTGGCCCGCGGCGACATCGAGGAGGCCAGCCGTCTGATCAGTCGTGCCGTCGCGGTCGCGACGACGACCGCCGAGGGCGGGGCCTTCGATCGAGGGGCGCTTGGCCGACTGTTGCCGGCCCGCATCGAGATCGCGCTCGCTGCCGGCGACCTGGAGGCTGCCGGGCGGGCGGTCGACGACCTGGAGGCGGTCGCCAGAGACTACCAGCAGCCGGTCTTCGAAGCGGGCGCCATGACGGGTCGTGGCGAGCTGCTGCTCGGCGAAGACCGACCGTCCGAGGCCTCGTCCCTTCTTGGCCGGTCGTGGCGCCTCTGGCAGGAGACGGATCTGCCCTACGAAGCCGCCCGGGCTCGACTGCACTATGCCGAGGCCCTCGCTGCCGAAGGCGAGGTCTCGGCGGCGCGTCGCGACCTTCGGGCGGTCCGCTCGGTCTTCGAGCGCCTTGGGGCGACGCTCGACCTCAAACACGTCGACGCCCTGCTGGGCGCCGACGGCCCGTCCGGCAGCGTCGACCAAGGGTCCAGCGGCGACGCGCGTCGGATCACCCGTTCGTTCATGTTCACCGACATCGTCACCTCGACCGACCTCGTCGGCCTGATCGGCGACGACGCCTGGGGTTCGCTGCTGGGCTGGCACGACCGCGAGCTCCGGTCAGCCTTCGCGGAGTACCGGGGCGAGGAAGTGAAGTCGACCGGTGACGGCTTCTTCGTCACCTTCGAGCGGGCAGCCGACGCCCTCGCCTGCGCGATCGACATCCAACGACGCCTCGCGCGCCACAGACGCGAACACGGCTTCGCGCCGTTGGTCCGGATCGGTCTGCATACGGCCGAGGCGACCCGCGAGGGACGCGATTACCGGGGTCGGGGCGTCCATGTCGCCGCCCGCATCGGTGCGGCCGCCGCCGGGGAGGAGATCCTGATCTCGACCGCGGCCAGGGATGCCGTCGGGGCCGATCGGTCGGGCCTGTCCGAGCCCCGCCTGCTCACCCTGAAGGGCGTCGACGAGCCCGTGGAGGTCCGCTCGGTCGACTGGCGCTGAGCCGACCGTCCCGCGCGAGGTTCAGCCGGAGCAGGGCAGCAGCCCGGAAGCGTCTTTGGCGGTCAGGATGCGCCGGGCCGACTCGTCGATCCGGGCATGGAACACCGCATCCGCCGCCGCGCGCTGGGCGAGCGCCGCGACCATGGGCACGGCGACGTCGATCGGCCCGAGCACGATCATGTCGCCACCTGCCGCTATGAAGTCGATCGCGCGCTGACCGGGGTCGATGTCGGCGACCGCGGTCGCGGTGAGGCTGTCCGACATCACCACGCCCCGGAAGCCGAGCTCGCCGCGGAGCACGGTCTCGATCACGGTCGGCGAGAACGCGGCGAGATGGTCGGCGTCGATCCGGTCATAGGTCGCCAGCGACACCATCACGAACGGCACATGGACGCTGAGCGCCCGATTGAACGGCGTCAGATACGGATCCTGGGGCGTCGTGACGGTGTCGATCACGGCGCCCGTGAAGTCGGTGTTGCCGGCCACCCGACCCAGGCCCGGGAAATGCTTTGCGGTCGTGGCCACCCCGGCCGCGCGCATGCCTCGGACGAACGCGGCCACGCGCGACCCGACGCCGCCGGGATCACTGCCGAACTCGCGCTGCAACTGGCCGATCGGCGCGTTGCGCCGCTCCGTCCCGACAGGGACGACGTCGGCCACGGGCGCGAAGTCAAGGTTCACGCCGGCCGCGGCAAGCTGCGTCCCCCACGCCGTCGCGCGCGTCTCCAACGTGGCCGGCAGCATCGCCCCTTGGTCGACGGCCGAGGGGATCGTGTCGAAGCCGGAACCAGCGAGTGCCTGGATCCGGCCGCCCTCCTGGTTCGCCGCCACGAAGAACCGGACGCGACCCGTGACCGCTTCCGTCGCGAGCGCCTGGGCGGCATCGGCGACCCGACGCACGCCCGCGACGCCGATGGTGGTCGTCTCCCGATACCAGACCGAGCCGAAACGGTTGGCGATGATCAGCTGTCGCGACGTCGCGTCGAGCCGGTCGTTCGCGAGCCCGACCGCGAACAGCTGGCCGATCCGTTGCGCTTCGGTCAGCGCAGCCAACGTCCGGTCCACGCACGTCGAGACGGCCCCAATGCTCGGCGCCGCCGACGCGATCGATGGGGAGGGAAGGAGGGACGACTGGGCTGGCGCGACCGATGGAGCGAGGCTCGGAACGCTCGACCACGGCAGCGGCTCTGTCGACGCGACGGCGGACGTCTCGGCGGGATCCGACGGCGCCGGACCGCTGACGCAGCCGCCGAGGACGATGACGATGGACAGTCCGGTGACGAATGAGGCCAGGCGCGATCGACTCACGGGTCTTCGGACGGGCAGGGCCCGCGGGTGTGACGCGGCGCGCTGCGCGGTGTGGCCATCTGGGGACCAACGGTGACACACGGATATCGGCTCGTCATCCTGCGCCCGCCGCCGTCCCGAGCTGATCACGGCCAAGGCGCGCGTGTTTCGTCGGCGCTGCACCGACAGACGAGTCAAACGCCGCTCGGCACCCCTCCCGCAGGCCGTCCGACCCTACCGCCCGCCCCGGCACGCCAAGTTCAATGATCGTGAACGAATGGCGATGTGCCGGCTCAGCCTCGGGCGGCCGGCCAGGAGGCATGACATGGCGAAGGTGTTGGTCGTCTACGGCAGTCGTCACGGCGGCACGCAGGGGATCGCGGAGCGGATCGGCGAGGTGCTGACGTCCGAAGGCCTGGAGGCCCGGGTCGAATCGGCCGAACATGTCCGCGACATCGGCGCTCCGGACGCGGTCGTGATCGGCAGCGGCGTCTACATGGGGCGCTGGCTCGATGCACCAGTGACGTTCGTCGAGCGCCACGCGGCCGAGCTCGCGTCTCGCCCGGTCTGGCTGTTCAGCAGCGGTCCGGTGCCGTCTGGATCGGCCCCGATGGAGGAGGCCGACCACATGGAGGCATTCGGGCCGGCCGAAGGACCCGGAAGCGGCGGGCGCAAGAAGCTCGATGAGCTCATCGCGCTGACCCATCCCCGCGGTCACAAGGTGTTCCTCGGGGCGTTCGACCCGGATGATCCGCCCAAGGCGATGTCCGAGCGACTCGCCCGGATGCTGCCGGCCGTCAAGAAGATCCTGCCGACGGGCGACTTCCGCGAGTGGCCGGTCATCGAAGCATGGGCCCGAGAGATCGCAGCCGCGATCAAGGGCGTCCCGGTCCCCGCGTAAGCGGCGCAACGCGCCGGCACGGGCATCGCCCGCGCCGGCGTGGATTCAACGCTCGGACAGCACCTCGCGCAGGGTCGCCGCGAACGCATCAGGCTCGCCCCTCTGGCCGTACTCGCCCCCGAGGAAGCCACCGTGGCCACTCGGGAAGACGACCGGCGTCAGGCCGAGTCGCTCGGCGACGGCTTCGGCGCCCCGATGCGCCATCTCGCCATCGGACTCGGCGCCGGCCGCGATGACGATCCGGGTCGAGGCAGCTCGGAGCGCGTCGAAGTCGGGCTGGTAGTGGGTGCTCGTGACCATGTTCTGGAACAGCAGCGGGTCCGTCCGGTTGCCATCGTCGTCGGCGGGCATCCCGAACATCGCTGGATCGGGCGCCGGCTGCGCGGCGAACTCGGGGGTGATCTCGCCCTTGTGGCTCACGGCGACGATGAACTGGGCCATGGCCGTTCCGAAGCCGCTTCGCTGATAGGTCTCGGCGATCGCCTTGGTGAACGCCATGGCTGCGTCGCCATCCGGAAGGATCGACGCGAGTGGCGGCTCGTGAGCGACGAGCGTCCGGACCTGCTCGGGGTGCCTGGCGACCAATGCGAGCGCGTTGATCGCTCCGCCGCTGCTGGCGAACAGATCGACTGGCCCCATATCGAGCGCCCCGATGATGCGCGACAGATCGTCACCGTGCTGGTCGGGCGTGGACTGGCTGGTCGGATCGTCCTTGGTGCTCCGCTCCACGCCGCGCGGGTCGTAGGTCACGACCGTGCGGTCCGCGAAGTGGCTCGCCAGGGTCCCGAAGCCGCCGGCACCCATCGGCGAACCGATGAGGAACAGGGGCGGGAAAGGGGAGTCGACGCGCCGGACGTCGTAGGTGAGGGTCGCACCCGGCGCAGCCAGGGCGTGGGTGCTGGGTTCGGTCATCGTGGTCATGCAGTGACTCCTTCGGCGAGGATGGCGTCGATCTGGCCGACGGCCTGGGTAAGACCTTCCTCCATGCCCAGGGCCAGGACCTGCTCCATGGCCGCTGTGCTCGGGAACTGGCTTTCGATGCGCATCCGCGTGCGTCGATCATCGATGGGCTCGATCGTGACGCGCCCTTCGCTACGTGGGAAGTCCTCGTTGGGGGTCCCGTCGGCGTACGCGAACCCGTCGACGAAGACCAGTCGGCGCGGCGGATCGGATTCCACGATGTCCCAGAAGCCATGGGGCTCGTCGCCGCTCGGCCCGGTCATGTGGTACTCGACGTGGCTGCCGACCGCGAGGTCGTGTCGCGTGAACGTGGCGGGGTAGGTCGGGGGTCCCCACCAACGTTCGAGCTGGCGCGGATCTGCCCAGAGCTGCCAGACGCGTTCCGGTGACGCGTCGAACTCGGCGGTAAGGGTCATGGTCAGGGCCTCGGGGTCCTTGCGGACGGCGGTGACCGTCATCGGCGTGCCTCCTCGGTGCGCGTGATGAGTTCGCTCATGCGATCGATCCGACCGCGCCACAGCGACTCGTACTGATCGAGCAGGCCGCGCGCCAGGCGAAGCCCCTCGATGTTGGTGCGGACCACCTTTCGCCGGCCGGTGCGCTGTTTGGTCACCAGGCCGGCCCGCTCGAGCACGGCGACGTGTTTCTGCACGGCCGCGAAGCTCATGGGGTAGTGGTCCGCCAGTTCGGCGACGCCCTCGTTGCCGTTCAGCGCCCGCAGGACGATGTCACGACGGGTGGCATCAGCAAGGGCGGCGAAGATCTGGTCGGCATTGAAGGCGAGCTGCATTGATACAACCATACGGTTGTATCAGGTGGGCGTCAAGTCGGGGCAGCAACGTCTTGGGCGCCTCTATGATGGGCGACCTTGGATACCGCCGACATCGAGCTTCGCAATGCGACGTACGCGCGCTTCGTCGAACTCGCGCGGGCACCCACGGCCGCCGAGGTCGCCGCCACGGGATCGTGGTCGGAGCCGGACGTCCGGACCGGCTGGCGGCGCCTGCACGATGCGCACGCGCTCGTGCTCGACGACGCCGGCGAGATCCGCATGGCCAACCCGTTCTCGGCCGTCCCAACGCCATTCCGGGTCGAGGCGGCCGGGAAGCGCTGGTACGCCAACTGCGGCTGGGACGCATTCGGGATCGGAGCGGCGCTCCACGTCGACAGCGTGATCGACACCCACTGCGCCGACTGCCACGAACCGATCCGCCTGAACGTCCGCCAGGGGCGACCCGATGACTCGGATCTCGTCTTCCACGTCCTGGTCCCGGCGATCTCGTGGTGGCAGGACATCGGCTTCACCTGAGGGGCGATGCTGCTCTTCCGGTCGGAAGACCACGTCGATCGATGGCTCGCCGGGCGGCCGCGCGGTGCGGTCATCTCGATCACGAAGCTGGCCGAGCTCGCGGACGCCTGGTGGGGTGACCGACTCGATCCGGACTGGCGTCCGCACACGCGTGAGGAGAATCAGGCGATCCTGGCGCGGATCGGGTTGACCGATCCGTTCTGGGACCTGGGGTAGGTCCCGGCTTCGATCGCCTACGTGTAGTAGCGCGCCCGGTCGACGCCTGCCTCACAGGCCGCGGTTCACCCCTCGGACGTCCTCGCCTCGAAGAGCTCCCATTCCCCCGGCACCCCGCGAAGACTGGCGGCGCCGAGCGCCTGGAACACCAGGTCCGTGCCGGTCACGAGGTCACGGACGGTCTTGGTCACGACCACCGTGCTGTTCTCCGCGTGGCCGAGAAGGCGTGCCGCGATGTGCACGGCGATGCCACCGACGCCGGTCTCCCGGCGCTCGATCTCGCCGGTGTGGATGCCGACACGCGTCTCGACGCCCAGGCCTCGGGCCGCGTCGACCAGCTCGAAGGCGCAGCGGAGCGCCCGCGTCGGCGCGTCGAAGACCGCCATGACACCGTCGCCGGTGAACTCGACGTTCTGGCCGTGCCACCGATCGATCTCGCCGTGGACGACCCGCTGGTGCTGCTCGAGCAACTTCTTCCAGGCACGGTCGCCCATCGCTGCGGCCCGGCCGGTCGAGTCGACGATGTCGGCGAACATGACGGTCGCGAGCGTCCGGTCGATGTCCTCGGCTGCCTGGAGTGACCGGATCTGCTCGTGCGTCCAGCGATACTCGTCGACGAACCGACTGGTCGGCACATCGGGATCCGGGACGTACGTGAGGACCACGACGCCCGACGGGAACGTGCGGGTATCGACCAGGCGCAGGTGATGCGTGTCGATGCGGTCGCGGAACATCCGCTTGCCACTCCCGAGGACCACCGGGTAGACCGCCAGTCGATACTCGTCGACCAGGTCGTGTCGGAGGAGTTCGTCGACCAGGTCCGGACTGC
This sequence comes from Candidatus Limnocylindrales bacterium, assembly GCA_035688805.1. Lineage (GTDB taxonomy): Bacteria > Chloroflexota > Limnocylindria > Limnocylindrales > CSP1-4 > SPCO01. Next base: position 14,449 of record DASSMQ010000155.1, read on the forward strand.
CGTAGACGATGAGATCGCCACCCGGCCGCGCTTTCAGATCGGCGACCTGCGTGGCCACGTCACCCGAGATGATCGTCGTGTTGTCCCAGTCGGCCCGCTTGAGCGTGTTCGAGACCACGAATTTCGGGACCGTGTTCATCCAGG
>DASSMQ010000156.1:0-6727 GCA_035688805.1 Candidatus Limnocylindrales bacterium
ACGGGCATCGCCTCGTTGCTCGGCTACGGCGCGGTGCTGATCCTCGCCTGGCGCATCCTGACGACCCGCGCGCCGCGGGTCGGCGGCGTCAGCGCCCCGACGCCGGCGCCGGTCGCCGGCTGAGGTTCGTCGGAGGGGTCACCGACCGGTCGCCGGGGGGGTATCCGGGCGGTCGACCCGGGGGGTGTGTCGCGGCCGGGGTCCGCGGGCAGGTGCCCAGGGCCCCGGCCGCGACGCGTCCATCCAGCGTCCGCGGCCCGCAGTCGATCGGCCGGGTACCCTTGCAGTCACCCGCCGGCGTGAGGCCGGGTGATCCCGCTCGACCGCCGTGCGTTGACCAGGTGAGGAGAGGTCCCGTGGCCGACACCGCCTACGCGCGGCACACTGCGACCGGCAGCGGCGGGCCGTTGACCGATGAGGAGCTCGCCGGGATCGATGCCTATTGGCGAGCGGCCAACTACCTGTCGGTCGGGCAGATCTACCTGATGGCCAACCCGTTGCTCCGGGAGCCGCTCCGAGCAGAGCACACGAAGCCCCGCCTGCTCGGCCACTGGGGCACGACCCCCGGGCTGAACCTCGTCTACGTCCATGCCAATCGCGTGATCCGAGCGCGAGACCTTGACGCGATGTGGGTCGTCGGTCCGGGGCACGGTGGGCCTGCCGCGGTCGCCAATGCGTACCTCGAAGGCACCTCCGGCGAGGTGTATCCGGACCTCACCTCCGACGAGGCCGGGATGGCCCGGTTGTTCCGACAGTTCTCGTTCCCTGGCGGCGTGGGCAGCCACGTCACGCCCGAGACGCCGGGCTCCATCCACGAGGGCGGGGAGCTCGGGTACGCCCTGGTCCACGCCTTCGGGGCCGCGTTCGATAACCCGGACCTCGTGGTGTTCTGTGTGGTCGGTGACGGCGAGGCGGAGACGGGCCCACTGGCCGCCAGCTGGCACTCGAACAAGTTCCTCGACCCGCGCTCGGATGGCGCGGTCATCCCGATCCTGGCGTTGAACGGCTACAAGATCGCCAATCCGACGGTGCTCGACCGGATCCCGGAGTCGGAACTCATCCGCCTGTTCGAGGGGTATGGCTACGCGCCCTACCTCGTCGCCGGCGACGACCCCGCGTTCGTCCACCAGGCGATGGCCGAGGTGTTCGACAGCGTCCTCGACGACATCGCCGGCATCCAGGCCGCGGCCCGCGAGGTTGGGGCGGGGCCCGCCGAGCGGCCTCGCTGGCCGATGATCATCATGCGGACGCCCAAGGGCTGGACCGGCCCCAGGGAGGTCGACGGCAAGCCCACCGAGGGTTCGTTCCGATCCCACCAGGTGCCGCTGGCGGACGTCCGAGGCAACCCCAAGCACCTCGCCCAGCTCGAGGATTGGCTGCGCTCCTACCAGGCCGAGGAGTTGTTCGACGAGGCCGGCACGCTCCGCCCGGAGTTGGCGGCTCTCGCCCCGACGGGCGCCCGGCGGATGAGCGCCAACCCCCATGCCAACGGTGGCATCCTGCTGCACGACCTGCGACTGCCCGACTTCCGCGACTACGCCGTCGCGGTCGCGACCCCCGGCGGCGCGACGAGCGAGGCGACCAGGGTCCTCGGGACGTACCTGCGCGACGTCATCACCGCCAATCCGACCACATTCCGCCTGTTCGGCCCGGACGAGACGACCTCCAATCGGCTGGACGCCGTGTTCGAGGCGACCGACCGGACCTGGCTGGCCGAGACGCGCCCGACCGATGACCACCTGGCCCACGACGGACGCGTGATGGAGATCCTGTCCGAGCACCTCTGCCAAGGATGGCTGGAGGGCTACCTGCTGACCGGCCGACACGGCCTGTTCAGCTGCTACGAGGCGTTCATCCATGTCATCGACTCGATGTTCAACCAGCACGCCAAGTGGCTCAAGATGACCAACGAGATCGCCTGGCGCCGGCCGATCGCGTCACTCAACTACCTGCTGACCAGCCACGTCTGGCGCCAGGACCACAACGGGTTCAGCCACCAGGACCCCGGCTTCATCGACCACGTCGTCAACAAGAAGGCGGAGGTCATCCGGGTCTACCTGCCGCCCGACACCAACACCCTGCTGTCGGTCGCCGACCACTGCCTGCGCAGCCGCGACTACGTCAATGTCATCGTGGCCGGCAAGCAGCCCGCGCTGACCTACCTGTCGATGGGCGAGGCGGTCCTCCACGCCACCCGGGGCCTCGGGATCTGGGACTGGGCCAGCAACGACTACGGCGACCCGGATGTGGTCGTCGCGTCGTGTGGCGACATCCCGACCCTCGAGGCGCTCGCCGCCGTCGCCCTCCTGCGCGAACGGTCCGCGGACCTGCGCATCCGCTTCGTGAACGTGATCGACCTGATGCGCCTGCAGGACCCCAAGGAGCATCCGCACGGGCTGTCCGACACGGAATTCGATGCCATCTTCACGACCGATCGACCGATCGTGTTCGCCTACCACGGCTACCCGTGGCTGATCCATCGACTCACCTACCGGCGGACCAACCACGACAACCTCCATGTCCGCGGGTACAAGGAGGAGGGCACGGTCACGACGCCGTTCGACATGGTCATGCGCAACGATCTCGACCGCTTCCACCTGGCCATCGATGTCATCGACCGGGTGCCGCGCCTGGCATCAACGCAGGCGCTGCTGCGGCAAGAGCTCGTCGACCAGCGTCTCCAGGCGCGAGCCTACGCGCGCGAGCACGGCGAGGACCCACCCGAGATCCGCGATTGGCGGTGGCCAGGCTGACCCGGTGGCACACCTGACCGACCGCCGGTCGGCGGAGACCGTTTCCGAGCGCCGCGTCCTCGTGGTCAACACCGGTTCGGCGACCCTCAAGGCGACGGTGCTCGACCTGCCGGACATCGAGCCGCGCTTCGAGACGACCGTCGACTGGCACGCCGACGCGAGCGATGCCGACCGACGGGCCACTCTGCAGACGGTGCTCCTCGAGGGGGAGCGCGCCGGGATCGCGCCCTCGACGATCGACCTGGTCGGGCACCGGGTGGTCCACGGCGGCGAGCGCTTCGTCGAGCCGGTGGTGATCGACGAACCGATCCTCGTCGAGCTCGATGGGCTCGCGGCCCTGGCGCCGCTCCACGATCCGGTCGCCGTGGCCGCGATCCGGGCCGCCCGGTCGAGGCTGGCCGACATCCCGCACGTCGCGGCATTCGATACGGCCTTCCACGCGAGCCTGCCCGAGGCTGCGCGTCGCTATCCCGTGCCGGACGCCTGGGGGGAGCGGCACGGCGTGCGGCGCTACGGGTTCCACGGCTTGTCGGTCGCCTGGTCGGTGGGCCGCGCGGCGGCCCTGCTGGACCGGCCGGTCGGCGAGCTTCGGCTGCTCGTCGCGCACCTGGGTGGTGGCTGTTCGGTGACCGCGGTCGACGGCGGCCGATCCGTCGATACCTCGATGGGCCTGACCCCGCTCGAGGGCCTGATGATGGCGACCCGGGCCGGCTCGATCGACCCCGGCATCGTGTTCCACCTCCTGCGCGGCGGGCGCGCCGCCGACGAGATCGAGCGGGATCTCGACCATCGCTCGGGCCTGCTGGGCGTCGGCGGCACGGCCGACATGCGGGAGGTCCTGGCGGCGGCCGAGGTCGGGGACGAGCGTGCCCGGCTCGCGCTGGAGCTCTTCGCTCGTCGGGCGGCGGCAGGCATCGCGGCCGCCGCGACGACGTTGCCGAGCGTCGATGCGATCGTCTTCACGGGCGGGATCGGGGAGCACGCGACGACGGTGCGCCGGTCGATCTGCGAGCGGTTGGGGATCATCGGCGTGCCGGTCGGGGGTGACGGCGACCCGGGCGGGGGCGACCAGGTGCTGGCGAGCGCTCCCCGCGGGCCCGCCGTGCTGCGGGTCCACGCCCGGGAGGATGTCGAGATCGCCCGTTCCGGCGTCGCGGCCGTCACGGTGCTCGGCCGCTAAGCCGTGGCTGGGGCGCCGGTCCGGCGTCCTGTGGCGCTGGCCGGGCGACGGCGCTAGCGCGGCGGTCCTAGGTCCCCGGCCCGGCCGAGCTGACTGCGTCGACGACCGAGCGCGCCCAGGCCTCCGCCCGGGCCTCCTCGCCATCCGCCAGCGGACCCTCGAACCCGAGGACGAGGAAGCTCTCCGGCGGGACGACGAGGTGGCAGCCCGCATCGGTCAGCAGTCGGGCGATGACGTTCGACTCCAGCGGCCGGTCGAGCTCGCGACCCATCCGGGTGTCGAAGCTCGCCGCGGCGATGCCCTCGAAGCCACGGGCGGCGAGCGCTTCCATGAACGGTTTGGCGAGCAGGCGCAATCCATGCATCTGGGTCGGCGCGCCGACGAACAGGAGGTCGACGGCCTCGCCCCGAATGTGCCGGGCCTCGGCCGCCTGGATCAGCCGGACGTGGTGGTCGGTCTCGAGGGCCCGAGCGATCGCCTGGGCGATCTTCTGGGTATTGCCGTACTGCGTGCCGTAGACGACCAGGATGTCCATGTCGCGCCTCCGATCGACCCGGACGTACGAGTACGGCGGCGGGCCGGTGGGCCCGCCGCCGTGGGTGCTGCCTGGGTCAGCCCAGGACGTACCGCAGCTGTGGGGTGGTCCGCACGAGCTGGACCTTCTCGAGGATCCCGTCGAGGCCGAAGACCCGTCCGGCTCCGATGTAGCCGATGAACCCGGTGACCAGCGCGTAGGTCAGGTGCTGGTTGACGATGCCATGCTCGAATTCCCAGGCGGCGACGAAGAAGAACAGCATCATCAGCGTGCCCATGACCGACGCGAAGCGGGTGAACAGGCCGAGGATCAGGGCGGTCCCGATGGCGATCTGCCCGAACACGACCAGCCAGTTGAGGATCGGCATCAGCGCCGCGTTGCCCGCGAGCGAGACCCAGAAGTCGTGGGTCGGGTTGTAGATGACGTTCTCGACCGGCGTGCCGAGGATCGGCGTGCCCGCCGTGCCGAACTTGAGGAACCCGGCGGCGCTGAAGGGCTCGGCGCCCAGGAAGAACTTCTGGATCCCGGCGGCCAGGAAGATCGAGCCGACCGCGATCCGCAGCACGGCTGCGGCCCTGCGCTGGCCCTTCGTGAAGATGGTCTCCATCACTGCACCTCGTTCGATGGTGGTCCGCGCCCTGTCCGGCGCTCCCTGTCGTTGACGTCACTGTTGTACGGCTGGGGCCGCTGGGAGCGAGCGGGCCGTTGGTCCCGAAGGCTCGGGACTCGCAGCGGGCCATTCGGACCGTGGTCCAGCGGGCCGCCGGCCGCGATCGCGCTCGACCGCCCGGCGCCGGCCCGGGCCATTGGTCGTCGCGGGTCGGGCCGCTCGGCACTCGCCGCGATCGCGGTCATGACTCGACCATCGGGGCACACTCCACGAGGACCACCCCGATGCTTGCCATGACCACAGCCCCGGCCAGCGGGGCACCCACCGCGACGCCCTCGCGGATCCACCACGTGCTGCTCGCGACGAACGTCGACAAGGCCTCCGCCGGCGCGACCGAGGAGGCGATCGAGCTCGCCACCGAGAACCACGCGGTGCTCCAGATCCTGGCCGTCGCCCGGAACCATCGCGAGCGTGTCCGCCTGGAGCGAGGCACCGCCGGCATCCGGGAGCGCGCCCGCGCGGCGGGCGTGACCGCGACCGCGTTCGTGTGGCACGGCGATCCGGCCGAGTCGATCCTCGAAGCGGCCTGGAGCGAGCGACCCGACCTGCTGGTCCTGGGCGCCCGCCCTCACCGCGACCTTCGACGGCTCCTCGGGAGCGTCTCGGCCCGGGTTGCCGCCGCTGCCCCGTGCCGGGTGATGATCGTCCCAGCCTGACCCTGGGCGCGGCCGCGATCAGGCTCGGCGAGCCCTCGCCGGCAACCACAGCGAGGCGACCACCACGAGCCCCGCCGTGAGGGCCAGCAGGCCGAACGTGGTCGACGCCCCGGTCGCCGTGACAGCCCGACCCAGGACCGCACCGGCGAGGCTCGCCCCCACCACGCCGCCCAGATAGCGGCCCGTGTAGTACGTACCGGCCGCCATCCCGGCCCGTTCCGGCTCGACGGCTTCCATCGCGGCCGTCTGGCGCGGCGATCCGGCGAGACCCATCCCGAACCCGACGACGGCCAGGAGGATGCCGAGCACGAGCGTCCCCGACGTCGCCCCGTACGCCCACATGAGTCCGAGGCCGACCGCCGCGACCGCCGACCCGATGACAGCCGGCCGCCGTCGCCCCATCACGTCGGACAACCGGCCGCCGAACGGCGCGGCGACCGCCCACAGCGCCGAGATCCCGAGGAGGACGAGGCCGCCGGTCGCCGGCGATCCACCTTGGACGCGCTCCACGAGCAAGGGGACGACGATGAAGCAGCCGTGCAGGACGACCGTCAACCCGAACACCCCCACGAGGGCCGCGGCGAACGGTGGGCGGGCGAGCAATCGCGGATCGACCGCCGGGTGGTCGATGCGCAGCTCCGCGAGCACGAAGGCGATGGTCAGCGGGATGACCGCGAGGGTCGCCACGATGCCGAGCACGTCATCGAGCCCGCCGCGGATGGCGATCAGCGCGGCGATGAGCGCGAGCGCCAGCAGCGCCAGCCCAAGGAGGTCGATCGGCCGGTCGGTGGCATGCGTCGTGCGTCGAGCGCCGTCGATGCCGGCGGCGCGCGGCGGGGCCAGCCACCCGACGCCCGCGAGCGCGGCCACGGCGACCGGGGCCGCCAGCAGGAACATCGCCCGCCACCCGAAGGCGCTCACGATCAGGCCACC
>DASSMQ010000157.1:0-92780 GCA_035688805.1 Candidatus Limnocylindrales bacterium
CTATACTGCCCCGGCGATGCAGATCACCCGTACCCCAGCCCCCAAGTCTTCCGTCCAGCTCCAGATCGAGCTGCCACCCGATCGCCTCGATCGCGCCCTCGATGCCGCGGTCCGTGCCCTCGCCCGAAGGACGCGGATCCCGGGATTCCGCCCCGGAAAGGCGCCGCGACCCGTGCTCGAGCGCCACCTGGGGCCGGGCGTCGTCCTCGACGAGGCCGTCGAGCACCTCATGCAGGATGCCTACCGCGACGCGCTGGTCCAGGAGGGGATCCTGCCCCTGACCAATGCCGACGTCGAAGTCGTCCAGGCCGAGGAAGGCAAGCCGCTGATCTTCAAGGCGACCGTACCCGTGCGGCCGGAGGTCACCCTCGGCGACTACCAGCATTTCAACTTCACGCCGGAGCTCGACACCATCGACGATGCCCGGATCGACCAGGTCGTCGAGGAGTTGCGCGACCAGAACGCGACGCTTTCGCCAGTCGAGGAGCGTGGAGCGCAGGACGGGGACTACGCGGTCATCTCGTTCGTCGGCACGAAGGACGGTCAGCCGTTCGAGGGTGGGACGTCGGAGCGGATGCCGCTCATCCTTGGACAGGAGCGGCTGATCCCGGGCTTCGAGGCCAACCTGGTCGGACTCACGGTCGGTGACACGACCGAGTTCGACATCACCTTCCCGGACGACTACGGCGAGGGGAGTCTGGCCGGCCAGGTCGCCCATTTCAGCGTCGAGCTCAAGGAGCTGCGCGAGAAGATCCTGCCCGACCTCGACGACGACTTCCTGGCCAGCCTGGGCGACTTCGCGTCGGTCGATGCGCTGCGCAGCGACGTCCGCCGCCGGCTCGAGGCCAACGCCCTCGACCGGGCCCGTCACGGCTTCGCCGATCGGATCATCGAGTACGCGGTCGCCAATGCGACCGTCGAACTGCCCGACGTGCTGATCGACCAGGAGGTCGAGGTGATGCACGACGAGTTCAAGGGATCGCTGGCCCGCCAGGGCATCGGCGAGGACGCCTACCTCAAGGCCGTCGAGAAGACGACCGGGGACCTGCACGCCGACTTCCGCCCCAACGCCGAGAAGCGGGTCAAGACCCTGCTCGTGCTCTCGAAGGTCGCCGATATCGAAGGCGTCGAGGTGCCCGATGCCGACGTCGAAGCCGAGGTCGCCCAGGGACGCGAGCGATACGCCGGCGATGCGCGGCTGACCGAGTACTTCGAGTCGGAGCGGGGCCGTTCATTCATCCGCAGCACGCTCCGTCGCAGTCGGGTCGTCGAGACGCTGATCGACCGGTGGCTTGCCGAACACCCCGACCATCCGGCCTTGCCGCACCTCGAGGACCAGCCAGCCTCGGCGGTGGCCGATGCCGGGGCCCAGGCCAACGCGTCCATCGGGGCCACCGATCCGGGCACCGTCCTCGAGGAGCCGGCCTCGACCCCGGTCGACGAACCCACCGCCGCCGGCTGATCGACCCGTCCATCCATCCACGCCCCGAAGCACATCGAACCCACGCCGCAGGAACACTCCAGGAGACCCACGATGCTCGTCCCGATGGTCATCGAATCGTCCAGTCGAGGAGAACGCGCCTACGACATCTACTCGCGGCTGTTGCGCGAGCGGATCATCTTCCTGGGCGACGCGATCGAGGACCACCTCGCCAACCTGGTGATCGCCCAATTGCTGTTCCTCGACTCGGAGGATCCGGAGAAGGACATCAGCCTGTACATCAACTCCCCGGGCGGGGTCGTCAACTCGGGGCTCGCCATCTACGACACGATGCAGTACCTGCGTGCGCCGGTGAGCACGATCTGCATCGGCATGGCGGCCTCGATGGCGGCGGTGCTCCTGGCCGCCGGCCGCAAGGGCAAGCGCTACGCGCTGCCGAACAGCCGGATCATGATCCACCAGGGCTCCGGCGGCTTCCGCGGCAACGCCCCGGACGCGATGATCCAGATGAAGGAGTGGGAGTTCCTCGTCAATCGGAACATCGAGATCCTGGCGCGACACACCCAGCAGCCGGTGGACAAGGTGCGCCAGGACACCAATCGTGACTACTTCATGGCTCCCGAGGACGCCAAGGACTATGGCATCATCGATGCGGTGTACTCGGAGCAGTGGGATTCACTGACCGCCCAGCACCACGACGAGAAGGCCGCAGAGGCGGCCGTCGAGGCGGGCGCCGGGGAAGCACCCGAGCCGAAGCGCTCGAAGAGCGACTAGGCTCGCAGCAGGGGACAGGACCAGCAACGTGACCTCGACCAGCGGCAGCAAGGGACCCAAGGTCCCGTATCGCTGCTCCTTCTGTGGCAAGAGCCAGGAGCAGGTCCGCAAGCTCATCGCGGGCCAGGGCGTCTACATCTGCGATGAGTGCATCAATCTCTGCCAGGAGATCATCGAAGAGGAGATGCTCGAGACGCCGCGCCCCAAGGCGACGGCGTCCAAGCTCCCCAACCCCCACCAGATCAAGGACGCACTCGACGCATACGTCATCAGCCAGGAGCGGGCCAAGAAGGTCCTGTCGGTCGCGGTCTACAACCATTACAAGCGGGTCAATGCGGGCCACCAGGTCGACGACGTCGAGCTCCAGAAGTCGAACGTGCTCCTGGTGGGTCCCACCGGTTCCGGCAAGACGCTGCTGGCCCAGACCCTGGCGCGGGTGCTGGACGTGCCGTTCTGCATCGCCGACGCGACATCGCTGACCGAGGCCGGCTATGTCGGGGAAGACGTGGAGAACATCCTCCTCCGACTCATCCAGGCCGCCGACTTCGACGTCGCCCGGGCGCAGCGCGGGATCATCTACATCGACGAGATCGACAAGATCGCCCGCAAGGCGGACAACCCCTCGATCACCCGGGACGTGTCCGGCGAGGGCGTCCAGCAGGCCCTGCTCAAGATCCTCGAGGGGACCGTCGCCAACGTCCCGCCCCAGGGCGGCCGCAAGCACCCGCACCAGGACTTCATCCAGATCGACACCACGAACGTGCTGTTCATCTGCGGTGGCGCCTTCGACGGACTCGAGAAGATCGTCGAGGAGCGGGTCGGGCGGCGGTCGATCGGGTTCGGTGCCGACGGGGCGATGAGTCCGGCCGACCGCGGTCGCGTGCTCGAGAAGCTCATGCCCGAGGACCTGCTCAAGTTCGGGCTGATCCCCGAATTCATCGGCCGCCTGCCGGTGATGGTCACACTCACCGCGCTCACCGCGGAGGACCTGGTCCGGGTGCTGACCGAACCGCGCAATGCCGTCACCCGGCAGTTCCAGAAGTTCCTGGCCCTCGACAAGGTCGAGCTGGCGTTCACGCCCGGCGCCCTGAAGGCCGCGGCCGAGGTCGCGCTCGACCGCAAGACCGGGGCGCGCGCCCTGCGCTCGATCGTCGAGGAATCGCTGCTCGAGGTGATGTACGACATCCCGGAGCGGACCGAGGTCCGCAAATGCATCATCACCGAGGAGACGATCCGCGAGGGTCGGCTGCCGCTGCTGCTGACGAAGACCGAGGTCGACGAAGGCGTCGACGAGACGAACTACGAGGGCTGGCTCGCCGAGCGGGGCGAGAGCGCCTGATCCTCCGCGAGGCGGCTTCGTCCCGCCGGCGGTCGACGCCTCCGTAGGAACGCCGGCGCTTCGAGCGGCGCTTCGGTGGTTGCCGCGGACCACTGCGGCACCGTTGTCCGAGGTCGGTCGGGTTCCACCGCCGAGCCGTCATCGGTCGGGGCATCCGCGATCGCGACCCGGGTGCGCCGCGACGAATCGGCATCCGCGGGGCGCGGGATCCCGCCATCGTGGGCGAGGCCCGTGGCGATCAACGTGACCAGGACGTCGCCGTCCGTCCCCTCGCCCAGGCTGGCGCCGAAGATCACGTTCGCGCGCGGATCCGCCGACGCTCGGATCAACTCAGCGGCATCACGGACCTCGCGCAGGCGCAGATCGGACGGGCCCGAGACGTTGAGGAGGATGCCCCTCGCGCCATCGATGCTGGATTCGAGGAGCGGGCTGGCGATCGCCTGCCGCGCGGCGTCCACGGCCCGACGCTCGCCAGCGCCGCGGCCGAGCCCGATCAGCGCCGGCCCGGCGCCCTGGACCACGGATCTGACGTCCGCGAAATCGAGGTTGATGAGCCCCGGTGCGGTCAACAGGTCGACGATCCCGGCGACCGCCTGCCGAAGCACATCGTCCACCACCTGGAAGGCCTCGAGCGCCGAGGCGTCCTCATCGATGACCGCCCCGACCCGATCGTTGGGGACGGTGATCATGGCGTCGACCTCGGCCAGAAGCGCCGTCGCCGAGGCGTCCGCGATCTCCCGGCGACGCGAGCCCTCGAAATCGAATGGCTTGGTCACCACCGCGATCGTGAGCGCGCCGGCTTCCCTGGCCTTGGCCGCGACGATGGGGGCCGCACCAGAACCCGTCCCGCCACCGAGTCCGGCCGTCACGAAGACGAGGTCAGCGCCGGCCACTGCGGCCGCGATGGTCTGCGCATCATGTTCGGCGGCGTGACGTCCGATCTCCGGATCGCCACCGGAACCCAATCCATGGGTGATCGGATCGCCGATCCGGATCCGGACGTCAGCGAGCGAGCGGCGCAGCGCCTGGGCATCGGTGTTGCAGGCGACGAAGCCGACCCCAGGGATCCCGGCATCGATCATGCGATCGGTGGCGTTGCCGCCGCCACCGCCGACGCCGACGACGACGATCGACCGGCGCTCCGGCCGACGCCGGCGAGCGACCCACCCTGGGATCGCCACGAGGATGCGCAGCGCGAGCAAGCTGGCCAGGGCGATGACGATGACCTGGAGGAACGTCTGCGCCGTGGTCGCCACGGGCTGAGTCTAGCCACGGCTCGGTGCGCGCCCGCTCGCCATTCGTCCCAGCTCGTCTGGGCAATTCGTCGCCCTCCTTCGCCTCTGGCGACCGTCACGCTCGAGCGGGCGATGCACACATCCGGGCACCGGCGGACTGGGTCAGGGGAGGCCGGTGCTACACTCGAGCCCTCACGGCGATGACCGGGAAGAGTAGCGTCGGGACGACCCCGAGCGAGCGCGGGATGGTGTGAGCCGCGCGGGCCCGTCGGCGCGAAGGTCGCTCGCGAGCCGTGCGGGCGACGTCCGATATCGCGTCGAGAGGGTGTCGGATCCACGCCACGCGCGATGACCGCGCGGCGCCAGGCACCGAACCAGCAGGTGGTACCACGACCCGTTCGTCCGCTGGACGAGCGGGCCGTTCGATGTCGGGGAGCGGAATCAGGATGAGCGACCTCCCGAAGACCTATACGCCACGCGACGTGGAAGGGCCGATCTACGAGCGTTGGCTGGCCGCGGACGTATTCGCCCCGGACGGCACCGGGAGCACGGCGGATCCGGCCCTGCCTCCGTTCACGATCATCCAGCCACCACCCAACGTCACGGGGTCGCTGCACCTCGGTCACGCCCAACGGACGGCGGTCGAAGACCTGATGATCCGGCACGCCCGGATGCGCGGCCATCGGACGCTGTTCCTGCCCGGGCTCGATCACGCCAGCATCGCGGCACAGTTCGTGCTCGACGGCATCCTGGCCAGGGAGGGCGAGAGCCGTCAGAGCCTTGGCCGGGAGGCCTACCTCGAGCGGATGCGCGCGTTCTCCGACTCGACCAAGCCGGTCATGCTCGGCCAGCAGCGGCGCGTCGGCGCCTCGGCCGACTGGGGACGCCTTCGCTACACGATGGACGAGGTGTCGGCCAAGGCGGTGCGTGTCGCCTTCGAGCGCCTCTATCGGGACGGTCTCGCCTATCGCACCGAAGCGCTCGTCAACTGGTGCCCGGGCTGCCGGACCAGCGTGAGCGATCTCGAGGTCGTCTCGACCCCCGAGACCGGGACCCTCTGGTCGGTGCGCTACCACCTGATCGACGAGGGCAGCGGTGCGCTGGACCCTGATCCTGGTGCGACGATCACCGTGGCCACGACCCGCCCCGAGACGATCCTCGGGGACACTGCGGTCGCCGTCCATCCGGATGACGATCGCTATCGAGCCCTCGTCGGTCGCCGGGTCCGCATCCCGTTCGTCGACCGCGATGTGCGGGTCATCGCCGACGACGTGGTCGATCGAGCATTCGGGACGGGCGCAGTCAAGATCACCCCGGCCCACGACCCCGATGACTACGCGACGGGCAAGCGTCACGACCTGCCGGCCCCGACCATCCTGGCCGACGATGCGACCGTCGCCGATACCGGCACCCGCTACGACGGGCTGGACCGCTACGAGGCGCGCCGGCGCATCGTCGATGCCCTGCGGGAGCGTGGCGACCTGGCCGGCGAGCGCCCGCACGAGATGGTCATCGGGCGATGCCAGCGCAGCAACGACGTCCTCGAGCCGCGGCTCAAGACCCAGTGGTTCATCCGGACGGCCCCGCTCGCCGCTCGCGCCCTCGAGGCGACCCGCTCGGGACGGACCCGGATCCTGCCCGAGTTCTTCGAGAAGACCTGGGAGCACTGGCTGACCGACATCCGCGACTGGAACGTGTCCCGTCAGCTGTGGTGGGGCCATCGCATCCCGGCGTGGTATTGCGCCGATGGCCACGTCACGGTCAGCGCGGACCCATCGGGCCCGGCGACCTGTGATGGCTGCGACCGACCGGCGGACCAGCTGACCCAGGACCCCGACATCTTCGACACATGGTTCAGCTCGGGCCTCTGGCCGTTCTCGACCCTCGGGTGGCCGGACGCCACACCAGATCTCGCGACGTACTACCCGACCTCGGTCATGGAGACCGGCTACGACATCATCTTCTTCTGGGTCGCCCGGATGATGATGCTCGGCCTGCAACTGACCGACCGGGAACCGTTCCATACCGTCTACCTCTCGGGGCTGATCCGCGATCCCGAAGGCCAGAAGATGTCGAAGACCAAGGGCAACGTCGTCGACCCGCTCGGGGTCATCGACGAGACCGGCGCCGACGCCCTTCGTTTCGCGCTGATCCACGGGGCGGCGCCCGGCCAGGACCAGCGGTTCGGGGTGACCAAGCTCGAGAACGCCCGCAACTTCGCCAACAAGCTCTGGAACGCCACACGGTTCGTGGTCGGCAGTCGACCGCCGACCATCCCGGCGGATGCGACACGGAGGGTCCCGGACCCAGCTCACCTCGGTCCGGCCGAGCGCTGGATCCGGTCGCGAGCCAGCGCGACCGTCGCGGAGGTCGATGCGGCCATGGCCGACCACGCCTTCGCTGAGGTGACCCGTGTCCTGTACGACGCCATCTGGAACGAGTTCTGCGACTGGGGCCTCGAATTCGCGAAGGTCCACCTCGCCGACGAGTCGCTGCCGACGGCCACGCGCGAAGCGACCTGGTGGACCCTGGTCGAGGCGCTCGACACGTACCTGCGCCTGCTCCATCCGGTGATGCCGTTCGTGACGGAGGCATTGTGGGAGGCGATCCCGCGTCGGCCCACAGACCCGGCGTTGCTCATCGTGTCGCGCTGGCCGGCGCCGTCCGGCCGCGACGAGCGGATCGAAGCCGAAGTCGGGTCACTGCTCGAGCTGATCCGGGGCTTGCGCAACGCCCGCGCGGCGGCCGGCGTCGAGGCCAGCGCCTGGCTCGAGACCGAGATCGCGGTGCCACAGTCGATGGGCGCGACCTTCGAGGCTCTCCGACCCGCCGTCGAGCGGCTCGCTCGGGCGAAGCCCATCGAGCGTCGGTTGACCCGGGAAGCGCTGCACGAGGACCGGCCGGGTCGACCGCCCGGCGCGTTGACGGTGATCGTCGGCGACCTCGAGGCGGTGGCCCACCGGGCCGTCGCGGCGGACGATGCCAGTCACGAGTTGGAACGAGGGCGGCTCGAGCGGGAGCTCGCCGCGGCGCGCGGCTACCTCGACGCTGCCCGTGCGCGACTTGCCGACCGCGCGTTCATGGAGAAGGCCCCACCGGCCATCGTCGATGGGGCCCGAGCCCGCGAAGCGGAGCTCGCGGAACAGGTGGCGCGGTTGGAGGATCGGCTGCGGGGCTGAGGCCGAGCGGGCGGAGGAGGCGACCCGCCCAGCCCCAGATCCGTCGTCCGGGCCTCAGCCCTTCACGGCTCCGCCGGTGATGCCCCGGACGAAGTAGCGCTGCAGGCTGAAGAACACGACAAGCGGCAAGGCCATGGAGAGGAATGCCGCCGGACCGAGGAGCTCCCAGCCGCCACCCTGTGAGTTGACGAGGTTGGCGATGACGACCGTCATGGGCAGGTTCTCCGGTCGAACCGCACCAAGGTAGATCAACGCGACGAGCAGATCGTTCCAGATGAAGAGGAACTGGAAGATCGCCAGGGCGGCGATCGCCGGGATGCTCATCGGCAGGGCCAGTCGGATGAACGCCGTCACCGGGCTTGCCCCATCGATGTACGCCGACTCGAACACCTCGCGGGGCAGCGACCCCATGAAGTTGCGCAACAGATAGATGGCGAACGGCAGCCCGTAGCCGGTGTGGGCCAGCCAGACCGTCAGGAAATCGCCGGCGATACCGAGCTGGCCGAATCCCTGCAGGATCGGGATGAACGTGGTCTGCAGCGGCACGACCAGCAGGCCGACGACCGCGACGAACAGCAGGTTCCGTCCCGGGAAGTTCATCCAACTGAAGGCGTAGGCGGCGAATGCCGCGACGAAGATCGGGATGATCGTGGCCGGGATGGTGATGAACAGGCTGTTGACGAACGCGTCGCCCAGCCCGCCTTGCTGGATGACCGCGCTGTAGTTGTCGAGGGTCAGCCCCGTCGGCGGGAACAGCGATGTCCACCAGCCCGACGATGCGATGTCGCCCGATGAGCGGAGCGAGTTGACCAGCAGGCCGATGGTCGGCAGCAGCCAGATGACCATCAGCACGACGAGCGTGAGATGGACGCCGATCCGGCCCCAGCGCGGCGACGCTGCCCGGCGGCGTTGTGTCGCGACCGCCTGTTCGGCCCTTGGGACGGCGGTCATCGGATGGCCTCCTGTGCCCGGAATCGGCTGATGTTCAGGGCCATGATCGGGATGATCGCCAGCAGCAGGATCACGGCCAGGGCACTGCCGTGGCCGATGTTCCCGAAGGTGAACGATTCCTTGATCATGCGGCTGGCCACGACGTCAGTGCTGAAGTTGCCGTTGGTCATGACGTAGACGATGTCGAAGGCCTTCAGCGCCGTGATGACGATCGTCGTCGAGACGACCGCCACCGTCGGCAGCAGGAGCGGGAAGACGATCCCGCGGAACACTTGCCACTCGGTCGCGCCGTCGACTCGTCCGGCCTCGAGGAGCTCCGTGCTGATGCCCTTGAGGGCGGCCGACAGGATGACCATCGCGAACCCGGTCCACATCCAGGCCATGACGACGATCAGGAAGATCGTGTTCAACGCGAGGGTGTCGACCTGCAGGAACGACACTGGTCCGAGGCCGAACACGCTCAGGATCCCGTTGAGCGTTCCCGTCTGCGGTTGGCCGGGCGACTGGTAATCGAACATGAACCGCCAGATGACGCCGGCCGCGGTCATGCTGATGGCGAGAGGCACGAAGATCACCGATTTGGCGAAGCTCTCGTATCGCACTCGGTCCACGAGGACCGCCACGAGCAGGCCCAGCCCGACCGCGATGATGGTCAGGAAGACCACCCACAGCGCGCTGTTGCGGAGCGAGATCAGGGCGTCCCCGCTGGTGAAGAACCAGACGTAGTTGTCGAGCCCGACGAACGTCCCTTCGAGCGCTCCCTGGAAGCTGCGCAGGATCGTCAGGATCGTCGGGAAGATCAGGAAGAGGAACAGGAACAGCAGCGCCGGGAGCATCCAGAGCCACGGCCGGAGGCGCGGTCGAGCTCGCTCCGGCGCGAACTTCAGCAGGATCTCCGTGAGGTAGATGTACCCGAGCAGGGCACCCGGGACACCGACCAGCACGACGATCGCGGTGATGAGCCGTCCATCCATGCGCGAGCCCTCCTGCCCGATGGGGCGGAGGAGCGGCATTGCCGCTCCCCCGCGGTGATCGCGAGCCTACGAGGCGTAGGCCGTCTTCTGCACCTCATCGAGCTTGGACAGCGTCGAGTCGATGGAGGACGGATCCTTGGTGACGCTGAGCATGGCCGTCCAGAACGCGTCGTTCATGGCCTTCGGCATCAGGTCGGACGCATCGAACGCGAAGGTCTTCGCGTTGGTCAGCAGGTCGGCCGACCGCTTGCTGATGTCGTCGGGATAGCTCGTCGCATTCTTGTTCGCCGAGAGGGCCCCGCCGATCTTGACCCAGATGTCCTGGGCATCCTTCGTCACGAGGTACTTCATCAGCGACTTGGCCGCGTCGGTGTCATGGAACATGCCGAACAGGTCGCCGGCACCTTCGACGGCACCCGCGTACTGCGGGTCGATGTCGGGGAAGGGGAAGAAGTTGTAGTCGGTGCCGGCGGCCTTGCCCTTGAATCCACCGAGACCGGTGATGAAGCTCGCCTGGTGGAAGACCACGCAGCCGGGCGGGTCCGTGAACAGCGGGTCGCCGCCACCACTGAAGTCCTTGGTGGGATCGACCGCTTCGGTCGGATCGGCGATGTTCTTGACGACGCCGTCGACGAAGGTCTGGAACGCCTTCTTGATCTCGGGCGACGTCCACTTGACCTTGCCTGCCCACCAGTCGTTGTAGACCTGCGGTCCGGCCTGGCGCAGGACGATGTCCTCGATCCAGTCGGTGCCGGGCCAGCCGGACGCCGCGCCGGAACCGAGACGCAGGCACCAGATCGCCTTGGCGCTGCCCTTGTTGGACGCGGCCTGGCTCTGCAGGTCATCCCACGTCGCGGGCGGGGCAGACGCGTAGTCGTGGACCTTCGGGTTGTACCAGATCAGGCCCTTGACCGCGGCCTTGATGAAGACGCCGGAGAGCTTGCCGTCGACCGTACCGAGGTCGACGAGCGCCTTGGCCGTCTCGCTCTTGTAGGTCGCGACGTCGAGCACCGAGTCGAGCGGCTTGAGGGCGCCGGACTTCACGAACTCGGCCATCTGGCCGGGACCGGGCAGGCCGGCCAGGTCGGGCAGGACGCCCGACGCGACGCCGGTGGTCAGGACCGTGTTGATATCTCGGGTGCCGGTGTACTTGACGGTGTTCCCGGTCGACGCCTCCCACGGCTTGACCATCTCCAGGAACGCCTTCTGCTCGTCACCGCCCCACGTGCCGATGACCGTGACCGACTTGGCCGCACCGGATCCACCGCTGCTGCAAGCCGCGACCGCGATCAATGCGGCCGCCAGTACCCCGACGCGTTTCATCTGCCGGGAACTCCGCTCCTCCATGCCGTACTCCTTTCCCGGATCGCCGATCCGGTCGTCCGGATCGATCGGTTGGGCCCCTTGGTGGTGCCGCGCTAGACGGCGGTCGACAGTCGCTGGGACGACGGCGTCGCCGTCGAACCGCGCACGATGAGCTCGGTCGGCAACAGCGTCCGCGACGGGATCGATCGCTCGGCGATCCGATCGAGGAGCGCGCGTCCGGCGGCCTGCCCGAGCTCGTAGGCGGGCAACCGGACGGTGGTGAGGGGAGGGTCGAAATAGGCGGCGAGCGGGATGTCGTCGAAGCCGACGACCGAGACGTCGGCGGGCACCCGCCGGCCCGCCTCGCGAAGCGCGCCGATCGCGCCGAGGGCGACCACATCACTCGCGACGAAGACCGCATCGAACGTCGTCCGTGCGAGCAGCCGCTTCATCGCCGCGTGGCCGCTGGGCGCGTCGAATGCGCCCTCCTCGATCAGCTCGTCGAGCGCCGGCAGCCCAGCCGCCCCCAGGGCGGTCCGGTAGCCGGCCAGGCGGTCCTGCGCGGCGGTGTAGACAACGGCGGCATTGGTGATGCAGGCGATGCGTCGATGACCCAGACCCAGCAGATGCTCGACGGCGCGCCGCGCCCCGGCGACGTTGTCCACGTCGACGCTGGCCACGGACAGACCCGGCATGTTGCCCTGGATCACGATCGGAAAGTCTTCGCCAGCCAGAGCCAGCAGCGAC
This sequence comes from Candidatus Limnocylindrales bacterium, assembly GCA_035688805.1. Taxonomy (GTDB): domain Bacteria; phylum Chloroflexota; class Limnocylindria; order Limnocylindrales; family CSP1-4; genus SPCO01. Next base: position 11,946 of record DASSMQ010000157.1, read on the forward strand.
GGGTCGTCGGTGCGCGGTCCGGAGATCACCAGGCCATCAGCGTGCTGGGATCGCAGCAATGCCTCGAACGACGACTCGGGGCCGTTCGGGGGAAGCGGCTCGACCAGCACCCGGAAGCCTTCGGTCCGGGCCGCGCTGGCCAGTCCGCGCAAGGTATCGACGAGGACCGCGTCACCGGCGATCTGCTCGGGCGTCTGGCGCAGCACGAGGCCGATGACGTGGCTCCGACCAGCCGCCAGCTGGCGCGCCGGGCTGTGCGGGTGATAGCCCAGCCGTTCGGCCGCGGACAGCACGCGCTGGCGGGTCTCCGGCGGGATCTTGATGTCGGTCCGGCCGTTCATGACGAACGAGACCGTGGTTCGAGAGACCCCTGCCTCGCTCGCCACGTCCGCGCTGGTCGGTCGCCTTGGCATGCGTCGACGCGCCGCTCCTCCATCTTGACGGCGTGCCCTGGAACATGGTCGACTAACACGCGTCAGTAACGCGTATCAATGCCGTGCGGACGGGTGCTTGTCAAGCCCGCATCGCGGCGCCCCCGACACGCGGACGTGACGCGGCCGATGTCAGGGAGGAGTCCGTGGGCGGCACTGGACGTGATGCCCGGAGCTCGGGCGACGGACCGTACCGATTCGGCGACGACTGGTGGCGCAACGGCATCGTCTACCAGATCTATCCACGGAGCTTCGCCGATTCGAACGGCGACGGGACCGGCGACCTGGCGGGCATCGAGGGCAAGCTCGACTACCTGGACGCGCTCGGCGTCGACGCGATCTGGCTGTCACCGATCTATCCGTCACCCGGTCGCGACGTCGGGTACGACGTCAGCGATCACACCGCGGTCGACCCGCGCTTCGGCACGGAAGCCGATTTCGACCGATTGGTCGCTGCGGCGCACGACCACGGCATCCGGGTGATCCTCGACCTCGTGATGAACCACACCAGCGACCAGCATCCGTGGTTCCAGGCCAGTCGGGCCGCACGCGACGGGCCGTATGCCGATTGGTATCTGTGGCGCGATCCGGCGGGCGTCGATGCCGACGGACGGCCGATCCCGCCCAACAACTGGCTGTCGTGGTTCGGTGGCTCGGCCTGGCAATGGGACGAACCGCGCCGCCAGTTCTACCTGCACACGTTCCTCGTGGAGCAACCCGAGCTGAACTGGCGCAACCCCGAGGTCGAGGCCGCCCAGTTCGCGATGGTCCGGGGCTGGCTCGACCGCGGCGTCGATGGCTTCCGGCTGGACGTGTTCAATGCCTTCCTCAAGCACCCCGAGCTGCTGGCCAATCCGGAGATCGAGGGCGCGACCCTGTGGGCTCGCCAGCGCCACCTGTACGATCGCGACCAGCCGGATTTCCCGGATCTGATCGCGAGGTTCCGGGCGATCCTGGACGAGCGCCCGGGCCGGATGTCCGTGGGTGAGCTGTTCGCCAGCGAAGCCGAGCGGGCCGTCGCCCTGACCACCGAGCGGCACATGGTCTTCGACTGGGCCCTGCTCGCGGCCCCGTGGTCGGCGGAGACGTACGGCGACGCCATCTGGCTGCGCGAGTCGATGTTCGGCGACGAGCGCTGGCTGGCCAACGTGCTGTCCAACCACGACCAGTCACGCCAGGCTTCGCGGCTTGCGGCATCGGCCGGCATCGTCGACACCGACGCGGTCGCTCGCGCCGCCGCGGTCGTCCTGCTGACGATCCGGGGCACGCCGTTCCTGTATTACGGCGAGGAGATCGGGCTGCGCGACGTGATGGTGCCCGACGACGAGATCATCGACCCACCGGCGCGGCGTGCGTTGGTCGATCCCGAGTTCGAGTGGTGGAACCGCGACCAATGCCGGGCTCCGATGCCGTGGACGGCCGAAGCCGGGCATGGCTTCACCACCGGTCGGCCATGGCTCCGCTTCGGCGACGACGCCGTGACCCGCAACGTGGCGGCCCAGCAGGACGATCCGGACTCGGTGCTGTCCACGTATCGGCGACTGATCGAGCTTCGGCGCGGGCACGAGGCGTTGCGTAGTGGGACGCTCCGGCTGGTCGACACCGGCAACCTTGACGTCCTGGCCTGGAACCGCCGATCCGACGGCGAGCGCATCCTGGTCGTGGCCAACTTCGCGGTCGAGCCCAGGAGCGTGGCGATGCCCGAGGCTACCGATGGGCGCTGGGTGGCCATCGGCGGGTCGAGCGTCGACCCATCGGAACCGGGTCCTGACGGCCACCTCGAGCTGCGCCCGATCGAGGCGGTGATCTTCGCTCTCGGCTGAATCCGCGTCGCCAACAGCCGAGCTCCGTTCGGCCCGGGCTTGCCTGCGCTACGATGGCGGCCGTCCCGACGACCGTGGGGGAGGCAGCCCATGCCGCTCGATTTCCTGAAGCGCAAGAACACCGACGCGTCGGCCGCACAGGTCAGCGCGCCGACCCCGGCCACGACCGGTTCGGCGGTCATGCCCGAGGAAGTCGTCGCCCAGGATTTCCAGCTCAAGCTCTATTACGCGGGAAAGTCGAGCGAGGGCGTCCGGATGAAGGCGGGCCCGGGCGCCATGCACGACCTGCCCTCGATGCTGTCCGGCCTCGCCAAGTCGGATATCGAGGTCGTCGAGCCGCTGCCGATCGAATTCAGCCAGGCGACCCCGACCATCGCTCGGCCGTCCGAGGCGATGCAGTGGCTGAACGCGCATCACGTCCACAGCCCCATCACCCGCCATGCGCTGGTGGTGCTCGAATCGATCGATGCCGTCGACCTCGCGTTCGATACCTTCGTATGCGCCTTGCTCGATGGCGAGATCGACACGAGCGGCTACCCGGAATACAACGCCGTGGTCGGCGGGGTCGCGGCGCACTGGGACGAGGCGACCGGCGACATGATCTGTCGGGCCGTCGTCGGCTGGGGCGGACGAGGGGTCCGTGGCGACACCGACCGGATCGGTAACAAGTTGTTGGCCGGGTTGCTCACCAATATCCTGGCCAACCAGTACGCCATCGGCCTGACCGCGATCGAGCGACCGGTCCCGGCAGCGGGCCGTGGCGGTCTGGTCTGCGCCCACTGCGGTTTCGCGTCGGCCCACGAGCGGGCGTTCTACTGCCCCAAGTGCGGCATGCGCCTCCTGCGCGGCTGAGCGACCCGGGTCCGCGACGTGCCCCTGTACGACTACGTGTGCGCGGCCTGCGGGCGCCGCTTCGAGGTCATCCACGGGGTCCACGCCGACCCGCCGACGGCGTGCCCGTTGTGCGGCTCCGGTCCGGTCCGCAAGGCCATCGCGGCACCAGCCGTCCATTTCAAGGGCTCGGGCTGGGCCAAGAAGGAACGTCGGGCCGGCGTGACGTCGACGGGTCCCAAGGACCCTGGCGAGGGGTCGGCGGACGATGGCGCCGGTGCGAAGACGTCGGGCGACACCGACTCGGGAGCGGCCGCATCAGGCTCGACGACCTCGGCATCCGGAGGGACCTCAAGCGCGTCCGGAGGCGGGTCCACTGGCTCGTCCCCCAAGCCCGCCTCGAGCGGAGATTGAGTGTGCCGTCGGCGGCGGACTGGATCACCCTGTCCGAGGCTCGGGAGCTGCTCGCGGCGGCGAACGTGCGGTTCACCGCCGCCACCATCGGCAGCTGGGCCCGTACGGGCAAGGTCCAGAGCATCAAGCTCGGCGGTCGACGCTATGTCCGCCGCGGCGAGATCCGCGCGCTGATCACGGCTCAGCGCCGCGTCCCAGCCGACTCCGTCCAACCCGCCTTGTTCGAGGACTGACGGAGCGAGCGGTGGACCCGCGGGCGCTCCTCAGGGACCTGCTCGCGCGGCCGCGCGTCGCCTCGGCGCAGCGCGTGCTGGCCGTGTACGGGCAGGCGCCCGGTGGACTGCTCGCGAATGGCCTCGCCTTCACTGCCCTCTTCGCGATCGTGCCGATCGCCTTGGTCACCCTTGGCGTCGCCGGGCTGCTCGTCGACGATCCGACGGTCCAGGACCAGCTTGCGACCGCGCTCGGCAGCCTGTTCCCCCCGCTGGCGGATCTCATCGATCGCGCTCTCGAGTCGCTGTCGGCGGGTGCGGCCATCACGTCGATCGTCGGGATCGCGGGCCTGCTGTGGACGGTGAGCCAGTTCTACGTGACGCTCGACGTGGCCTTCTCACGGATCTTCACCGAATCGCCCGAGCGAGATCTCGTCCAGCGCACGGCGCGGGGGTTCCTGTGGGTCGCTGGCCTGGTCGGGCTCGTCGTGGCGCTGATCATCGCCGGCTCGCTGGCGGCGGCCGCCGAGGCGCTGCTGCCCACCTCGACCACGGCATTGCAGGCGTTCGGACGCGTCGCGTCGTCGCCGCCGGTCGTGGTCGGGGTCGGGGTGCTGGTGACGCTGGCCGTCTACCGTGTGGTCCCGAACCGGACGCCGTCGCTGCGGGCGACCCTGCTCCCGGCGGTGGTGGCCGGGGTCGCGATCATCATCCTCAGTCAGTTGTTCCTGTTCGTGGCACCCCGGATCGTCAGTGCCGCAGCGGTCGCCGGGTCGCTGGCGACGGCCTTCATCGCGCTAGCGTGGCTGTCGTTCACGTTCCAGATCCTGTTGCTCGGGGCAGCCTGGGCGCGCGTCCGCGACGACAGCGAGCGAGGGGCGCCGACGTCAGCCCTGGCGACTCCCGCACCGCCGGCAGAACCGGGCATTGGCGGAGAGTGACAAGCCGCAGCTGACGCACGGCTGGACACCGCCCGACGGACGGATCGGGGCGCCGCCGAGGGTCGGAACCTGGGCGACTTCGCGAGCGGACTCCGCCCACAACGCCTCGATGCCACCCGACGCGGAGGCGGGCCGGCCCATGAACGGCAATGCCGCCTCGGGGCGCTGGCTCGGCCACTCCGGCTGGGCCGGCCATTGCGGCTCCGTGGACGCCGCGACGGCGTCGGGGTGGGCCGTGCCTGGCGTGACCGTGGGCGGGACACCGGAGCGATCGGATGGCGGGACGTCTGGGGCGATGATCTGCCACGTCGGCTGGGGGACGACGTCCTCACGGGGTTGCGCCGTCGCTGCGGCCAACGGCGCCGGTTCGGGCTCGGGGGCTGCGGCGACCGGTTCGGGTTCAGGCTCGGGCGCCGCGGCGACCGGCTCCGGCTCTGCCGCGACCGGCTCCGGGGCCGCGGCGACCGGCTCCGGCTCGGGCTCGGGGACCGCGGCGAGCCGCGCGGGCTCCGCGGCGACCGGCTCGGGCGCTGGCGTCGCCCCTTCCGGCGCGGCCTCGGCCTCCGCCGCGGCTTGCGCTCGCTCGAAGGCGGCGATCTCGTCGTCCAGGCTCTGACCCGGGCGGAATCGCTGGAGGAGGTCGGAGGTGCGGGCGGTCAACGCGGCAGCGCGATCGTCGAGGTCCTCGGCGGGGCGATCCGTCGGCGGCGTGGTTGCCGGAGATGCGGCGACGGGCGGTTCGACGACGGGCTCGACCACGGCGTCGACCGGCCGGTCGTCGACCGCATCAAGCGCACCGAGCGCGGCCAGACGGCCGGCGGCATCGATCGGTTCGAGGTCATCGAGCGCGACCGTCTCGGCCTCCATCGCCTCGTCGACGTGCATGAGGTCACTCGTCGGCCAGGCCAGCGGCTCGTCGAGGGCAGGCCCGTGGCCGTTGCCCTCCGCGGCGACGACTTCCTCTCCGATGAGGCCGATCGGGCTCGGCGCCAGGCCGGGGTAGGTCGCGGCCGGGGCATCCTGTCCGAACGCCGGCGCGCACGACAGGCAGCGTCCCTCGGCCTCGTTCCAGCAGTTGCCGCACGTGTACTGGCGACAGCTCATGCAGAAGTTGAACGTCTTGTGGAACGCGTCCAGCTGCTGGGAGGTCGCCTCGCGGTCGGTCTCGTTGCGCGCCGCGGCCATGGCCTCGTCGAGCGACGTGTCGTCCGACATGACGAAATTGCGAAGGCCCCGGGACATGACCTTGAAGCCCTTGAGCCGGGCCCCCCGTGGGGCGGCGGACTCGAACGTGTAGCGCGTGCCACATCGTTCGCAGAACGATTCGGTAAGGATCTCCGGCATGGGGTCCCCGGGAAGAGCGCTGGACACGTCGAACGGCGAGCCGTCCGAGCAGGGCCGAGAGTATAGCGCAGGGTCCCGGCCGCCCCTGCGTCGGCGGTACTCGACCACCCGGCATATGGTCCGGGGCCGGCTGCCCGGGCTCGAACGGGACCCTCTGCTAGTCTGCGACCGACCATGCCGCCGTTCGCCGCCATCGAGCGATTCTTCGAGCGACTCTTCGAGCGTCCCACGGCTCGGCTGTTCCGGGCGCGCTTGCAGCCGCTCCAGCTGCAGCGCCGCATCGAACGCGCGATGGAGGCCGAGCGATTGGCCTCGGCCGACCGGACGCTGGCACCCAACCGGTTCGCGATCCACCTGAATCCCGACGACCTGGCCGCCTTCGGCGACATGACGAGTTCCCTCGCCACCGAGCTCGCCGATGGCGCCCTCGTCTTCGCCCGTAGCCGGCATTACACGCTGGTCGATCGGCCGAGCGTGACCATCGACGCCGACCCTGCGGTCGATCGGGCGGACATCAAGGTGGTCGCCCGCTTCGCGGATCCGATCGCGGGCCGCGAACGGGCGTTGCCGCCCGAGCCGTTCGAGGAGGCGCCACAGAACGGTCCCCGCTCGCCCGGCGCCGCGGGGATCCGATCCATCCGTGGTGCCGGAAAGCCCTCCGGCGGATTCCAGATCGGCGTGCGTTCGGACACGATGGTCTTCACCGTGCCGCGCCCGAGTGCGCCGACCGCCAGACTCCGGGTCATCGACCGCGAAGGCATCGAAGCCGTCCATGAGTTCGACGGGGCCGGCCTGACGATCGGGCGGTCCGCCGACAACGACCTCGTCCTGCCCGACGGCCGCGTGTCACGTCACCACGCCCGGATCGTCGGTCGACGAGGCACGCTGGTCTACGCCGACCTGGGCAGTACGAACGGCTCGCGGGTCAATGGGGTCGCGGTCGGGGAGCTCGTCCTGGGGATCGGGGATCGGATCGAAGTGGGCGACACCATCATCATCGTCGAGGTCGCCGGGGACGCGTCCTGATGGACGGCCTCCTGGTCGTCGTGTGGGCCGTCCGCCTCCTGTTCCTCGCCCTGCTCTATCTCTTCCTGGCCCGGGTCGTCCGATCCCTCCTTCGTGACCTGCGAGCGGCCTCCCGGGAACCCGGCGCGGTGCTCGGTCGGCTGGTCGTGCTGGAGTCGCCCGGCGGCGATCCGGAGCAGGGCCGCTCGTTCGATCTTGATGCGATCACCACGCTCGGGCGCGATGTCAACAACGCCATCGTCATCGAGGACCCGTTCGCCTCGGCGGACCACGCCGTCCTGACCTATCGCGGCCGGGCCTGGTACGTGGAGGACCTCGGGAGCACCAACGGCACCTACCTGAATGGCCGGGCCGTGGCGTCCGTTGCGCCCCTCGGTTTCGGCGACGAGGTGTCGATCGGCCAGGTCCGACTCCGCCTCGAACGACCCCGCTCCACTTGATGTGACGACACCGGTCGTCGCACCGCGGCTGGAGCTCCCGCCGATCCTCGGCCAGATCCGGCCGCGGCCGCGCTGGACGGAGACACGTCTGCTGGCGATCGTGGCCGCGGCCCTTCTGGCTGGCAGCCTGTCCCTGCATCTCGGGCTCAGCGGGCGGATCGGGCTCCATGACCCCCGGGGACTGGCGGTCTACCTGGTCGCCCTCGGTCTGGCCCACCTGGCGTTGATCCTGTCGGGGCGTCGATCGGACGAGGTGCTGCTGCCGGTCGTCGGGCTCCTCGGCGGTATTTCGCTGCTGCTCATGCAGCGACTGCCGCAGAGCCTGGTATCCCTCGACGTCGGCTCTGCCACGCTCGGCCTCGGGCAGGTCCAGCTCGTCTGGCTGGTCCTGGCGATCGGCGTCGCCACCGCCCTCGCCGTCTCGGTCCGCTCGGACAGCTGGCTGCGCCGCTACAAATACACCTGGGCCGCAGCCGGCATCGCCCTGCTGCTCCTGACCTTCGTGTTCGGGACGGACGTCGCCGGCCAGCGGTTGACATTGCGGATCGGCCCGCTGAGTGGGCAGCCGTCGGAGCTCATCAAGGTCATCCTTGTGGTGTTCCTGGCGGGCTATCTCTCCGAGAACCGGCCGCTCCTGATCGAGCAGGACACACGGCTGGGTCCGTTGCGGCTACCGCCCGTGCCGTACCTCACGCCGATGGTCGCGATGTGGGCGATCGCCCTCGGCATCGTGGTCGTCCAGCGCGACCTCGGCGCTGCGCTGCTGTTCTTCGCGGTCTTCCTCGCGCTGGCCTACGCCGCGACCGGTCGGCTGAGCCTGGTCGTGATCGGGGCGATCCTGTTCTTCGCCGGCAGTGCCCTGATGGCCAACGTCTTCGAACATGTCCGGGAGCGGGTCGACATCTGGCTGGACCCGTTCGCGGACCCGCTCGGTGCGGGCTACCAGGTCGTCCAGTCGCTGCTGGCCTTCGCCCGGGGTGGACTGCTCGGGACGGGGCTGGGCGCCGGGCTCCCGCTGGTCGGTGGTCGCCTGCCGATCCCCGAGGTCCACACCGACTTCCCGCTGGCCGCCCTCGGCGAGGAGCTCGGGCTGGTCGGCGTCATCGCCGTCCTGGGCCTGTACTTCGTGCTGATCGAACGGGGCCTGCGGATCGGCGCGTCGGCCGCGGATGACTTCCGGTCGATCCTGGCCACCGGGCTGGCCCTGGTCATCGGCGTCCAGGCGTTCATCATCGCCGCAGGCAACCTCAAGGTCCTGCCACTGACCGGCGTCACGCTCCCGTTCATCAGCTACGGCGGCTCGTCGCTGCTGGTCAACGCCATCGTCGTGGGACTGCTCCTCGCCCTGTCCGACCGGGGTGTGGAGCTGCCCCCGCCGCAACCGTCGCGGCGCCGCTGGCGGGACCGGCTGCGGGGTCGGGGCTGATGCTGGCGACGAGTTCGCGCCGCCGGCCGCTGGGCCGGACCATCGTCCACCTCGGGCTGGTGCTGGCGCTGGCGTTCGCAGCCCTCGCCGGCGCCGGCGGGTATTGGGCGGTCGTCCGCTCCGTCGACCTCGCCCGGTCGCCGTACGATCCTGCGGTCATCAAGGCGGCCCGGACGGTGCCCCGCGGCTCGATCGTCGATCGCGACGGCGTGTGGCTGGCGCGCAACAAACGTGACGCGAACGGGGAGTTGTTCCGGGTCTACCGTGGGCCGGCCATCAGCCAGGTGATCGGCTACGCCTCGGCGCGCTACGGTCGGGCCGGCCTGGAGGCGGCCTACGATGCTGCACTCGCCGGGCTGGCCGGCGACCCGCTGGCCGATGCGCTGCGCAAGTTCGGGACCGATCCCTATGACCCGAAGGACCTGCAGCTTGCCATCTCGTGGGACCTGCAGCGAGCGGCCGTGCGTGCGCTGGGCGATCGTCGGGGCGCGGTGGTCATGCTCGACCCGCGCACCGGCGAGGTCCTCGCGCTCGCGTCGACGCCGACCTACGACGCGTCGGCCATCGCCGACCCATCCAGTGCGGATGCCACCTTCCGCGACCTGCAGGCCGACAGCCGCCAGCCACTGCTCCCGCGCGCGACGCTCGGTCGATACGTGCCCGGATCGGTGTTCAAGATCGTGACCGCGATCGCCGGCCTCGGTTCGGGCGCGATCACCCCGGCCACGACCTACCGCGAACAGCCGGCAGCCGAGACGGACGGTCTGCTCGTCGAGGGCTTCCGGATCCGGGACGGGCATCACCCGCAGACCGGCGAGCGGCGGCTCGACTTCGTCGATGCGACCGAGGTCTCCTGCAACATCTGGTATGCCCTCACGGGCCTGCGGACGGGCGGCACCGCGCTGGTCGACTTCGCCGGGAGGCTCGGCTTTGGCGCGACGCTGCCGTTCGACCTGCCCACGGCCGTCTCCCAGGTGACCGACGGTTCGGGTCCCGCCGCCGGCGGCTTCGTCGACGACGTCGAGCTGGCCAACGCGGCCTACGGCCAGGCCGAGACCTTCGTCACGCCCCTGCAGATGGCGCTCGTTGCCGCGACCGTCGCCGACGATGGGCAGCTGATGCGACCGCGCCTCGTGACCGCGATCACCGGGCGCGGTGGCACGCGCCAGCTTGGTCCGAGCACCATCCGCCAGGTCATCGACGCCGGCACCGCCAACGAGATCACCGCGGCCATGGTCCAGGCGGTCGAGGGGCCCCTGGGTCGACGGTTCACGACCGGGGCCAAGGTGCCCGGCGTCACGACCGCCGGCAAGTCCGGGACGGCCGAACTCGGCGGCAAGGGCGAACCACATTCCTGGTTCATCGGCTTCGCCCCAGCCGACCAGCCGAGGATCGCCATCGCGGTGCTCGTCGAGCAGGCCGGTCGCGGGGCCGAGGTCGCTGCGCCGATCGCGGGCGACCTCATGGCCCGCTATCTCGCGGCGAACGGCGGATGACGGATCCGCCGCGCCAGCCGAGACCGCTGATCGAGCGGATCGGCCTGGCCGTGATCGCGGGGGTGCTGGCCGCGCTGTTCGCGGGCGTGGCGGTGGCCGCGTGGGTCGGCGGAGAGGTGTTCCTCGCGGCGATGGGGGCGACCGGCTGCCTGATGACCGTCTGGGTCGGCGGCCTGACCCTGTTCCGGGGCTGAGCCCGACCGACGGGGCGGGTATTTCGAACGATTCGGGGCCCGGCAGCGCCCTACAGGACATGACCATCGAATGGGACCACACCGAACCGTCCTCGATGGGAGCCACCGACCTGATCAGTGTCCCCGTGGGGTCCGTGGGGCGGCCGTTGCCGTGGGTCCGGCTGGCGATCGGTGCTGCGATCATCGGTCTGATGATCGGTGCCGGCCTTGGGGGGCCGCGCGCCGACGTCGGGCCGGGACCGATGATCGTGGCTCTGCCATCGGCCCCGGTGGTGGCCGCCCCGGTCGGGGCGGGCACGGCGATCGGCGATGGACCCACCGGGGGCCTGCCGTGACGGAGGCAGTCACGACGCGAGCGGGCCGGGAACCAGCGCGACGGTCTCGACGTACTATGGCCTGACAGGCAGACGCCCCACCGGTGGCCCGTCACCCCCACCCGATGTCCGACCGCCACGATGTCGGCGTTCCCGGCAACCCCCGAGAGAGGCCAATGACGAAGATCCAGGAAACCGGGGACAAGGTCCTCGCGAACGTCGAGCACGTGATCGTCGGCAAGCATCACGAGGTCCGTCTCGCCCTCGTCGCCCTGCTCTGCCGTGGCCACCTGTTGATCGAGGACGTGCCGGGCACCGGGAAGACCGTGCTGGCCAAGGCCATCGCCCGGAGCCTGGGCTGCTCGTTCCGGCGCATCCAGTTCACGCCGGACCTCCTGCCGTCCGATGTCACGGGTCTGTCGATCTATAACCAGAAGACGCAGGAATTCGAGTTCCGGCCCGGGCCGATCATGAGCCAGGTGGTCCTCGCCGACGAGATCAACCGGGCGACGCCGAAGACCCAGTCGAGCTTGCTCGAGTCGATGGAGGAGCGTCAGGCGACGATCGACGGCGTCACCCATGCGATGCCCGATCCGTTCCTGGTCATCGCCACCCAGAACCCGATCGAGTACGAGGGCACGTTCGCGTTGCCGGAGGCGCAGCTCGATCGGTTCATGCTGCGCATCCGTCTCGGCTACCCGCAACCCATCGAGGAGATCGTCATCCTCGACGAGCAGAAGCGGTCGCATCCCCTCGAGGACCTCGACGAGGTCGTGAGCGTCGAGGAGCTGCGCGAGCTGCAGCACGCCGTCCGCGAGATCTACGTCGACCCGACCGTGGCCGACTACATCGTTCGCGTCGTCGGGGCGACCCGGACCCATCCCGACGTCTACCTCGGTGCGTCGCCGCGGGGCTCGATCGCCTTGTACCGCGCTGGACAAGCCCTTGCCGGGCTGCTCGGGCGGGACTACGTCATCCCCGACGATGTCAAGGCCCTGGCCGAGCCGGCACTGGCGCACCGCCTGATCATCAAGACCAGCTCGTCGATCCACGACGTCCAGGCCGGACAGGTCGTCCGGGAGATCCTCGATTCGACCCCGATCGAAGGCATCCGCCCGACCGGCGGCCCGACCGAGATCCGCCCCACCTCCACGGTCCAGGCCGGTCCGGGCGCCTAGCGCCGCCGATCGACCGAGCGGACCGAGCGACCGATGCTTCGGCGCCTCCAGGCCATCGTCCTCGCGGCGATCCTGATCGTGGCCGCCTTCTCCACCGGGTACCCGTTCCTCTTCTATCTGCTCTATCTCGGCATCCTGATCATCGGCGGGTCGTACGTGCTCGTCCGGCTCGGGCTGTCCGATCTCGAGGCAGGCTATGCGGTCAGCCAGCTGCACGGTCACGTCGGCGACCGGATGCGGGTCACCTACACGCTCCGCAACAGCAGTCGCCTGCCCAAGCCGTGGCTCGAGATCCACAACCCCACGACGCTGCCCGGTGGGCTGCCGGGGCGGGCCATCACCCTCGGTGGGGGCAGCGAGCGCTCGTGGCTGATCCGGGCCCCGTTGACCCGTCGCGGGCACTTCCGCATCGAGCCGCTGCACATCCGGACCGGCGATCCCTTCGGGTTCTTCGAGGCGGCCGCGACCGTGGGCCAGGGGATCAGTGTCGTCGTCTACCCGCGGCTCGAGCCGCTGCCCGCATGGCGCCTGCCATCGGCCAACCTGGAAGGCAGCCACGCGTCGCCCGAACGGACGCTCCAAACGACGCCGCTGGCCACGACGGTCCGGCCCTACGCACCCGGCGACAGCATGAATCGCATCCACTGGAAGTCGACCGCCCGGCACGGTGACATCCAGGTCAAGGAGTTCGACCTCGAGCAGACCGCCGATGCGTGGCTGATCCTCGACCTGCAGCGTGGCATCCAGGCCGGCCGCGGAGAGGAGTCGACCACCGAGGCCGCGATCCGGGCGGCGGCATCGGTCGCCGACAAGGCGCTCAGCGAGAACCGCGCGGTGGGGATGACGGTGAACGCCGGCCGGACCGCCTACCTCCCGGCGGATCGCGGGGCCCGACAGCACCAGAAGATCATGCAGCTGCTCGCGGCGGTCGATGCCGATGCATCGACGCCACTGGTCGAGACCCTCGTCGCCTCCGTCGGACGGCTTCGACGGGGCATGACGGCGGTCGTCATCACCGCCTCCCTCGACCCGTCCTGGATCCGGCCGCTGGCCGCCCTGCGCACGCGCGGCGTGGGCTGCGTCGTGATCGTGGCCGATGCGGCCGCCTATGGCCGGGCCGAGATCGAGGAGCGGGCCCGACGGGCCGGCCGCGAGGCGATCATCGACGAGGCCGCCGAGGAGGCAGCCGCCAAGCGCCGACGTGCCCTCCACCACGCCTTGGCCGAATACGAGCTGAAGGTCCATACGATCGTCCCGGGCCGGCCCCTCGCAGAGCTGCTGGTCTGATGCCCTCCGAGCGCAGCGCGGACCTGCTCCGGTCGCTCCGACGGCTCGACGGCTGGTTCACCATCGGGCTCGTCGCCCTGATCTGCATGTCGCTCGCCTGGTCGCTCGACGACGCCCTTCTAGTGCTCGGCCGCGACGAATACACCGACTTCCTGGTCTGGGCGGCCATCGGCGGTGCGGCCGCTGGGTGGGTCGGGCCGTTGGTCGGGTGGGGCCGATGGACGACGCACGCGATCGGTGCGGTCGTCGCCGCGCTGGTGACGACACTCCTCGTCGGTGGGGTGCTGATGCCCGAGGGTGGTCCGCTCGGCGTCCTGTTCAAGGCGACGGCCGATCAGGCGGTCGAGGCCTGGGCCGACCTCATCGTCGCAGGGCGGCTGTCGACGTTGGCATACGGCCACCATCTGCTGCTGCTTGGGCTGATCACGTGGGGGACCGCGCAGTTCGCGAGTTATGCCGCGTTCGGTCACCGCCGGCCGATCAACGGCATCGTGGTCATCGGGCTGCTGCTGCTGGCGAACATGTCGCTGACCAGCCGAGACCAGCTCGTCTTCCTGGTGATCTTCTCGGTCGCCAGCCTGTTCGTGCTCGTCCGCTTCCATATTCTCGAGGAGCAGACCGACTGGCTGCGCCGTCGGATCGGCGACCCGTCGGCCATCTCGGCGATGTACCTGCGCGGCGGCACCGTTTTCATCGTCGCCGCCATCACGGGCTCGCTGCTGCTGACCAACGCGGCCTCGTCGGCACCACTCGGCGGAGCCTGGACGGACGTCGGTGCACGAGTCATCGAGTGGAGCCAGTTCCTCACCCGCTACCTGCCCCAGTCACGCGACGGGCGGCCCATCGGACCGACGTTCAGCGACACCGCCGTGATCGGCTCGAAATGGAACACCGGCGACGACGTCCAGCTCCGGCTCACGTACGCCGAGCCGGAGGTCGACCCGCCGTTCATCGCCGCCCATTACTACGACCAGTTCGCGTTGAGCGGCTGGCAGTCGAGCCCGGCGGGCGGCATCGAGCGGCAACCCGGCGACGACCTCCTCGGCGGCACCGGCGACGCTGTGCCCGACAGCACCCGCCGGCTGCTGACCGCGACCATCGGCCCGGCCTTCGCGCGCGGCGACATCTTCCTGCCTGGCTTGCCCGACGTCATCGACCAGCCGGTCACGGTCGAGCTGATCGGGGCGGGCGGTGGCTACCTCTCGAAGGTGGCCCGCGAGCCGAGCAGCGGGGACTACACGGTCACGACGACCGTGCCGGCCGATGAGAAGGACGGTGGTCCCACCGAGGCGCTGCTGCGTGTGGCCGGGACGGCCTACCCGGACGAGATCAGGCGTCTCTACGGCAAGGCCAGCCTTCCACCCGGCTCGCTCGGCCCGAAGTCGACGGCGCTGCTGCAGGACATCGTCGCATCGGCGGCGTCCGACGACCCGTACGACCTGGCCAAGCGGATCCGCGATGTCCTTCGTGACCCGGGACAGTTCCATTACGACACCGATCTGACGAACGTGCGCTGCACCGAGCCCTCCAACGTCGAGTGCTTCGTGGTCAATCGGCGCGGCTTCTGCCAGTGGTATGCGACGGCGATGGCGGTCTTCCTCCGTGAGCTCGACATCCCGGCCCGGTTCGTCCAGGGCTTCCTGCCCGGCCAGCCCGATAACGCGAGCCGGTCGTACACCATCCGCGCCCACGACTCGCACGCCTGGGTGCAGGTCTACTTCCCGAGCTACGGCTGGATCGACTTCGACCCGACCGGCAATCCCAATCCCGACGTCCCGACTCTCGCCCCGATCCCCTCCGGTCGACCGGTCGCGAGCGCGTCGGCCAAGCCGTCCGGCAACGGCGGCGCCGGCGGATCCGCGCTGCCGACCCGTATCGAGCGCGACCCGGGCGCCGGGTTCACGGGCAGCGGGCGTGCCCGCGACCGTGGCATCAACGGCCTCGTCATCGCGGTGGCCTTGCTGCTGGCCGTGATCGTCGGGGCAGTCGCCGTCATCGTCTGGCGACGCGGCGCACGCGGGCCGATCACCGCCGAGGATGCGTACGGCTCGGTCGTCCGGCTCGCGGCCCGGCTCGGGTTCGCCCGTCGCCCGACGCAGACCGTCTACGAGTACGCCGGCGCGCTGGCCGACGAGTTGCCGATGGTCCGGCCCGAGCTCGAGACCGTGGCCCGTGCCAAGGTGGAGGTCGCCTACGGTGGGCGGCAGCTCGAACCGGACCGGCTGGCCGGCCTGCGCGACGCGCATCGTCGACTCCGGGTCAATCTGCTGCGCCTGGTCACGCACCGGCGGAAGCGTGGCGGTGGCGGACGTCGACCCCGGGTCCGCCGCCGCTGACCCGCGCGTTGGGGGACTGACGCGCTCGCGCTGGCGGGCGGCTACAGGGCACCGCTCCGGGAGCGTTCCTCCTGGGCCTCCTGGCTGGCCTCGTCGAGCGAGGTGGCCAGGTGCCCGGTCAGGTTGTGCGCGCGCAGCACCGGTCGACCCGCCCGGAACTCGATGACCGTGATCGCGGCCAGGTCCATCGTCCACATCCAGAACCGTTCCAGCGGAAGGTCGAACAGGGTCAACAGCGTGATCTTGAAGATGCCGTCATGACCGACCGCGATCGTCCAGGGATGGACCGCCGGTGCGTCGATGTAGCCGGGGACCTGCGAGCGGTCAAGCGAGCCGGGCACGCCCCCGACGGCCAGCACGGACAGGAGCCGGCCGATCGCGGGACGAGCCCGGGCCTGGACGTCGGTCAGGGACTCGCCGCCGGGCGCCCAGACCTCGGTCGGTCGGCGGCGCCAGCCGGCCAGGATCTCGGCGTGGTGGCTTTCGATCTCCGCGCGGTGGAGGCCCTCCCAGTCGCCCTGGCCGATCTCGAGGATGCCGGGCTCGGGTCGCGTCGCAGGTCCATCGCCGATCGCGCGCGCGATCGCCTCGGCGGTCTGGCTGGTCCGGCGCAGCGGCGAATGGACGATCTCACGCAGCGGGCCCAGTGGCAGGGGTAGGGCCGGCGGATCGTGCGGCCGGGCGAGGCGGGCCGCGACGAGGGCGGCCTGGCGCAGGCCGGTCGACGACAGCGGCGTCTCGGCCTGACCCTGGAACCGGCCCTCCACGATGAATTCGGACTCGCCATGGCGCACCAAGACCAGGGTCGCGTCGAGCCCGTCGGGGACGAGCGGCGTGGTCGCTTCGCCGGGCGGGCCGCTCACCGATCGCCGCCGAGCCGGATCGTCCACAGATCGAGGACGGCCTCCTGGGCTCGGATGGCGGACTCGACCGCGGCCGGCACGTCGTCGTCGAGCGCCAGGATCATCAAGGCGTCCTCGCGCGGCCGCGTCCGGGCGAGGTGCATCGCGCTGATGTTCACGTCCGCCTCGCCGAGCATCGCCCCGATCCGTCCGACCATCCCCGGTTTGTCGGTGTGCCGGGTGATGAGCATCACGTCGCTCGGCTCCATGTCGAGTCGGTAGCCGCCGAGCCGGGTGATCCGGGATTCGCCCGCGGCGACCGTCCCGCCGACCACGATCGACCGCCCCGCCGGGTCGTCAGCCGAGACCGTCAGCTGCGCCGCGTAGGCCCCCGCGTCCGGGGTCTTGCGCTCGACGACCGTGATGCCGCGCGCCCGCGCCAGGGACCCGGCATTGACCAGGTTCACGCGCTCCGTGGTGGCCGTCTCGAGCAGACCGCGCAGCACGGCCGCCGTGAGCGGGGAGGCGTCGTGCTCCGCCAGCTCGCCGGCGATCTCCAGCGTCAGGGTGCGCACGCCGCCGCGCGAGAACTGGGCGAAGAAGCGGCCGAGGATCTCGGCCAGGGGCAGGTAGGGTGCGATGGCCCGCGCGGTCTCGGGCGTCAGCAGTGGGGCGTTGACCGCGTAGCGGGCGCTGCGACCCTCGAGCACGTCGAGGACCTGGACCGCGACCTCCTCGGCGACCAGGACCTGGGCCTCGGCGGTCGAGGCGCCCAGGTGCGGGGTCAGCAGCGTGTTGGGAGACGTGAGCAGCGGCGAGTCGGTCGGTGGTTCGGCCTCGAACACGTCGAATCCCGCGCCAGCGAGGTGGCCCGAGGCGAGCCCGGCGGCCACGGCCGCCTCGTCGACGATCCCACCGCGCGCGACGTTGAGGACGATGGCGCCGGGTCGCAGCCGGGCGATCTCGGCCGCCCCGATCAGCCCTCGGGTGGCCCGCGTCAGTGGCACATGAACGGTCACCACGTCCGCGCGTTCGAGCAGCTCGGGCAGCTCGACCAGCTCGACCCCGTGGTTCGCAGCACCGTCCGCTGTGACATACGGATCGACGGCAAGCACGGTCATCTCCATCGCCCGGGCCCGGACCGCGATGGCCTGACCGATCTTGCCGAGACCGATGATCCCGAGTGTCCGGCCACGCAGCTCGAGACCGGTGAACTCGCTTCGTCGCCACTCGCCACGGCGCACGCTGGCATCGGCGGCCGCGGTGCGCCGGGCCACGCCGTACAGGAGCGCGAGGGTGTGTTCGGCCGCGGCGATGGTGTTGCCCGTCGGGGCGTTCACGACCGTGATCCCGGCGCGAGTCGCCGCGTCGAGATCCACGTTGTCGACCCCGACACCTGCCCGTCCGATCACGACCAGCCGAGGGCCCGCGGCGATCAGGTCGGCGTCGACGGCGACCTGGCTCCGGACGATCAGCGCGTCGTACTCGGGCATGAGCGCCGCGAGCTCGTCGCGGCTGCAGCCGATGCGTTCGTCGACCTTGTGGCCGGCTGCGCGAAGGAGCTCGACGCCCTCCTGCGCGACCGATTCGGCGATGAGGATCTTCACGCAGTGGCCCCGGCGACCGTCCGTGCTCCGATCCCGTCGCGTTCGAGGGCGGCCCGCTGGGCGGCGGCGACGGCGGCCCCGGGCTCGATCGGACGGCCCTGCTGGAGCGACACGATCTCGAGGGTGCTGAAGGCGCCCAGGATCTCCTCGAGGGTGACCGAGCCGAGATGGCCGAGTCGGAAGATCTTGCCGCTCAGCTTGCCCTGCCCACCGGCGAGCACGACCCCACGCCGCTTGACCTCGGCGTTGAACGACTTCCAGTCGAGGTCGGTAGGAACGACCCCGGCCGTGACGGTCCGCGAGTAGTGCCGCTCGTCGGCGAACAGGTCGAATCCGAGCGCTTCGAGGCCCGCTCGCGCGGCCGCGGCGCACGCCTCGTGCCGGGCGAAGATGGCGTCCTTGCCTTCGTCGGCCATCAGCCGCAGCCCCTCGTCGACCTGGAAGACGACGGCGATCGCCGGGGTGAATGGGGTCTGGCCGCTCGCGGCCGCCTCCCGATGCGCCCGGAGATCGAGGTAGAAGCGGGGCATCGTCGCGGTCTCCATCGCGGTCCAGGCTCGCGGCGAGGCCGCGATCATGGCCAGGCCCGGAGCCGACATCCAGGCCTTCTGCGAGCCGGTGACCACGACGTCGACGCCCCAGGCGTCCATCTCGAACGGCACCGCGCCGAGGCCCGACACGCTGTCGACCAGGATCAGCGCGTCGGGCGCCTCCTCGCGGATGGCGGCCGCGAGGTCCCGGATCGGGTTCATCACGCCGGTCGAGGTCTCGTTGTGCGTCAGCAGCACCGCCCGGGTGCCGGGCATCGACCGGAGCCGCTCGCGGATCTCGTCCGCCGCCGCCGCGTAGCCCCATTCGGCGTCGAGCTTGGTGACGTCGGCCCCGTAGATGCCGGCGATCTTGGCGAATCGGTCGCCGAACGAGCCGATGCTCACCCCGAGGACGCGATCGCCTGGCGACAGGGTGTTGACGACCGCGGCTTCAAGACCACCCGAGCCGGCGGTCGAGATCATGGCGACGTCCGAGGTCGTGCCGAAATACGGCCGCATCCCCTCGAGGATGCGAGCCAGCATCGCCGCGAACTCCGGTCCGCGGTGGTTGATCATCTGGCGCGCCCCGGCGGTGCGGACGCTGGATGGCAGCGCGGTGGGGCCGGGGATGCGCAGGTTCGGCTCGAAACGGTCCACGGTGACGGCTCCTGGTGACGGGCTGGCGTGCCGTCGATGGTGCCACACGTCGCTGGGCGAGGGCCGACGTGCCGGCGCTCGCGCGCTCCGAGCGAGGCGCGATCCCGCGTTTGCGGCCATCATGCGGCGCGAGTTGTAGCAAGACGGGCGGGCCGGGCGTCTTGACCCCGACCAGCCCACACCAGGAGCCAGCCAGCTTGTGATCCGACGCCCCCACGCCCATCGCTCACGCGCCCGACGGATCGTGGCCGGGACGCTCCTGATCGCGGTCGTCGGCGCCTCGGCGACGACCCTCGCGATCGCCACGAACACGTTCGGTGCCGGCCAGAAGTGGGAGGCCGTCGTCCGCCGGGTGGAGCGCTTCATGGCCGGCCCGGTCCCGGACCGCCCGACCAAGGCGACCGTCCTTGTGACCGAGCCGCCGGAGAGCCCCGAGCCGACGCCGACCGAGGCCCCGACCGCGTTCCCATCGACCTCGGCCGGCGGTCGTGCCTCGCCCACGGCCGTGCCGACCGCCACCCCCACACCGCGCCCGCGCCGGACCCGGATGGACGTCGACATCGTCGATCGCCCCAAGGCGGTGTTCGTCTCGGAGCTCCGGCCCGATTGGTGCGCCGTGGCCGGCGTCCAGAGCGTCCTCGCGGTCCTGGGCCGGGTAGACACGTCCGACCGGACCCAGCAGCGCATCGCCGGTCGGATCGGCGAATGGGAGGCCTACGACGACAGCCACAACGGCGAGTGGGGCCCGGCAGCGATGGCCCTGGCCCTCGACGCGTACGGGGCACCGGGCTACGAGGTGCGCGCCTTCAAGAGCCGGATGACCGCGCTGCGCGACGCCGCCGTCGCGATCGAGCGGACGAACTCACCGGCCATCCTGCTCGCCTGGCGCGGCGCCCATACCTGGGTGATGACCGGCTACCGTGCGGACGCCGACCCCGCCGTGTATCGCGATGCCACGATCTCCGGCGCCTACATCCTCGACCCGTGGTACCCGCGGATCTCCTCGATCTGGGGTCCGTCCAACCCGCCCGGCACGTTCACGACGGCCGCGGAGCTCAAGGACAACTTCCTTCCATGGAAGCGACCCGAAGGTCGATACCCGGACCGCGACGGCCTGTGGATCACGGTCGTCCCGACCACCGTCCGAGGCGCCGCGGGCTGATCGGTCAGGCTCTGACCGGGATGGCGCTGAGTCGGCGGACCAACAGGGCCGCGAGCAGCACGTCCTTCGCGGCCATCCCGCCGGCGTAGGCCAACGGGATGGCAAGGAGACCGAGCGTCGGGGCGAGCGCGCTCGAACCGGCGACGACCACGCCGAGACCGACGAACGAGGCTCCGACCTGCCGGATCGTGTCGTGGGTGGCGTACAGCCCGCGTGACAGCGGGTAGGCCAGCGCATCGAACGGGATCGACAGCGCGAAGGCGGCCACGATGGTCGAGGTCCGACGGACGTCCTCAGGGCCGAACGCCCCTCCACCGAGGAGGACGCGGACGAGCAGATCCGCCCCGACGAAGAGGGCCATCGCGGCGAGCGTCGTCAAGGTGGCGATGGTGACCAGGTTGCGGCGCAGGACGCCGCGGAACGTGGCCAGGTCGCGGTCCGCATAGGCGGCCGACAGCGTCGGGAACACCGCCAGCGAGAACGCGATGCCGATCAGGCTGACCGGCACGACCTGATAGTCGAGGGCGAAGTTGACCGAGCTGACACCGCCGACCGCGATCGTCGATGCGAGTGCCGTGAACCAGGTGAAGATCGCCGGCTCGATGGGGTGGCTGACCATCCGCGGCAGCATCAAGCGGACGAACTCCCGGAACGCGGGGGTCCGGAGGCGGAGCGATGGCCGGACCCGGAACGATGTCCGAAGCGTGCCGACGAATCGCACGCCCAGATGCAGCACCGCGCCGCCGACCGCGCCCCAGGCCGCGGCCGCGATCCCGAAGCGCTCCGCTCCAGCGATCGTGCCGACGACGATGCCGCCGGTGTACAGGATCGGGGCGAGCGCGTAGGCCAGGAACCGACGGTGGGCGATCAGCACCTCGCCAAGGCAGATCGATGCCGCGAACAGCAGTTGCGCGAGGGCATTGATACGGACCAGGGTCACGTACAGCTCGCGGGTCGGGGCGTCGAAGCCCGTCCCGATCCGGGTCGCCAGCCACGGAGCCGCGAGCACGACGCCGACCATCGCGACGGCGATCACGATCACCGCGGCGGTCAGGACGGTCCGCGCGAAGTCGTCGGCGTCGTGCTCGTCGTCGCGCCGAAGGCCGCTATAGATCGGCACGAACGGCGCCGTCAGGCCGGCCGCGACGAGCACGTCGAGGGCGATCTCGGGGATGCGGAATGCGGCGTTGTAGGCGTCGAGCTCGGGTCCTGCGCCGAAGGTCGTGGCGAAGACCCGGTTCCGGACGATGCCCATGACGAAATAGCCTAAGCTCAGGCTGGACAGGATCAGCGCGCCGCGCGGGAAGATCCGGTCGAGGACCCGCTCGAGCGGACGGCTCGACCGCCGAGGCTCGAGGTCAGGACGATGCGTCGCGCTGCTCCGTGTCGGCGAGCTTCTTGCGGTTGGTCTCGCGGGTCTTCAGCAGATCGGTGCCCGCGCCGCGCGGGAACTCAGGCTTCGGCGCGGTCGAGCGCTTCGCCTGGCCGGACGCTCGCTGCTCAGCGCGCGCTGTCATCCGATTCGCGATGGTCGCCTCATAGCCCTGCTCGGTCGGCAGGTAGTAGCGACGGTCTGCCAGCTCGTCGGGCAGGTACTGCTGCTCGACGTCGGCCTCCTCGAAGTCGTGCGGGTATCGATAGCCGACGCCGATGCCGTGCTGCTGCATCCGCCGGTTCGGCGCATTGCGCAGGTGGAGCGGCACCGGAAGGGAACCGCGTCCTTCGACGTCGCTCACGGCTGCCCAGTACGCGGATCCCGATCGGTTCGACTTCGGCGCGGTAGCGATGTACGTGGTCGCATGTGCGAGCGCGTACTGTGCCTCGGGCAACCCCACATGGTCGAGCGCCTGGGCGGCTGCAACGGCGACCTGGAGGGCCCGCGGATCCGCGTTGCCGACGTCCTCCGACGCGCTGATGATCAACCGCCGGGCGATGAATCGCGGATCCTCCCCCGCGGCGACCATCGACGCGAGCCAATAGAGCGCGGCATCCGGATCGTTCCCGCGCAGGCTCTTGATGAACGCCGAGACCGTGTCGAAGTGCCCGTCGCCGGCCCGATCGTAGGCGAGGACGCGCTGCTGGGCGGCGGCTTCGACGTCCTCGAGTCGCGGGGCCACTCGGCCGTCCGGGTCGCGAACGCCCTCGGCTTCCGCCAGGGCGACGGCCCCTTCGAGCACGTTGAAGGCCGCTCGCGCGTCACCGCCGGCCAGCCCGATCAGGTGGTCGAACGCCTCAGGCGCGAGCTGGACGCCGCCCTCAGGGCCCAGATCCCCGGCCAGGCCGCGCTCCTCGTCGGACAGGGCTCGGCGGACGACCGTCGCGACGTCTTCGTCGGAGAGGGCCTCGAGACGCCATACGCGCATCCGCGACAGGAGCGCTGCATTGACTTCGAAATACGGGTTCTCGGTCGTCGCCCCGATGAGGGTGATCGTCCCGTCCTCGACGTGTGGCAGGAGCGCATCCTGTTGCGCCTTGTTGAATCGATGGATCTCGTCAAGGAACAGGACCGTGCGGGTCCCATGGAGCGCCAGCCGCTCCTGGGCATCAGCGATCAGCGAGCGGACGTCCGCGACGCCGGCCATGACCGCCGAGAGCGTGGCGAACTCGGCGCCGATCTCGCCAGCGAGCAACCGAGCCAGACTCGTCTTGCCGGTGCCGGGCGGTCCCCAGAAGATCAGCGAGGCGAGGTGCCCGCGCGCGATGCTTCGGCGCAGGGGCCCACGCTCCCCGACGAGATGCTCCTGACCGACGAACTCGTCGAGCGACCGCGGCCGCATCCGCGCGGCGAGCGGCTGGCGCTCGGGCGGTGGGTGGAACAGGGCCTCGGGCCGCGCCCCGATCGGCCGTCGCGGACTTGGCATGGCGCCGATGGTAGCGGCCTCGGCGCCGCCTGCCGAGCCGGGCGGATCAGGCGATCTCGGCCCTCAGCGAGGCCCGATGCCGGTCGCCTGGACCACGACCCATAGACCGATCAGGATCGCCAGCAGCGACCCTCCGATCGCTCCGATCCGACGGACATCGCGGCTGACGTAGCCGTACTCCTCGGCGGCGCGGATGGCGATCGAGCCGGTCCGCACTCGCCCGACTTCGTCGCTGACCGATGCGATCCGTTCGCGTCGGGTCCGGACCGGTTCCTCGTTCGCGCGCTCGGCGGCGACGATCCGGGCCTCGAGATCCCCCGCGCGGGCCTCCTCGCCGGGCGTCAGCGCGGTCGATGGCGGACGGGTCGTCGGGCTGGCCGGCCGGGCCCCGGCGATGGACCGGCGCTGCAGGGGCGGGCGCTGGCCGGGTCGCGACGTGCTACCGCGTAGGCGCTTGGCCATGGTCTCGGGGGGCCTCCACAGGTTCATCGTTCGGCCCGGCGCGGGGACGGATCGCGACGGGGCCGGGTCGCCAGCGGCAGAGGATAGCACCAACCTCCGTCCGCGCCGGACGCGCTACGTGGGCGGTGCGTGGCGACTGCTAGACTGCCGCCGACCGGACTGGGAGGACCCTCGGATCGACCTGCGTTCCTTCGGCGATGGAGGACCCATCGTCGTCGCCCTCATCGTCGCGATCGTCGTCCTGGCGGTCATCGTCCTGCTCCTTGCCCGCCGAGTCATGGGTCTCGACGCGCGGCTGCGGGGACTGACCCGCGGCGAGGACGGCGACCTCGAAGCGGTCCTCGGCGCCCACATCGATCGGGTCTATGCGCTCCGCAAGGACGTCGAGCGCCTCGCCAGCCGAGCCGAACGCCTTGAGGCCGGCGCGCCGCACGCCTTCCAGCGAACCGCACTGGTCCGTTTCAACCCGTTCGAGGACACCGGCGGCAACCAGAGCTTTGCGCTCGCCTTGCTCGACGCGGACGGGAATGGCTGGGTCCTGTCGAGCCTCCACGCCCGGACCGGCACTCGAATGTATGCGAAGGCCGTCCGCGGCGGCCGTGCCGACGGGGCGTTGTCCGATGAGGAGACCGCGGCCATCCGGCAGGCGACGGCCTGACAGGCTAGGTGTCACGGCGGTCGGCGATGGTCCGCACATGGCCCCCATCGTCGACCCGATCTCCCCGGCCGAGACATCTCCGGTGACCCGCCCGGTGGTGCGCGCCCGACGGCGAGGACCCAGCCCACTGGAACAGATCCCCGCCTGGCGCGAGCTCGTGCCCGTGATGGACCCGTCGGTCGTCGGCTCACCCGTGCCGGAGGGCATGGAGGCGCTGTTGGGCGGGCTCGATCCGGACCAACTCCGCGCGGTGACGCACACGGAGGGCCCGCTGCTCGTCGTCGCGGGAGCCGGGACCGGCAAGACCGAGGTCATCACCCGGCGGATCGCGTGGCTGATCGCGACGCGGCGGGCAAAGCCCTCGGAGATCCTGGCCTTGACGTTCACCGACAAGGCTGCCGACGAGATGGCGGTGCGGGTCGATCAGCTCGTCCCGTATGGCTACACGGACACGGCGATCTCGACATTCCACGCCTTCGGCGACCGACTGATCCGCGAGTACGCCCTTGAGCTCGGACTGCCCACCGATGTGCGCGTCCTGTCGCGGGCCGATGTCGTGATCTTCCTTCGGGAGCACCTGTTCGCGTTCGACCTCGACGTGTATCGCCCGCTCGGCGACCCGACCCGATTCCTGGCGGCGCTCGCCGGCTTGTTCAGTCGCTGCAAGGACGAGGACATCACGCCGGCCTCCTACGCCGACTTCGCCGATCGACTCCGATCGGAGGCGGCCGCGGTCGCCACGGCGGCCGGGCTGCCAGGCGCGGATCCTGGAGCCGCCGACGCCCTCGCGGACGAGGCTCGCCGGCAATCCGAGTTGGCGGCGGCCTACGGCCGCTACCAGGAGCTGCTGGTCGAGAACGGCTGCATCGATTTCGGCGACCAGGTCGCGCTCGCCCTGCGGCTCGTCCGGAGATCCGCCGCGGTCCGGCGATCGGTCGCGGGTCGTTATCGCTACATCCTGGTGGACGAGTTCCAGGACACCAACCGGGCGCAGGCGGAGCTCGTCGCGCTACTCGCCGATGCGCACCGCAATGTCGCCGTCGTGGGCGATGACGACCAGGCGATCTACGCGTTCCGGGGCGCCGCGATCGACAACATCCTTGGCTTTCGCGACCGGTATCCCGGCGCTCGGGCGGTCGTCCTTCGCCGCAACTACCGGTCCGTCGCGCCGATCCTCGATGCGGCCTACCGACTCGTGCGCTTCAACGACCCCGATCGGCTGGAGACCCGGGCCGGCCTCGTCAAGCGCCTGCAGGCGGAACGACGACCGGTCACGCCGGAGCCCGTTCGCCGGCGGGCGTTCGCGACCGGCTCGGACGAGGCCGACTGGATCGCCACCGACATCGCCCATCGCATCGATGCCGGCGCCGCCCCGCGCGACCATGCCGTTCTCGTTCGGGCGAACGGTCACGCGGACGCGATCCTGCGCGCCCTGAACATGGTCGGCGTCCCGTGGCGATTCTCCGGGGCGTCCGGGCTGTACGCCCGGCCCGAGGTGCGCTTGTTGATGGCGTTCCTGCGGGCGATCGCCGATCCGGAGTCGAGCGTCGACGTCTACGCCCTCGCATCGTCCGAGGTCTACGGTCTCGGTGGCGACGACCTGACCGCGATCGCGAACACGGCTCGACGTCGGAACCGGTCCGTGCGGGCGATCATGGATGAGCTCGAGCGCCAGCCCGGCGTCCTGCGCATCGCGCCCGAGAGCCGAGTCGCCGTATCGCGGCTCGTCGCGGACCTCGCTCGATACGGAGCGATGGCGCACGACCGGCCAGCCGGCGAGGTGTTGTATGCGTTCCTGCGCGACAGCGGGATGCTCGCGCGACTCGCCCGCACCGAGTCGACGGCATCTGACGAGGGCCTCGGCAACATCGCCCGGTTCTTCGACATCATCCGCGGCCAGTCCGCACTGCTCGCCGACGATCGGGCCGTGTTCGTGGCGCAGCACCTCCAGACCCTGATCGAGGCCGGCGACGATCCGGCGACGGCCGATCTCGATCCCGACGCGGACGCCGTGGCCGTGCTCACCGTCCACAAGGC
Organism: Candidatus Limnocylindrales bacterium; assembly: GCA_035688805.1. Lineage (GTDB taxonomy): Bacteria > Chloroflexota > Limnocylindria > Limnocylindrales > CSP1-4 > SPCO01. The sequence goes on from DASSMQ010000157.1 coordinate 38,455, forward strand.
GAAGGGCCTCGAGTTCCCCGTCGTGTATCTGCCGGGCATGGTCGTCGGGCGGTTCCCCGGGAACGGCCGCGGCGATCCGCTCGCGCTGCCGACCGGCCTCGGTCGCGGCGAGCCGGTGACTTCGGATCGCGCCCTCGCCGAGGAACGTCGGCTCTGCTACGTGGCGATGACCCGCGCCCGCGATGAGCTGGTCCTGTCCCACGCTGTCGACTACGGCGGTTCCCGGGCGCGCAAGGTGTCCCCATTCGTGCTCGAGGCACTGGACCTAGCGGCCGCGGCCATCGCCCCGGCGGCCGGTGCCATCGCACCGTCGGCCGAGGAGCGCCTCGCGAGCTTCGCCGGTGTCGATGCGCCGGCGCCCGCCACTCGACGGGCCCCATCCGGCGAGCCGCTCATGTTGAGCTTCGGCCAGGTCGACGCCTATCTCACGTGCCCGCAGCGCTACCGATTCGCGCACGTGCTCCGGGTCCCGATCGCGCCGCACCACGCGCTGGTCTATGGCTCGGCGCTGCACAAGGTCGTGCAACTCTTCCATCACCGGCACGCGCGCGGACACGTGATGTCCGAGACCGAGCTGGACGAGGCTCTCGACGCCGTCTGGTCGAACGAGGGCTTCGTGAGCCGGGACCACGAAGAGGCCCGCCTGACAGCCGGTCGAGCGGCCCTGCATCGCTTCCGGGCGGACCAGCTCCAGCCAGATGCGGTGATCCCGACCTACGTCGAGCGGGAATTCAGCTTCGCCCTCGGGGGTGATCGCGTCCGCGGTCGCTGGGACCGGGTCGACGTCGAAACCCTGCCGGATGCCCCCCTTGCGTCCTCGGAAGGATCCGCGCCGGCATCGGATGTGGCCGCTCCGTCTGCGGACGTGGTGACGCCGGTGCTCGGGCTGATGGGCCGGGAGCGGGTCACCATCACCGACTACAAGTCATCGGACGTCCGCGATCCCGCCAAGGCGCGCCAGCGCGCCCGCGACTCCCTCCAGTTGCAGATCTATGCGATGGGCTACGAGGCGATGACCGGTCGCCTGCCGGACCAGGTCGCGCTCCATTTCCTCGATTCGGGTCTTGTCGGACGCGTCGACGTCGAGCCCAAACGGATCGCTCGGGCCCGCGAGCGCATCGCGATGGTGGCTGACGGCATCCGGGCGGGGCGCTTCGAGGCCACCCCTGAGCCGATGGCCTGCGCTCGCTGTCCGTACCGCGACATCTGCCCCTCGAGCTCGACGGCATCGCGATAGGTCGTTCGACCAAGGTGACGTCGTGCCGCTGGTCGACGATGGTGGCGATGGTCTCGGGGATCCGCCAGCGCCACGCCAGGGGGTAGGGGATGCAGCTTCGCCTCGCGCGCCTGGTCCGGCCGTGGGCCGTGGTCGAGGGCGCGTACGCCCTAGACTCCCTCGCGATGGAAGCCCGCGACCGCCTGGCCAACCTCGCGATCTTCGCGGCGGCGGGCGTGGTCTGGCTGCTCGTCGCGCTGATCATCACGACCCGGGATCCGATGGCGGAGCCGCTGGCGGGGTTCATCGGCGCCGCGTTGATCGGCCTGGCCATCGGCCTCACCGCGACACCGATCGCCTGGCTGCTGGTGTTCGGACGCCACCGCCGGATCGCCTATCGGGGCGACTGGGTGCGTGCGTCACGGCGAGGCGGCTGGATCGGGCTGATCGCGGCGATCCTCATCGTCCTGCGGCTGCAGTCCGCGCTGGAACTGCCCATCGCGCTGTTCATCGTGGCCCTGGCACTGGTCGCTGAAGCGACCCTTTCGGCAGAACGCTGAGGCCAGCCGTCGTGTCGGCGGCTACCATCGACCGTCCGGCCCTGTCCCCGGTCCGATCCCGCGGAGGTCCCATGCCCGATCGCGTCGCGGCCCGCCCGGCCGCACCCAATGCCGAGCTGAAGGCTCGCATCGCCGAGGCCGTCGAGGCGGCCCGCGACGAGATCCTCGGTCTGTCGCATCGGATCCATGGCGACCCGGAGCCGGCCTTCGAGGAGCATCACGCCGCGGCGTTGGTCGCCGACGCCCTGCGCGACCATGGATTCGAGGTCGAGGCTCCGGTCGGGAGCCTGGCCACCGCCGTTCGCGCGATCCGGCGCGGCGACCTGGGCGGTGATCGCCCGCGGATCGGCATCCTCGCCGAGTACGACGCATTGCCGGGTCTGGGCCATGGCTGCGGCCACAACACCATGGCCGCCTCGGGCGTGGGTGCGGCGATCGCGCTCGCGGCGGCCGCCGATCAGCTGCCGGGCGAGATCGTGTTCCTGGGCACGCCCGCCGAAGAGCGCGGCAGTGGCAAGCAGATCATGATCGACGACGGCCTGTTCCAGGGGATCGACGCGGCCCTGCTCTATCACCCCTGCGATCGCAACCACGTCGAGAGCATCGCCCTCGCGTCGGAGGACGTGGAGGTCGTGTTCCGCGGGCTGCAGGCCCACGCGTCGTCGGACCCGTGGAAGGGTCGCAACGCCCTCGACGCGATGATCCTCCTGTTCGGCTCGGTCGGTCTGTGGCGCCAGCAGCTGCGGCCCAGCTCGCGGGTCCACGGCATCATCCGCGAGGGCGGTACGGCGGCCAACATCATCCCGGACCGGACGTCCGCCTGGTTCATGCTCCGCAGCGATGATCGGGCGTATTACCAGGAGATGCGGGCATCCTTCACGAAGATGGCCGAGGCGGCCGCCCTGGCGACCGGGACCGAGGTGGAGGTGACGTTTTCGGGCGGGGCCACGACGCTGCGCAACAACCAGGTCCTCGTCGAACGGTTCCGCGCGAACATGGCGGCCTACGGCATCGAGGACATGGGCGATGATCCGAGCGCCGGGAGCACCGACATGGGCAACGTCAGCTGGGTCTGTCCGACGATCCACCCCGACCTCGCCATCTGCGACGAAGGTGTGCCCGGGCACTCCACCGCGTTCCGCGATGCCGCGATCACGCCCCGAGCCGACGAGACGACCCTCCTCGCGGCGACCCTCATCGCCCAGACCGCGGTCGACCTCTTCCTCGATCCCGAGCTCGTGGCGGCGGCCTGGGCGGAGTTCGACGCCGGCTGAGGGGCTCCTCGCCGGTGCTACCATCGGCGCGGCGCGCCCCGCTGGACGTCCGGTCGCGAACCGGCGGCGCCCCGATCGAGACGGATCCCCGTCCCCTGGGCCAGTACTGGCCGCCCGTCTCCGGAGGATCACGTGGCTGAGCGCCAGCACGACCCGGACTTCGCCAGCCTGAACGGCTGGGACGCCGATTTCGAGACCTACGACGACTTCGACCTGCCGACGTATGTCGGGCCGGTCAGCTTCTCGCGTCTCCCCTGGGTGACCGACCCGACCGAGCTGCGCGCCCGGGGCGTCGACGTCGCGATCGTCGGCGCGCCATACGACGACGGCGTCAGCCACCGGTCGGGCGCCAGGTTCGGGCCACGCGCCATCCGGGAGGCCCAGTACACCTCGGGCGCGCTGTGGTCGCTCCAGCTCGAGGTCGATCCGTTCTCCGCCCTCCAGGTGGTCGATGCCGGCGACGCCAACCTCGGACCGGGGTGGACCCAGCGGTCGCATGGCATGATCTTCCGCAAGGTCCGTGAGGTCGCGGCCACGGGCGCGATCCCGATCATCTTCGGCGGCGATCACTCGATCACGTGGCCGTGCGCGTCGGCCATCGCCGAGGTCCGCCGACCGGGCAGCATCGGCATCGTCCATTTCGACGCGCACGCCGACACCGGCAACAGCAACCTGGGCGTGCTGACCGGACACGGGACGCCGATGCGGCGACTGATCGAATCGGGTGCGGTCAAGGGCCGCAACTTCGTCCAGGTCGGCCTGCGCGGCTACTGGCCGGAAGCCGAGACGTTCGCCTGGATGCAGGAACAGGGGATGCGCTGGCACTTCATGCGCGAGATCGAGGAGCGTGGCGCCGAGGCGGTCATCGCGGAGGCCATCGAGCAGGCCCTCGACGGCCCGGACTTCGTGTACCTGAGCCTTGACATCGACGTGATCGATCCAGGCATGGCGCCCGGGACCGGCACGCCGGAGCCCGGGGGGATGCTGACCCGTGAGGTGCTCCGCGCCGTCCGCCAGATCGTATCGGCCGTCGACCTCGCGGCGATGGACATCGTCGAGGTGTCGCCACCGTACGACCAGGCCGAGACGACGGCGATGGCCGCCAATCGCGCCGCGCTGGAGGCGATCAGCGCGCTCGCTGCGCGCAAGCTGGCGGGCCGGATGGTGCGCTGGGAGCCACCGACCGCCTAGCCGATGCTCGACCGGACCGACCCTGCCACCGCCGAGGCGCTCGCCCGCCTGTACGACCTCGACCTCGAGGACGACCCGGGGGACCTTGACCTGTATCTCGCCCTGGCGGATCGCGCGGATGGCCCGATCGTCGAACTGGCCGCCGGGTCCGGACGTCTCGCCGTGCCGCTCGCGGCGGCGGGCCATCGCGTGACCGCCATCGACAACGACCGGGCGATGCTCGCGAGAGCCCGGCAGCGGGCGACCGCCGCCGGCGTGCCGGACGGCCGTCTCGAGCTCGTCGAGGCGGACCTGCTGGACCTGCCTCCCGCCATCGACCAAGGCCACGCGTTGGCGTTCATCGCCCTCAACTCGATCATGCTCATGGGCACGCGCGACGCGCAGCGAGCGGCCGTCCGCTCCCTGGCCGCGCAGCTCCGGCCGGGCGGTCTGGCGGTCGTCGATGCCTGGCTGCCCGACGCGGACGACCTGGCCCGCTTCGACGGTCGGCTGATCCTCGAGTGGATCCGGACGGACGAGGACGGCGCGTCCGTGACCAAGACGGGCTCCGCCGTGCACGACGCCGCGACCGGGACCATGGTCCTCACCGCCATCTTCGAAGCGGCCTCGCCAGGTGGCCCCGCACGGCGCTGGATCCGCCAGGATCGGCTCCGACTCATCGGCGCCGACGAGCTGGTGGGCTTCGCAGAAGAGGCCGGGCTACGGGTCGAGCTCGTGGCCGGCGGCTATGACCTGAGCCCGATCGGTCCGGGTTCGGAGCGTGCCGTCCTCGTCGCCGAGCGCCGCTGAGCGGACCGGGGCCCCGTGGTATCGTCGGGCTCGATGTCGAACGGTTCCAGCAGCGACCAGACGCGCCTCCTGATCATCGAGGACGTCCCGCAAGTCGCCCAGTACATCCGCGGACTGCTCAACACCCAGCAGGCGGTCAAGCTCCTCGACGTGCTCACCGACGGTGGCCGAGCCGTCGAACAGATCTCGCAGCTGCGGCCCGACGTGGTCCTCGTCGATGCCCTGCTCCAGGGCCGGATCAAGGGACCCAAGCTCGTCGAGCAGATCCATGCCGCTGGCCTGAACGTCCCGGTCATCGTCCTGACCGTGCCGCAGAACCCGGTCGCGGTGGACCCGGCGCGCGGCGTCGACGCGGTGCTCTCGATGCCCTTCTCCGGCTTCGAGCTCATGAACCGGGTGTCGGGCGTCCGCCGCGCCCATGCCGATTCGTCGGGGGGCGGGGCCACCCGGGTCATCTCGGTCTTCGCGCCGAAGGGCGGGGTCGGCAAGACGACCATCGCGTTCAACCTGGCCGTGGCCCTCGGCCAGCTCGAGCAGCGCACCGTGCTGATCGACGGCAGCGTCCAGTTCGGCGACCTGCGGGCGCTGCTCAAGGTCCCGGTCGACGCCCCGTCCATCCTCGACCTGCCGACGGACCGCATCGCCGAGTCTGATCTGTCGGATGTGCTCTGGAGAGACCCCTCGGGCATCGACATCCTGCTTGCGCCGCCGCGCATCGAGATGGCCGAGATGATCACCACCCGCGACGTCGACAAGATCCTGTCGCTGTTGCGCCGGGTCTACTCGGCCATCGTCATCGACATGTCCAGCTCGATCAACGACATCAACCTGGGCTTCCTCGACGCGAGTGACACGATCATCGAGATCGTGACCTACGACTCGACGACCATCCACAACACCATCGCCATGGCCGACACGTTCCGCTCGATCGGCTACCCGGCCTCGAAGGTGCGGTACCTCGTGAACCGGGCGGACAGCGCCGGCGGCATCGAACCGGACGCCCTCAGCCGGGCCCTCGGCCGCGTGCCGGAGCACCGCGTCGTGTCCGACGGCCCGCTCGTCGTGCGCTCGAACAACGAGGGTGTGCCGTTCATCCTGGCCAACCCCACGGCGCCGGTCAGCCAGGACCTCGCCCGACTCGCGACGGAATTGCTCGGCACGGCCCGCGTCCCGATGGCGGCCGGTCGTCGCTAGCGGCGAGCTCGTGTCGGATCCGCGACCGATCGGTGTGTTCGATTCTGGCGTCGGCGGGCTGACCGTTCTGCGCGAGATCACCCGGCGCTCGCCGCACGAGTCGACCGTCTACCTTGGTGACAACGCCCGGGCCCCGTACGGGGTACGCCCCGACGAGGAGGTGCTGGCGTTCTCGACCCAGGCACTGGATGCGCTCGTGGAGCGGGACGTCAAGGCGCTGGTCGTCGCCTGCAACACCTCCACGGCGGTCGGACTGGGAGCGTTCCGTCGACGCTACGACCTGCCGGTGCTCGGCGTGATCCGGCCCGGTGCGGCGGCCGCGACACTGGCCACTCGGAACCGGCGGGTCGGGGTGATCGCGACCCCAGCGACGATCCGCTCGCACGCCTATTTCGCGGCGATCAAGGACGAGAACCCGGCCGTCGAGGTCTACGAGCACGCCACGCCCGCGCTCGTCCCGCTCGTGGAGGCCGGCGACCTGGCGGGGCCCGACGCCGAGGCCGTGGTCGCCGACGCCCTGGCGCCGCTCCTCGGCGAGCTCGACGGCGACGGCGAATCGATCTTTCCGCGACCAGCCGGGGCGACCGTCGACACGCTGCTCCTCGGATGCACCCACTACCCGTTGCTGCGGCCGCTGATCGCGGCACGGGCCGGCGAGCGGATCGCCATCGTCGACTCGGCGACCGCGACGGCGTCCGCCTTGGCCGAGCTGCTCAGCGTCAACGGCCTCGAGGCGCCCGGCACGACCCGGGGAACGGCCGCGGACCCCGGCCATCTCGGCCATCAACGCCCGACCGAGGCGCACGCGCCGGCCAGTCACCAGCAGCTCACCACCGGGGACCCCGAGCGGTTCGCCGAGCTGGCCCGGCGCCTGTTCGGCAGCGCGTTCCCGTCGGTCAGCAGCGTCGATCTCGGGGTGCTGGTCCCATGAAACGCGACCGAGCCAGCGCGTCGTGGCGCGACGATCGGGCATGGCAAGCGGGCCTGCTCGTCGGATCGGCCCTTGGTGCCGCGGCGACGGTCGTCGGCCGACACATGGAGCGTCGCGCGCGCGAGGGACTGGTCGACTGGCCCGCGGTCGAGCGGCTGGCCATCGGTCGCCTGGCGCGTGCCCCGGGCGCTCTGACTCCAGCGGAGCTGCGCGCCACGGAGCCCGAGTACCAGGCCGCGATGGCGCGCATCGTGCCGGCCCTCACAGCCGCTCTCGGGACCACGCTGCCGGGCGTGGTCGAGCGGGCCGACGTGGTCGACCGGGCGTCCTGGGTGCGTGCCAACACTGCATCCTTCGCGTCGCTCATCGGCAAGCTCGAGACCGACCTGCTCGACCAGGTCGTGCCGCCAGGCGGCGGGCTGGCCGTCGCGGCGATGGCCCTCGCCAACCGCTGGATCACGACCCGGCAGCTCGGCGTGCTGCTTGGGTTCATGGGTGGTCGCGTCCTCGGCCAGTACGATCTCGCGCTGCTGTCGGCCGAAGCGGCTCCCGGGCGGCTGCTGTTCGTCGAGGAGAACATCCGCCAGAGCGCGAAGGGCCTCGGTGTACCCGCCGGTCCGTTCCGAACCTGGATCGCACTGCACGAGACGACCCACGCCTTCGAGTTCGAGGCGCATCCCTGGCTGCGTCCGTACCTCGCCTCGCGCCTGGAGCGGCAGATGACGCTGTTCGGCCAGGACGTCCGGGGCATGGGCCGGGAGGCCCTGCGCGGACTCGGGCGGGCGCTCCGAGGTGAGTCGACTGGGGAGCACTGGATGGAGCGGTTGATGGGCGACGAGCAGCGCGCCCTGTTCCGCGAGACACAGGCGGTGATGAGCCTGCTCGAGGGGTTCAGCGACTACGTGATGGACGAGGTCGGCCATGACCTCGTGCCGGACGTCGAACACATCCGGGCCCGGTTCGACGAGCGTCGGGCGCATCGGACGCCCTTCGAACGGGCCATGCTCCGCCTGACCGGGATGGACCTCAAGCTCGAGCAGTACAAGAAGGGCGAGACGTTCGTGCGGGCGATCGCGGCGGCGCGCGGCCCGGCGGCGCTGGCGGGTCTGTGGGGCGGTCCCGAGTCACTGCCCCGCGACGGCGAGATCGAACGTCCCGAGCGCTGGATCGCTCGCGTCCTCGACGGCCGGGACGCCGCGTGACGACGGCCGGCCCGGGCCGGGGACCCGGCGGCGCACCGACCGCCATCGCCCTGAGCCCGATCCTCTCGGCACGCTATCGCTCGCGTGATCTCGATCGGATCCGGGCGGCCGCGCCCGGGGCCCGCCTCGTGACGGTCTCGGTCGAAGGCCTGGCTGACGGTCCCCTGGACGACGTCGAGGTCATGCTGCGTGGCTGGCTCAGCTCCGACGCGTTCGATCGACTGCTCGCGCGGGCGCCGCACCTGGCCTGGGTCCATTCGGCGACCTCGGGGGTGGAGCGGGCGCTGACCCCTGCCGCCCTGGAGCGGGGCCTTGTCGTGACGAACGCGCGTGGCGTCTTCAGCCGGCCGATCGCCGAGTACGTGATGATGATGATCCTCGCGGTCAGTCGACGGCTGCCACAGCTCCTCGAGCTGCAGCGTGAGCGGACGTGGCAGCCGCTCGAGGGTGCCGAGCTCCGCGACGTCACGGTGGGCATCATCGGTCTCGGCTCCATCGGCCGAGCGGTCGGCGCCCTCGCCAGTGCCTTCGGCTGCCGGGTCGTCGCCATCCGGCGGCGACCGGACCGCGACGACGGCCCTGCGAACCCTGAGGAGGGTGACGACGACCGGGTCCTCGGCGAGGCGATGCTCGACCGCGTCGGCGGTCCGGACACGCTGCCGGAACTGCTTGGCGAATCCGATTTCATCGTCCTGGCCGCGCCGCTCACCGCCGAGACCGAGGACCTCATCGATGACGAAACCCTCGCCCTGGTCAAGCCAGGGGCGTGGCTGATCAACGTCGCCCGCGGTCGACTGGTCGACGAGCGCGCGCTACTCCGTGCCCTCCGTGAGGGTCCGCTCGGTGGGGCGGTGCTCGACACGTTCCGCGATGAGCCGCTGCCCGCGATGTCGTCGTTCTACGAGCTGCCGAACGTGATCGTCACGCCGCACACCGCCTGGTCGAGCGGGCGGGTGCTCGATCGCAGCGTGGAGCTGTTCTGCGACAACCTGCGCCGATTCGCGAGCGGAGAGCCCCTGCTCAACGTGGTCGACCCGGCCGCCGGGTACTGAGCGTGCAGATCGCCATCGTCGGCCTGGCCGGATCGGGCAAGACGACGGTCTTCAACACCCTGACGCGCGGCCACGCGGAGACCGGAGGATTCGGCGGCGTGACTCTCAACGTCGGCGTCGTCAAGGTCCCTGACGAGCGGCTCGACCGATTGGCCGAGATCTTCAAGCCGAAGAAGATCGTCCACGCCGACGTCACCTACGTCGACCTGCCGGCGCCGCCCGCGTCGACCGAGGGTCGGGTCGGCACCGAGGAGTTGCCGGCCGACCACCTGGCGCGGCTGCGCGATTCCGACGCGTTGCTCCATGTCGTCCGGGCGTTCGATGATCCGGCCCACCCGCACCCCGCCGGCAGCGTCGATCCCGCGCGCGACCTCGAGCAGCTCGATCTCGAATTCACGCTCGCCGACCTGGCCATGACCGAGCGGCGACTGGAGCGACTCCGGGGCAGCGGCCGACACGGCACGCCCGCCGAGCGCGAGGCGGCCGAGCGCGAAGAGGTCGTCCTTCAACGGATCCATGCGGGGCTGCAGGCTGGTACCCCGATCCGCGATCTCGGGCTCGACGAGGATGCGTCCAAGGCCATCCGCGGGTTCCGGTTCCTGACCGAGAAACCGGTGCTGGTGCTGCTCAACGTGGGTGAGGCGGACCTGTCCGGGGTCGAGGCGCTCGTCGGGCGGATCGCGTCGGTCTATCGGCACGAGCGCGCGATGGTCGACGCGCTCTCGGCGAAGATCGAGATGGAGCTCGGTGAGCTCGAGCCCGACGAGGCGGCGGTGTTCATGGACGAGCTCGGCATCGCCGAATCAGGGCTCGACCGCGTGATCAAGCTGTCGTATCGGCTGCTTGGGCTGGTGTCGTTCCTGACCGCCGGCCCCGATGAGGTTCGTGCCTGGCCGATCGTCGACGGGTCGACCGCGGTCGACGCCGCCGGCGCCATCCACACCGACCTCGCGAAGGGCTTCATCCGCGCCGAGACGGTGGCCTACGAGGACCTGCTCCGGCTCGGATCGATGGCCGACGCGCGCAAGGCCGGTCGGCTCCGCTCGGAGGGCAGGACCTACCCGGTCAAGGACGGCGACGTGCTCGAGATCCTGTTCAGTCGCTGACCCGGTCGCTCGTCGTGCGCTGGTCGGGCAGGGTCAGTTCGGGCGGCCTCGGTCGGGATCGAAGTCGGCCAGCAGCGTCCGGTAGTCGCTGAGCGGCTCATCCTCGTCGGGCTCGTCGTCCTCATCGTCATCGTCCAGGCCGAGGTCGGCCACGAAGTTGTCGGCCTCCTGGGTCGAGACGTTCACGGCCGCCGACAATCGGTCGTCGCTGACGAAGATGAAGCCGTAGTCGCGCTCCAGCACGAAGGCGATCGCCTCGATGAGGGTGTCCTGCTCGAAGCCGTCCTGGACGTCGTGCCGGATGCGCTGGACGAGGTCGAAGAACTCCTGGGGTTCCCACTCGGACTCGCTCACGACGAGGACGTCGGAGTAGACCTCGTCATCGCCTTCGTGGAGTTCATAGAAGAACACGCGGATGCCTCATCGGGGTGGGTCGGGTGCGGCAGTATACCCGCACGGTCTCGCGGACCGACAGGTTCGGACGGGGTGGCCGGCGCCGGTGCCGAGCATCCTGGCCACAGCATCCGATGGTCGGAGGTGCCATGCCCCCTCGCATCGAGGTCGTCCACGTCGGCTCGGCCTGCCGTGACATCGCGCCGGAGGATCCGCGCGGATGGCGCCTGGGCGGCGGCGTGACGTATGCGGCCCTGACGACAGCACGGCTCGGGTTGCGAACGGCTGCCGTCGTCGGGCTCGACGGGCAGGCCGCCGGGGCGCACGAGCTCGAGACGCTGCGGGACGCCGGGGTCGACATCCTCCCGGTCGAGCTCCCCGAGGGGCCGATCTACCACAACGTCGAGACGACCCACGGGCGGGTGCAGACGGTCGTTGCAGCCGGCGTACCCGTCCGCCCGGTCCCGGTGCCGGATTCGTGGCGGACGGCGGCGGCCTGGTCGCTCGTGCCGGTCGCGGGCGAGGTCGATGATGAGTGGGCGGCCGTACCGGGACCGGATGCCGTGGTCGCCGTCGCCTGGCAGGGGATGCTGCGTCGCCTGGTGGCGGGTCAGCGCGTCGAACGGCTGCCGCCGACCGAACGGGCGATCCTGCGCCGAGCGGACCTCGTCGGGGTCAGCCACCTCGACGTATCGCCCGAGACGTCGCTCGGGACGCTCGCCGGGCTGCTCCACGTCGGAGCGCGGCTGCTCATCACCCAGGGTGGACACGGCGGATTGCTCGTCACGACCGGGGTGGACCGGCCGGCCGAGGTCCTGCGCTACCTGCCGACCCCGGTCCAGCGCGAGGTCGACCCGACCGGGGCAGGGGATACGTTCCTGGCCGCCCTCCTGGCGGTGCTGGTCCGCCCGTCGATCGCGGCGTCGCCGGGACACTCGCTGGCGCGAAGCCTCCGGTTTGCGGCGGCTGCCGGTGCGCTCGCGGTCGAGGGCGTCGGCCTGGGCGGCGTCCCGGACCGGACGGCGGTGCTGGTGCGGCGTGCGCGCGAGCGTGTCCGGCGAGCGGTCCTGCCCAATCTCTCCGCGCAGGTGGGCGTCGAGGATCCGCGGCAGTGACCGTCGCGGGACCTTGCCGACGAGGCGCTGCCGACCCGCCGGACCGCCTGGCGCGACCGAGCCCTAGCGGGTAGCCACCGGGACGCGGCCACTCGACTGTCGGCGGCGCAGGTCGACCGGCAGCCGGATCGGGCCGGCCGGCCGAGACAGGGTCTCGTCGGTCAGCTGGGCGACCGCCCACTGGCCCATCTCCTCGGTCCGCTGAGCGATGGTCGTGAGCGGCGGGTCGACGTACGCGGCAAGGGCCACGTCGTCGAAGCCCACGACACTCGCATCGCGCGGCACCCGACGGCCTCGGTCGCGCAGGGCGCGGACCGCGCCGATGGCCATCAGGTCGTTGTAGGCCAGGATGGCGGTGGTGTCCGGGGCACGGTCCAGCAGCTCGGCCGCGGCTCGCTCCCCGCCGCCGACCAGCGGCTCACCGTGGGCGACGACGAGACCATCGGGATCGAGGCCCGCGGCCCGGAGCGCGGCATGGACGCCACGCAATCTCGCCGGCGCGTCGACGTTCCGTGGCGGTGGCATGAGGTACCCGAAGCAGCGGTGCCCGAGCTCGATCAGATGCTCGGCCGCGACCCGCCCGCCCATGACGTTGTCGGACATGATCGCCGGCAGGTCGAGGTCGCGGGCCTCGGTGTTGACGAGGACGACCGGCACGGGCGGAGCCGCCAGCCATTCGCCGTGGCGCCCGCCCAGGCTGCTGGCGGCGATGATCAGGCCATCGACCCGTCGGTCGGCCAATAGGTCGAGATACGACGCCTCACGCTCGGGATCGTCGTCCGCGTTGCACAGCAGCATCGAGTAGCCGACCGCCCGGGCGGCGTCCTCGACCGCCCGGACGAGCTGCGGGAAGTACGGGTTCTCGATATCCGTGATGAGCAGGCCGAGGGTCTGCGTCGACCGGCGCTTGAGCGACCGGGCGATCTCCGATGGCCGGTAGTCCAGGGCCCGCGCCGCCTCCAGGATGCGAGCCTTGGTCTCCGGTCGGGCGCCACCGAGGCCCGCCAGCACACGGCTGACGGTCGCGGTCGACACACCGGCTCGGGCCGCGACGTCGGCGATCGTCGCCGTCATCGGCCGTGGCCCCTGGTCGGTGGCCGCAGGTACCCGCTGGTCAGTGGCTCACCGGCGGCCTGCGCTCGCTCCTGGCCAGCGCCTCGAGCTCGCGGGTCAGCTCGTGCAACTCGTCCCCGCCGCCCATCTGGCTGTGGAGCTGGTCGGCGTCGACCTCACCACGGCTGAACTGGCCCCCGGTGCGGCCCCGCGAGAGGATCGTGAACGTGTCGCCGATCGGCAGGGCGTGCGACACGTTGTGGGTGATGAAGATGACGCCGAGACCCTTGTTGCGGGCCGCGACGATATGGCGCAGGACGATCGCCGACTGCTTGACGCCGAGCGCCGAGGTCGGCTCGTCGAGGATCAGCACGCGCGCCCCGAAGTACTCGGCCCTGGCGATCGCCAGGGTCTGGCGCTCGCCGCCGGACAAGGTGCCGACCGCCTGGTCCGTGTCCCGGACGTCGATGCCGATCCGGTGCATCTCCTCCTTCGCGATCCCAGCCGCCTTGGGCAGGTCGAAGCGCTTGAACGGCCCGAAGCCGGTGGTCGGCTCGTTGCCGAGGAAGAAGTTCCGGGTCACGCTCATCAACGGCATGACCGACAGGTCCTGGTACACGGTCGCGATGCCCGCATCGAGCGCGTCGCGCGGCGAACCGAACTGGACGGGTCGACCTTCGACCGCGAGCGTGCCCTTGTCCGGGACGTAGACGCCCGACAGCGTCTTGATGAGCGTCGACTTGCCGGCGCCGTTATCACCGAGGAGGCAGGTCACGTGGCCGGCGCGGACCGTGAGCGAGACGCCCTCGAGGGCGACGACCGCGCCGAAGTACTTCGAGATGTCCCGTGCTTCGAGGAGGGGCGGGGCATCGGCATCGACCATCGCCGGTGCCTGCTCCATGAGGGCATCGGTCATGGGTGTGGCGTCCATGGTCACCCTCCTACGTCAGGCCGGCGAACCGGCGCCGGATCCAGTTGTTGAGCACCACCGCGACCAGGAGCAGGGTGCCGATCGCGATCTTGTACCAGTCGGCGTTGATATCGGCGAAGACGATGCCCTGACGGGCCATGCCGAGCGCGAGGGCACCCAGCAGGGTGCCGGCGACCGAGCCGTACCCGCCCGTCAGCAGCGAGCCGCCGATCACCGCGGTCGTGATGGCGTCGAGCTCGTAGCCCGTGCCGCGCAGGATGTCCGCGGAGGTGAATCGCGTCGTCTGGATGGCCGCGAGGACCGCAGCCGAAAAGCCCGTCAGCGCGAACAACGCGATCTTCACCCGGGCGACCGGGACCCCGAGATTGCGTGCTGCAGCCCCCGAGCCGCCGACGCCGGCGATCCAGTTGCCGAAGCGGGTCCGGCCGAGGACGTAGACCCCGACGATCGCGATGACGATCCAGAACACGATCGAGACCTGGAAGCTCGTGGTCGCGCCGCCACCGAGCTGGAACGGAAGGTTCCAGGCGAAGAGCGACGCGAGGGGATCGCTCGCGATCTTGACCGGGTCGATCGGGATGTAGGTGATCGGGCTGACGATCGAGGTGAGGACCGACGAGGCGCCGCGGATGATGAACAGCGTTGCCAGCGTCACGATGAACGAGGGCAACCCGGTCCTGACCACGATGAACCCGTTGACCGCCCCAAGGACGGTCGCCAGCACCATCGCCAGCAGGATCGACAGCCAGATGGGCAGGTTCCAGATCGTGGCGCCGATGCCCATGATGATGCCCGCGAACCCGACCATCGAGCCGACGGACAGGTCGAACTCGCCCGCGATCATCAGCAGGGCCACCGCCGTGGCGATGATGCCGACCTGCGCAGCGACATCGAGGTAGTTGAGCGTTCCGGCCAGGCCGATGAAGGCCGAGCTCCCGCGCGAGAGGGTGATGCCGGCGAAGACCAGCCAGACGAACACCACGATGATCAACGCGCCGGTCGCGGGCCGTGCCAGGAGGCGCTGGGTCAGGGACAACTGCCGAAGTCGGTCCGAGCGCGGGGTCGCCGTGGTCGAGCTCGCCATCGTTCCCTCCGAGGCGTGGTCGGGAGGGACCGGTCGAGCCGGTCCCTCCCATGCGCCGGGGACGCCGGCGCGCGAGCGCTAGGTCAGCGGAGACCCTTCGCCGCGAGGGCGATGACGTCCGCCGCCGAGTCCTTGGTCACGAATCCGGGGCCGGTCATGATCAGGCCCTGGCCGTTGCCGGTCGGGAGGTTCCTGGTCTCGGCGTAGTTCGTGAGGATGACGATCGGCAGGTAGCCCTGGAGGAACTGCTGCTGATCGATGGCGAAGTCCATCTTCCCGTCCTTGATCGCCGTCAGCACGTCGGCGCTGAGGTCGAAGGTGGCCAGATGGATGGATTTGCCCGATGCCGCGAGTGCGTCGAGAGCCGGCTTGGCGACCGACGGGCCAAGGGTCAGGATGCCGTCGATCGTCGGGTCGGACTGGATGGCCGCTGCGATCGTGGCCTGCATCCCGGCGGGGTCGGAGATGTTGCCGGTCAGGACCTTGCCGTCTTCCTTGTCGGTCAGGCCCTTGAAGAAGCCGTTGCAGCGCAGGGTCAGGGCCTGGTTGCCGACCTCCTGGTTGAAGCAGACGGCGTTCTTGACGCCGGCCTCCTTGAACCGCTGTCCGGCTCCGAGGCCGGCCTCATATTCGGTCTGGCCGACGTGAGCCAGGACGCCCAACGACTTGAAGACGTCGGATCCGGAGTTCATCGACACGACCGGGATCCCCGCGTCGACGGCCTTCTTGATGGCCGGCCCGAGGGCGTCCGGGTTCGGGATCGAGACCACGAGGCCGGTCGGCTTCTTGGCCACGGCCGCGTCGATCAGCGAGACCATGCCCGGCATGTCGCTTTCCTGGCCGGGGGCGCTGTAGTTGGCCGTGACGCCCATGTCGGCTGCACCGGCCTTCACGCCGTTGCGAACGACGCCCCAGAACCCGTCCTGGGCCTGGCCGTGCGTCACGATCTCGATCTTGATGTCAGCGCGCTTGACGAGCGCGCCGTCGGGGCCCTTGGCGCCGCTGGTCGCCGGCGTGCCGGTCGAACAGGCCGCCGCGAGCATCGCCGCGCCGGCGAGCGTGACGAGTGTCCTCTTCCGAAGATCCATGCGTGTCGTTCTCCTCCGCTGTGCCGCGACGTCTGCCGCGGTCCACGACCCACCCAACGAGCGGGTGGACCCCCTGATCCGCTGTGTCGAGCCTGCGGCCACCGTGGCCGCCATGGACACCTCCTTTCGCCCGGCTGTCCGGGAGGCGCGCCGAAGCGGCCTCAGCCGGGGATCTCCTCGAGTCGCACCGGGCGGTGCTCGTGGAGCGATCGGTCGGCCGCTTCGGCGATGCGGAGGGCCGCGACGCCATCACGGGCCGTGCAGGGACTGTCGATCTCGCCCCGGGCCACGCCGAGGAACGCCACGAACTCTGCCGCATAGGCGTCCTCGAACCGGACCAGGAAGTCCTGCCAGGCGGGTCCGGCCGGGGGCGGCACGCCTGGTTCGACCGAGCGGAGCGGCGTCCGTGGCCCGAGCCCGACGCTGACGCTGTCGAGCGAGCCGAACACCTCGGCCCGGATGTCGTAGCCGAGCGGGTCGTGGCGGGCGACCGTCAACGCGGTGAACGGACCGTCGAACAGGCGCATCGCGACGACCGCGGTGTCGACGTCGCCGTACTTGGCGAACACCGGGAAGCCGCGGACGCCACCGTCGGCGTAGACCTCCTCGACTTCGCAGCCCGTCATCCATCGGAGGACGTCGAAGTCGTGGATCGAGAAGTCTCGAAAGAGGCCACCCGATTGCGGGATGTAGGCCTCATGCGGCGGGGCGGGATCGTGTCCGGCCAGCCGAACGGCATAGAGGGTCCCGAGGGCACCCTCGCGGACCAGGCGGTGGACCTCGCGGTAGCCCGCGTCGAATCGGCGCTGGAACCCGAGCTGGAAGGGCACCCCGGATCGCTCGATGTCGGCGGCGACGGCGATGGTGTCGTCCAGCGCCGGGGCGAGCGGCTTCTCACAGAACGTCGGCAGGGCCCGGCCGATCGACGCACGGATCAGCTCCGGATGCGCGCTGGTCGCGGCGGCGATCACGACCGCATCCGCGTCATCGAGCGCCGCCTCGATCGTCGGGGCGGCGGTCGCCCCCACGGGAGCGGCGACGGCGGCCGCGCGATCGGCCTCGACATCGCCGACGATGAGCTCGTCGACACCCGGAGTGGCCCGCAGCAACCGGGCATGCAGGGCGCCGATCCTGCCCGCTCCGAGAAGGGCGATCCTCACGACCGATACCGCCGCGAGCGGGCGCGCGCACTGCGCCGAGACTCGGTCAACGCCCCTCCTTGCGCATTCCGCGTAATCGATTACCCTTGAGGGCGGAACGTATCGTACGGCACCATCGAGTGTCAATGCTGATCGGGAGGATCGAGGTGGCAGGCGCGACGGAGACCATGGTCGGAGCCGCGACACCGCCCCTGGCGGACAGCCCACTGGGTCGGACCATCGCCACCACCGCGACCGACATCTGGAACGACTCCTGCGCGGTCGCGGAGCTCGAATACGCGATCTCCTACGGCGCGGTCGGCGCGACCGCCAATCCGACCATCGTCACGGATGTCTGGAAGGCCGATCCGGCGCATTGGCGCGGACGCGTCCGTGGCCTCGCCGACGAACGGCCGAGCGCGACCGAGGTCGACCTGGCCTGGGCGATCGTCGAAGAGATGTCGCTCCGGGCTGCTCCGCTCCTGCTGCCGGCGTTCGAGGCTTCGGGCGGACGACAGGGTCGCCTGTCGATGCAGACGGACCCGACGCTCTTCAGGTCCTTCGACCGGATGCTCGCGCAAGGCGAGCATTTCGCCTCGCTGGCCCCGAACATCATCGTGAAATTCCCGGCCACGGCGGTCGGCGTCCAGGTCATGGAGGAGGCGACGTATCGCGGCGTCAGCGTCAACGCGACGGTCTCGTTCAGCGTGGCCCAAGCGGTCGCGGCGGGTGAGGCGGTCGAGCGCGGATTGCGGCGACGTGAGGCCGACGGCCTGACGGTCGAGTCGATGGGCCCGGTGATCACCGTGATGATGGGTCGCCTCGAAGACTGGCTGAAGGTCCAGACCGAGCGCGACGGCATCATCGCCGACCCGTCGGCCCTGCCGTGGTCGGGCGTGGCGGTCTTCAAGCGGACGGTCGACGAGTTCCGGCGACGCGGGCTGCGCGCCCGCCCGCTCGGGGCGGCGATCCGCCATCACCTGCACTGGTCCGAGCTGATCGGTGGCGACGTGATCATCACTCTCCCGGCGGTCTGGCAGCGTCGGTTCAACGCGTCCTCGGTCGAGGTCCGGCCGCGCATGGACGATCCGGTCGACCCGGCCGTCCTCGACGAGCTGCGGCGGCACTACCCGGACTTCATCCGCGGCTATGAGCCAGACGGCCTGACGCCGGCGGAGTTCGACACCTTCGGCCCGAGCGCCCGGACCCTGCGCGCGTTCGTCGGCTCGTACCATGACCTGCTCCACCAGGTCGCCGACGCATTGGTCCCGAACCCGGATCTCAAACCCGCCTCGTGACCGACCTCTACCGGCCCGCCGGCTCCCTGGCGGGGGACGGCTGGGAGGTGGTGCTCACGCCCGAGGCGGCCGGCTGGGCATTCAGTGGGATGCGCGCAGCGACGCTGGCAGCCGGCGGGTCGATCTCCCTCGAAACGGGCGCGGACGAAGTGGCCATCCTGCCACTCGCCGGTTCGTTCGACGTCAACGCGGACGGTGATACCTACGGTCTGGCCGGCCGCACCAGCGTGTGGGCCGGTCCGAGCGACTTCCTGTACGCCCCGCCAGGGACGTCGATCCGGGTGGCGAGTCGGGCGGGCGGCCGGTTCGTGGTCGGGACCGCGCGGGCCGAGCGGCGCTACCCGGTTCGGCACATCCCGGCAGACGACGTCGCAGTGGAGCTGCGTGGCGCGGGCGCGTGTTCCCGGGAGGTTCGGAACTTCGCCTCGGCCGATGGCTTCACGGCCGACCGGCTCATCGGCGTCGAGGTGCTGACCCCGGGTGGCAACTGGGGCTCGTACCCGCCCCACAAGCACGACGAGTCGGGGACGGGCGAGACCGAGCTCGAGGAGATCTACTTCTACGTCGTGGCGGATGGGCCGTCCGGTCCGGGACTCGCGTATCAGCACCTCTACGGCACCCCGGATCGACCGATCGAGTTGCTGACCACCGTGCACAGCGGGGACGCCGTGCTCGTGCCCCATGGCTGGCACGGCCCGGCCATGGCGGCCCCCGGCTACGACCTGTATTACCTCAACGTGATGGCCGGGCCGGGGGAACGCGCCTGGCGCGCACCGGACGACCCCGTCCACGGCTGGGTCCGTGACACCTGGGCCCAGCAGCCCATCGATCCGCGACTGCCGTTCGGCCGGGAGCGGACCGCGCTCTAGGACGGCGCCACCGGGGCCGGGTGGCCTGCTGTACGATCGATCGGCCGTCAGTCACGACAAGCGAGGGGCCGGTTCGATGGGCGCTGCCGAGGTCGATCGCGCGCCGACCATGCTCAAGCGGCCCTGGCCGGACATCCGGGCCGAGGATCGTGCCGCGGTCGTCGCCGTCCTCGAGCGCGGCATCCTCGGCGGCGTCGGAGCCCCGGAGATGACGGCCCTCGAGGATGCGTGGGCGGCGTTCGTCGGTCGATCGTCATGCCTGCTCTTCAACTCCGGCACGGCCGCGATCCACGCCGCCCTGTACGCCCTGGGCATCGGGCCCGGCGACGAGGTCATCACGACGTCGTACACGTTCGCCGGGACGTGGCAGCCCATCCTCCACCAGGGTGCGTCCCCGGTCTTCGTCGACATCGATCCGCGCTCCTACGACCTCGATCCCCGACGGGTCGAAGCGGCCATCACGCCGCGGACGAGGGCGATCATCGCCGTCCACATCGGCGGATTGCCGGCCGATCTCGACGAGATCCTGGCGATCGCCCAGCGCCACGCGCTGCCCGTCATCGAGGACGCCTGCCAAGCACACGGCGCGACCTACCATGGCCGCCAGGTCGGGTCGTTCGGCGCGATCGGCTGCTACAGCCTCAACTCGAGCAAGATCCTGACCGGCGGGGAGGGCGGACTGCTCGTCGCCGACGATCCGGACCTGCTGGCCCGCGCCCGGCGGCTGCGGACGTTCGGCGAGGACATCCCGGAGCTCGCCAAGCTGACCGGTTGGCACTTCCGGCCGTATACCAGCCACTCGATCGGCTGGAACTATCGTCATCAGGAGATGCCTGCCGCGCTCGCGCGGTCGCAGTTGCGGCGGCTGCCGGAGTATGTGGGCACGGGTCAGCGCAACGCCGCGCGCCTGACCGAGCTGCTGGCCGGCGTGCCGGGGATCACGCCGCCGTTCGTGCCATCTGATCGGACGTCGAGCTTCTATCAGTACCGGGTGCGGTTGGAACCGGCCGCGATGGGCGTCGGGCACGTTGGCCCGACGATCGTGCGCGACGCGCTCGGCCAGGCGTTGCTCACGGCCGGTGTCGGCGCGGAGTTGTGGCATACCCAGCCAGCCCCGGCATTCCCGATCTTCCAGGACCGTGGTGGCATCGACCTCGCCGACTATCCGGAAGCCATCGCGCTGCTCGACTCCTCGGTCGTGATCTGCGAGGCGCGCTACCCGATCTTCGTCCAGTCCCTGGAGCTCATCGAGTGGTACGCCGAGACGATCCGCACCGTCGTCAGCGATCCCGAGCGATTCCTCGGTGCGGCCGCGGCCCCGCCGGCCGTGCCGGCATAACGCAGGACCGACCATGGCCGAACCGATCGGCATCGGATTGCTGGGTGCCGGCTGGATCACGCGTGCGCACGGGCATGCCCTGCGGACCCTCGATCACGTCACCCCGCTCGCTCGCCCGATCCGACTGGTGGCGCTCGCCGCTCGCAACCGCGAGAAGGGCGGGCCCATGGCCAGCGACCTGGGCGTCGAACGCTTCGACGAAGACTGGCGCAGCGTCGTCGAGGACCCCGCGGTCGATGTCGTCGCGGTCCTGCTCGGCGAGACCGCGCACCGTGAAGCGACCGAGGCGGCGTTGGCGCTCGGCAAGCCGGTGCTCTGCGAGAAGCCGCTCGGCCGGGACCGGTTCGAGGCAGCGGCGATGCTCGAGGCCGCGCGCCGGGCCGGGGTCCACGCGGCCTGTGGCTTCAATTACCGCTACATCCCGGCGATGCGACTCGCCCGCGAGATCGTCGACAGTGGTCGCCTCGGCCCGTGTCTCAACTTCCGCGCGGTCTACCTGCAGGACCACGCCGCGGGCGAGGTGCCGAGTCGCAAGCCGAACGCTTCGCGGGCGATCACCGACTACGCCCACATCGTCGACTTCCTGCGCTACCTCGGGAACGAGGCGGAGGCGGTCCAGGCGACGTCGGCCAAGCTCACCAAGGGCGGGGTCGATCTCGAGGACGCCTACGTCGCGGCGATCAACCTGCGCGGTGGCGGCATCGCCTCGCTCGAAGCATCGCGAGTCGCGTGGGGCTGGAAGGGACGCCAGGTCGTCGAGTACAACGGCACCCACGGCTCGCTGTGGTGGGACATGGAAGATCTGAACCGACTGCACGTCTTCTACGCCGAGGACGAGGCCGATCGGACCGGCGGGTTCCGTGACGTCCTCGTGAGCCAGGCCGACCATCCGTTCATGGACATGTGGTGGCCGCCCGGTCACACCATCGGCTGGGAGCATTCGTTCACCCATGAATGGCGGGACTTCCTGACGGCGGTGATCGAGGACCGACCACTGCCACCCGAGCAGGCGTCGTTCGATGATGGCTACCAGGCGGCGCTGTTGTGCGACGCGATCATCACCTCGGCCGCGGAGGGACGCCGCGTCAGTGTCGCCGACCTCGCCGTCGAGGGCGCGGACCGAGGCGCTCGATGACCACGCTCCAGCCGGTCGGACGCGATCCCGGGGCGGCGGACGGCTGGCCGGTGCCGAGCGATGCGTCGGCGCGGCTCCACGAGCGGGCGAGTCGCGTGTCGCCGGGCGGCGTCCAGGGCGAAGGACGAAGTGCCCGGCCGTATCCGCTCTTCATGACGCGGGCCCAAGGCGGCCACATCCGGGACGTCGACGGCAACGAGTACGTCGACTTCCATGCGTCGTTCGGGGCGGTCCTGCTCGGTCACAACGACCCGCGCATCAACTCCGCCGCTCGTCGGGCGATGGACGAGCATGGGGTCTCGTTCGCGGCGGCCAACCCGCTCGAGGTCGAGCTCGCCGAGCGACTCGTCGCGATGGTCCCGTCGGCCGAGCGGGTCGTCTTCAGCTGCACGGGGACCGAGGCCACGTTCCACGCCATCCGACTCGCCCGGGCGTTCACCGGCCGCGAGCGGATCCTCAAGTTCGAAGGCAACTATCACGGTTGGCACGACTACGTCGCCTGGAGCCACCACTTTGCGACCGAGGATGACGGCGAGCCTGTGCCCGTGGCGGCGTCGGCCGGCATCCCGGGCGCGATCCGCGAGCTGGTCGTCGTCCGTGCGTACAACGACGCGGCCGGCGTGCGCCAGACCCTCGAGCGTGAGGGCTCGACCATCGCGGCGGTCATCCTCGAGCCGGTCTTCCACAACGCAGGCGTCGTGCTGCCGGACCCCGGCTTCCTGGAGACGCTGCGCGAGGCGTGCACCGCGACGGGAACACTGTTGATCTTCGACGAGATCATCACCGGATTCCGCCACGCACCGGGTGGGGCGCAGGAGCGGTTCGGGGTCGTCCCCGACCTGACGACCCTCGGCAAAGCGCTGGGCAACGGCTTCCCGATCTCGGCGTTGTGCGGCCGCGGCGACATCATGGACCGGCTGGGTCCGAAGGGCGATGTCCTGTTCGCCGGCACGTTCGCCGGGCAGACGCTCGACGTCGCGGTCGCCCTCGAGGTCACGCGCATCGTGCAGGAGCGTCAGATCCACGCCCACATCGGGCGCCTCGGAGCCCGACTGACGGACGGGATCCAGGCGGCGATCGACGAGACGGGCGTCCCGGTCCAGGTCCGTGCCTCGGCCGGCGTGTGGACCATCTACTTCACCTCGGCGCCGATCCGCTCGTTCCGCGACTTCGCGCGCTTCGCGATGGACAAGGACCATCCGATCCAGCGCGCCTACCGGAACTGGCTGCTGGAGCGCGGGATCTACGTCCACCCGCATTACATGATCCGCGGCTTCCTGACCGAAGCCCACACCGAGGGGGACGTCGACCGGGTCGTCGAGGCGACCGCCGACTTCCTGCGTGCGCATCGCGACCTCCTGATCGACGGGTAGGTCCGTCGAGCGGCGAGATCAGCCCGGCGTCGCCGCTCGCTTCCGGCTGGTCCGGCGCGTGGCGCGCCCGAGCACGATCGATGCGACCCCGAAGATCAGCAGGGTCGCGACGAGCATCACGGTCGCGACCGCGTTGACCTCGGGCGTCACCCCGAACTTGACCTTGGTGTAGATGTACGTCGGCAGCGTCGGCTGGTTGCCGACGGTGAACCAGGTGATCACGAACTCGTCGATCGAGAGCGTGATGCAGATCAGGGCGCCGGCCAGGATCGCCGGCGCGATGAGCGGCAGGACCACGTGGCGCAGCGTCCGGCGCGGCGACGCCCCGAGGTCGGCGGCCGCCCACTCGAGCTTGCGATCGAAACTCTGCAGGCGCGACGCGACGATCAGCACGACGAACGGGACGGTGACCACGAGTTGGCCAGCGATGACGGTCATCAACGACAGATTCGCGTGGAAGGCGCGCGAGAAGAAGACCAGCAGGGCGATCCCGATCAGCACACCCGGGACCATGATCGGCAAGGTGAACACGATCCTGATCCCGTTCGGGTAGCGCAACCGACCGCGCACGAGCACGAACGCGGCCATCGTCCCGATGATCGTCGCGAGCACCGCCACGATCAACGAAACGCTCACGGTGTTCTGGACCGCGGTCAGCAGCTGGCGGTTGTGGATCATGACGTCGTACCAGTGGAGGGTCGGTCCCTGGATCGGCAAGCTCGGCGTGGACGATTCGTCGAACGAGAACGCGACCATGAAGACGATCGGCAGATAGAGGAACAGGATCAGGAGGAAGAAGATCACGCGAAGGCCCCAGCGTGTCGGGCCCGCGTAGCGGCTGACCGGCATGGTCTCGAGCGGATCGACATCCCTAGCCACGGGCGTATACGTCCTCGACCCGTAGATACCTGCGGAAGATGATCAGCAGCACCGTGACGAACGCCACGATGAGGAAGCCCAGCGCCGCGCCCTGGGGGACGAGCGCGTTCTTGAAGAACGTCTGGATCAGGTTCGCGATGAGCAGTCCCGACGCGCCGCCCACCATGGACGGCGTCAGGAATTCGCCCAGGATCGGGATGAACACGAAGATCGCCGCCGTGATGAGGCCGGGCCGGATCTGTGGCAGCAGAACGTGGCGGAACGCCCGTGACGGGCTCGCGCCGAGGTCCTGCGCGGCGGTCAGCTGGGTGTAGTCGAAGCGTTCCAGGGAGGCGTAGAGCACCAGGATCGCGAATGGCAGATAGACATAGGTCAGCACGATGAACGTGCCGATGTCGTTGTAGACGAACAGCCGCGACGGCTCTGAGATGAGGCCAAGGCCCATCAGCAGCTGGTTGAGCGCGCCTTTTTCGCCGAGGATCGCCTGCCACGAGTAGACCCGCAGGAGGTAACTCGACCAGAACGGCACGATCACGACCAGCAACGCGATCCGCGCCCAGCGGCGCGAGACGTAGCGGGCCAGGAAGTAGGCGATGGCGAACGCGACGACCAGGCAGATCGCCGTGACCGCCCCACCCATGATCACGGTCTTGGCGAGGGTTCGAAGGTACGCGCTGGTCTGGAAGAAGGTCGCGTAATTGTCCAGCGTCCAGGTCGGGACGATGTCGAGATTCGCGTTCGTCTGCCAGAACGAGAAGACGAGCATCACCGCGAGCGGAGCGAAGAACAGGACCCCGAGCAGGAGTCCCGCCGGCACGAACGGCGCGAGCTCCCGGAGCCGCGCCATACGGCCCCGGGAGACGACGGTCGACGGGGCCGTCTCGACCCCGCCGACCACCTCAGCGGTCATGAGCGACGATCAGCCCCCGCCGAAGATGTCGTTGAAGAGCTTGATGGACTTGTCGGTCGACGTTCCCGGGCCCTTGAGGACCACCTTCGGGAGCACGTCGCCGGCCTTGCCATAGAGGTAGCGGTCGGCCTGATCCTTCTTGCCCTGGTCGGTCAGGATCTTGTAGGCCTTCTCGTTGAACAGCGGCCGTCCGTTGACCAGGAAGTTCTCGGCGATGAGCTCGGCCTGCTGCGATTGCTCGAGGAACGGGAGGATGAGCGACTTGTTGGCGCCCTCCTTCACGATCATCTCGCCGTCGTGCCAACCGACCGTGCCCTCGCTGGGCACGTAGCCCTTGATCTCCGGGCCGCCACCGTCCTTCACCCGGTCCTCGTTGCCGATGTTGCCGGTGATGAGCCAGGCCTCACCGCTGACCATGGCCGCGACGCTGTCGGTCGCCTGCTGGGCGAACTTCAGGACGTTCGGCTTGAGCTTCTCGAGATAGCCCTTGACGGTCGTGAGCTGATCGTCGGTCAGGTCGTACGGCTTGTCGATCCCGGCCGCCCGAGCCATGTACGCCACGATCTCCTCGGGCTGGTTCTCGACCACGATCCGACCCTTGTACTTGGGGTCGAGCAGGACCTGCCAGTCGGTCGGGTTCCCGGTGACCTTGGCCGGGTCGTAATAGATCATGATCGGCGACCAGCCGAACGGGTAGGCCATGTAGCCGCCGCCCGCAGCCTGCCAGTACGGGAACTCGCGAGCGAAGGAATACAGCTGCGAGGAGACCTTGAGCGAGTTGATGTCGAACGGCTCGACGAGTCCATCCTTGAAGTAGGCGTTCGGCACCCACATCGCGTCGGCCGACATCTTGTCGAGCTGGCCCTTGACCTCCTTGAGCTTGGCATAGCCCTCGGCGTTGCCGGACAGCTCGGAGATGTTGGTCGAGATGTTGACGTCCTTGGCGATCTTGTCCAGCTGGGTCTGGATCCAGTGGTCGCCCCATGTCATCCAGTTGAACGTCCCGGTGGTCTTGGCACCACTTCCGACCACGTTGCACGCGGCGACGACGCCGCCCAGCGCCGCGGTCGTCCCGAGGGCGCCCGTCAAGCGCAGGAACGTGCGACGCGAGTAGCCCTGATCAAATCCGGTCATCCGGCTTCTCCTCCTGCCCCTTCGTCGACCTGCGGTTCGTCACCGGCGGCGACGACCGTCGATTCGCGCGGATCCCACCACACGTGTACTTCCCGATCGACCATCTCCTCCTCGGCTGCACGTTCGTCCGACTCTCGAAAGCGGATGGCGACGAGGGTCCCGGCGTCGGTCCGGACCGTGATCCTCGTGTGACTTCCCATGAATGCGACATGGCTGGTGCGCCCCTTCACGACCGCGGCCGTACCGGACGGCGGCGGCGTCGGTCCGATAGAGACCGACTCGGGTCGGACCATCAGCTTGACCGGGCCAGACCCCGATCCCGGCGACGACTGGGCGGGGAGCATCGTCCCGTTGGGCAGCTGGAACGCCGGCGCTCCGCCGCCGTTGGTCAGCACGCCGTCGAGGAAATTCGACTCACCGATGAAGTCCGCGACGAACCGGTCGACCGGACGCAGGTAGATCTCGCGGGGTGGGCCGATCTGGCGGACCCGGCCACCGGCCATGACGGCGATGCGGGTCGCCATCGAGAGCGCCTCCTCCTGGTCGTGGGTGACGAACACGAAGGTGGTGCCGACCTGTCGGTGGATCCGTGACAGCTCGACCTGCATCTGCTTGCGGAGCTTGAGGTCTAGGGCGCCGAGCGGCTCGTCGAGGAGGAGGACTGCCGGTCGCTTCGCGAGAGCTCGGGCCAACGCGACCCGCTGGGCCTGACCGCCCGATAGTTGCGCCGGGTACCGATCGCGGTACTCGCCGAGGTTGACGAGGTCCAGGTACTCCCCGACGCGTTGGTCGATCTGGGTGCCGCCGAGCCCTTCCATGCGCAGGCCGAACGCCACGTTGTCGGCCACCGACATGTGCGGGAAGAGGGCGTAGTTCTGGAAGACGGTATTGACACTCCGCTTGTGCGGCGGCAGGTCGGTCACCCGTCGTCCCTCGATCCGCAGCTCACCGGACGTCAGCGGGACGAACCCGCCGATCAGGTTGAGGGTCGTGGTCTTGCCGCACCCGGACGGTCCGAGGAGACAGAAGAACTCGCCCGACTCGATGCGCAGCGAGATCCCGTCCAGGGCCAGGGCGTCGCCGTAGCGCTTCGTGACGTCGATG
The DNA here is from genome assembly GCA_035688805.1 of Candidatus Limnocylindrales bacterium. Taxonomy (GTDB): domain Bacteria; phylum Chloroflexota; class Limnocylindria; order Limnocylindrales; family CSP1-4; genus SPCO01. The sequence continues at coordinate 65,814 of DASSMQ010000157.1, forward strand.
AGCTCGATCCCGGGGACCGCGCTCGGGGCGTCGGTCATGCGCTCGCTCCTCGCCGCGACGGCACCGCCTGGCCGACGATCTCTGGCGCGGACCGAGCTCGACGCGGCGGGGTGCTCTCGCCGACCACGAGCCGTACCGGCAGCACCTCCGAGGACGGCAGCCGGCCATCGCGACCGGTCGCGAGCAACATCTCGACCGCCCGCCGACCGAGCTCGACCGATGGTACGTCGACGGTCGTGAGGCGTGGCCGCGATTGGTGGGCAGGCAGGATCCCGTCGAAGCCGGCGATGGCCACGTCCCCAGGGATCCGCAGCGATGTCGCGCGGAGCGCGTCGAGGAGTGCCAGGGCCAGTTTGTCGTCGTAGCAGATCAGCGCGTCCGGCGGATCCTCCTCGATGGCGCGGGCCGCCGTCGACGCGTCCCGCCAACCGTCCAGGCCACTGTCGATGTAGCGCATCGGGGCAAGGCCGTACGACGCGACGGCGTCGGCCGCGGCGGCGCGGCGGAGCGCGTCCGAGGAGACCACCCCGGGCCCGACATAGGCCAGCCGCTCGTACCCGCGTTCGACGAGATGACGGACCGTGGCCGCGAACCCCGCCGGGTCGTCGCTGCGCAGGACGCCCCGTGGGGGTGGCTCAGCGCCATCGGCCAGCGCCGGGTAGTCGGGTTGGACGAACACGACCCGGTCCGCGGCCACCCGGGCGTGCACGTCGGCCGGATCGCTGACGCAGGACGCCAGGACGATCCCGTCCGCGCGATGTTCCAGGAAGGCGGTGAGCGCCCGGCGTTCCCGTTCGGGATCGTGGAGCCCGGTCATGATGAACACCGCGTAGCCGCGGGCCGCGGCCGCCTCCTCGAAGCCGGCCGCGACCTTGCCATGGACCGGGTCGGACAACTCGTCGAGCAGCAGGCCCAGGATGTGGGTCCGCCGAGCCCGCAGGCTCCGGGCAGCCGCGTTGGGGACGTATCCGAGCTTGAGTGCTGCTGCGCGGACCGCCGCGCGCGTCGGGACGCCGATCCGGGGGTCGTCCTTCAGGGCACGGGATGCCGTGGCCTCGGACGTCCCGGCCAGCCGGGCGACGTCGGCGAGCACGACGCGCCGTTCAGAGGGTCGCCGCATCGTTCGGTTCAGTCAGCTCGGCGCTGCGCTGCCGCGATCATCCTTCCGTCCTCGACGGGACGGTGCCACACGGCTCACTGACCGATGCCCCTCCGCTTCCGCGATGTCATCCGGTGGCTTGTGCAATCGGTTGCGCGGACGCTAGCATACCGTCGCCGGAGGGTCAACGCGGCGATGTGCGCGGAGGGATTCGGGTGACACGGCGGCCATCGCGAACGGCCCGGGCGTGACCGTGTCGAGGGTGCGTTCCACGGCCTCGGCCAGTCCGATCGAGCTCGCTCGCCAGCGCAACGTCGGGGCCGCCGGGCTCGCCGCGAGGTTCCATCCGGCCTATCGGGACGCCATCGGGCGCCTGCCTGCCGGTGTCCGGGTCATGCGCGGTATCCCGTTCCGCTTCGCCCGGGCGACCGCGGCGCGACGCTGGCTGCTCCTCGACCGCGAGGTCGTCGTGGACCTGCGCGGGGCCGGGACCGCGAGCCATCTGGTGGTCGCCCACTTCTGCGATGCCTGGCGCGAGCCCGGGACCGGGCGGCCGGACGACCTGCCGGTCGGGTGGGTGACCCCGCCCGGCCAGACCCTCGCTCGGTACACGATCGAGACCATCGACGGACGGATGATCGAGCACGAGGTGCGCCGCCGGTTCGAGGTCAACGAGGGGATCATCGGCTGGGGCCAGGGCGCCTTCGCCGCGCTGCCGCATCTCGTCGACGAGCCACTCGACTGGCGCGGGCCGCACCCGGCCATCCCTCCAGGCGGCTATGCCGAGCCCGGCCACGCCGGTCTGCTCGGCATCCTGCCCGGCAGCTGGGGTCCGGCCCAGACCGGGGTGGCTGATTCGGTGCCGAGTGCGACCGGCGACATCGTGCTGTGGCTCGACGTCATCGAGCTGGCCGGCCCGCGCTCCCCGCTCCAGCGACTTCGGCTCGAGCCCTTCTCCGACATCGACCATGGCGGTGGGGTGGTCATCGCCGCGATCACCGCGTTCCGGGGTACGGCCTCGCCACTCGCGGTCGAGCCGAGACGGACGCTGCGGATCCGTGGCGACGCCGACGATCCGGTGTCGGTGGACCTCGGGCGGGTCCTCCGCGAACGCCCTTCGCCTGCCGCCCTGTCGGCGAGCCCAGACGCAGCGCCAGTCAGCGGGTGGGGGAGCGTCGCTGCCGGCCGCCCCTCGGGTGCCCGGGACGTCGAGGTGATCCTGGCCCCCGACGCCACGATCGCGGTCGGCGGCGTCGAGATCCCTGCGACGCGGCTGCCGGACGAACCTCGCGAGCGGCGGTTCGGGTCGGTCACCATCGGATCGCTGCCCACGCCGCGGACGCGGGTCGACGTCGAGGTCGTCGATGAGGCGACCGGCGACCGCATCCCGGCGCGGGTGCGGTTCGTGGCCGCGGATGGGCGCTACCTGCCGCCGCTCGGCCACCGTGACGAAGTCAACATCGGGCTCAACGAGGACAGCGGCGCGGACGTCGCGCTCGGAGGGGCGGCGTACGCCTATGTCCCTGGCCGCTTCCCGATCGACCTGCCGATCGGTCGGGTCGACGTCGAGGTCGTCCGAGGGTTCGACCGTCGTCCATTGCGTCGGTCGATCGACATCGATGGCAGTCGAGGCCCGCTGGTCCTGCCGCTCGCGGCCGGGCCGGCGCCGGCCGACCCCGGCTGGATCTCGGTCGACTGCCATGTCCACTTCATCTCCCCGACCTCGGCGCTCCTCCAGGCGCGCGCGGAGGGCGTCGAGATCGCCAATCTCTTGGCGACCCAGTGGGGCGACCACCACACGAGTGGCAGTGACCTGCCGGCGGCGGTCGTGTCCGATCCGTCCGGCCGCCACCACGTGGTGATGGGCAGCGAGAACCGACAGAACATGCTCGGGCACATCGGTCTGTTGGGGGCCCACGACGCGGTGCTCCCGATGGCCAGCGCCGGCGCCCCCGAAGCCCGGCTGGGCGACCCGCTCGGCTGGCTGATGCGCGACTGGGCGGATGCCGCGCACGCCCAGGGCGGGCTGGCGATCGCCGTCCACTTCCCGCTGCCGTACGCGGAGGTAGCCGCCGACATCGTCGCCGGCAGGATCGACGCGGTCGAGCTCCAGGCGTTGACCCCAGGCGCCGACGGTCCGTCGATCCGCGAGTGGTACCGATTCCTCTCGTGCGGGTATCGCCTCCCGATCGTCGGGGGGACCGACAAGATGTCGGCCGAGATCCCGCTCGGGGCGATCCGGACCTACGCTCGCATCGACCCCGATGCACCGCCGTCATTCGCGGCGTGGGCCGCGGCCGTCCGCGCCGGCCGCACGTTCGTCTCATCCGGTGCGTTCGTCGATCTCCGGGTCGATGGCCACGAGCCCGGCGACGCGATCCGGTTCGGCCGGGACGGTGGGACGGTCGAGGTGCAGGTGGCGGCGACGGCGGCGCAGCCCATCATCGACGGCATCGAGCTCGTGCATGACGGCCAGGTGATCGCGCGGTCGACGGGGCCGACCACCGATCGGCTCAGCCTGACCGAGCACGTGCCCGTTTCCACCAGCGGCTGGCTGGCGGCGCGCGTGACCAGTCCGGAGACGATCCGGTCCGGGTTCGCCACGAACATGGGGGCCCACAGCTCGCCGGTCTATCTCGAGGTCGACGGTCGGCGCCCGATCGATGTCGATGATGCCGCGGCGATCGGCACGATCATCGACGGTGCGCGCACCTGGATCGACCGGGTCGCCCCGGTCCACGCGCCCGCCGACCGGGCGCGGCTTGCCGAGTTCTTCTCGTCGAGCCGGGCGACGCTCGACGAGCTGGTCAGGTCCGAGGGTCGGGGAACGGATCCTCGCTGATCGTCCGGATCTTCTGGAAGGGCTGGCCGAGCGCCTCGGGACCCATGGTCGAATACCCCCCGTCGACCAGCAGCTCGGCGCCCGTCACGAACGACGCGCGATCCGAGAGGAGGAACGCGACGGCGTGGGCGACCTCCTGGGGGTCGGCCATCCGACCCAGTGCCTGGAACTCCGCAGCGAGGGCGTCGGCGCGCTCGCGGGTCCCGTAGCGCCGCTCGATGTTGCGGCTCCACATCCAGCCGGGCGACACGGCATTGACCCGGATCCGACGTGGGGCCAGATGGTGGGCCGAGCTTCTGACCAGCATGAGCAGGGCGGCCTTCGACACGTTGTAGACGACCCGGAGCGGCTGCGACACGTGCCCGCTGACCGAGGCGACGTGGACGATCGCGCCACCCGGACCCATCGCCTCGGCCGCCTTGACGGTCAGCATCGCCGCGGACGCGACGTTGGTGTCGAGGACCCGGCCCCACAACTCGCGGCTCGAGGCGAGGCGCTCGTCCTCGAACGCGGCCGCGGCCCCCACGACCCCGTCGAGCCGGCCGTGACGCTCGAGCGCCCCGGCGATGAGTCGATCGAGGTCGGCGTCGCGCGTGACGTCCACCAGCTGGAACGAGGCATGCTCGCCGAGCCGGGCGACGGCCGCCCGGCCATGCCCTTCGTCACGATCGGCCAGGACGACGTTCGCGCCCCCCTCGATGAGATCGGCACCGATGGCCTCACTCAGGAAGGACGCGCCAGCGGTGATCGCGTAGACCCGGCCGTCGAACTCGCCCATCGGGAGCCCGCTACACGCCGACGCGCTGGTGTCGCTTGTTGGCCTCCCAGTCGGCCCGTGCGGCGCGTACCGCCGGCCGCTCGCTGACCTCGGGCACACCGACCTCCCACCACGCCCCGCCCTCGGTCCAGGTGTATTCGTCGACGGGGATGACGATGACGTAACTGCGATCGGCCGCCTTGGCGCGGGCGAACGCCGCGGGCAGCTCGTCGACCGTCTCGACCCGTTCGGCGACCGCGCCCATCGACTCGGCGTGCTTGACGAAGTCGACCTGCAGGTAGCGGTCATGGTTGGTGGTCCGCAGGAGGTTGTTGAACTCTGCGCCGCCCGTGTTGACCTGGAGCCGGTTGATGACCGCGTAGCCGCCGTTGTCGCAGACGATGAAGATGACCTTCTGGCCGGTCATCACCGTCGAGTAGATGTCCGAGTTCATCATCAGGTAGGAGCCGTCGCCGACCCAGGCGATCACGTCGCCGGTCGGTCGCGCCAGACGCGCGCCCCAGGCCCCAGCGATCTCGTAGCCCATCGTCGAATAGCCGTACTCCGAGTCGAACGAGCCGACCGACTTCGATCGCCAGCCCATGCTCAGTTCACCAGGCAAGCCGCCGGCGGCCGACAGGATGTAATCCCCTGGATCGCAGGCCGTGTTGATCGCCTGGATCACCTCGGCATACGCGGGCGGGCCATCGTGTCGCCGCCCCGACCACGAATCGAGGTAGGCGTGCCAACCGGCGATGCGCTCGTCGGCGAGCGCCAGCCACTCCGGCGGCGCCGCATACGCCCCGAGTGCCGCATCGATCGCCTCGAGGGCGACCCTGGCGTCGCCGATGACCGGCTGGGCGTTCTGCTTGTGGGCATCCCACGAGGCGGTGTTGACCGCCACGAACCGAACGTCCGGATCGCGGAAGACGGACCAGGATCCGGTCGTGAAGTCCTGCAAGCGGGTACCGACCGCGAGCACGACGTCGGCACGCTCCGCGACGGCATTCGCGGCGGTCGAGCCGGTGACGCCGATCGGCCCGGCGTAGTTCGGGTGGTCGTGGGTGAGGGTCGACTTGCCCGCGACCGTCTCGACGACCGGGATGCCGTGGCGCTCGGCGAAGGTGCGGACCGTGTCGACCGCCCCGGAGTAGTGCACCCCGCCACCGGCGATGATCAGCGGTCGCTCGGCTCGACCGAGGAGCGCGGCGGCGGCCTCGACGTCGCGAGGGTCGGGACCGGGTCGACGGACGTAATGCACGGTCGGCTCGAAGAACCTCGTCGGGAAGTCGTAGGCCTCCGCCTGGACATCCTGAGGAAGCCCGAGGAAGGCCGGTCCGCGGGTCGCGGGGTCCAGCATGACCGCCAGGGCCTGCGGCAACGACCGGACCAGCTGGGCGGGCTTCGTGATGCGGTCCCAGTACCGGCTCACCGGCTTGAACGCATCGGTCACCGTGATCGTCGGGTCACCGAAGTGCTCGACCTGCTGGAGCACCGGGTCGACGATGCGGTGCTGGAACGTGTCGCCCGACAGCAGCAGGACCGGCAGACGATTCGCGTGGGCGACCGCGGCGGCAGTGACCATGTTGGTCGATCCGGGTCCGATCGATGACGTCGCGATCATGATCCGTCGTCCGCGCATGGCCTTGGCATAGGCGACGGCCGCCAGCGCCATCGACTGCTCGTTCTGGCCCCGCCAGGTCGGGAGCTGGTCCTGGACGGGCTGGAGCGCCTCGGCCAGGGAGGTCACGTTGCCGTGCCCGAAGATCCCGAACACGCCGGTGAAGACCGGGACCTCGGCGTCATCGACCCGCGTCCGTTGGGCGAGCAGCCAGCGGACGATGGCCTGGGCGGTCGTGAGTCGGATCGTGTCCATGTCGGTCAGCCTCGCACCTGCTGGAGATGGGCCCGCATCCCGTCGCGGAGGAACGGCTCGAGCGACGTCGTGAAGTATCGGGCGCCGCGATCCAGCCAGGCCTTGGTCATGTCGACGGAGCCCGCGTAGATACCGAGGGTCACCCCGGAGCCGATGACGGCGTCGGCCACGCGATCGAGCGCGGCCAGGACGTCGGGATGCTCGAGGTCGCCGGGATGGCCCAGTGATTGCGACAGGTCGGTCGGGCCGAGGAACAGCACGTCGACGCCGTCGATCTTGAGGTAGTCGTCGATCGCGTCGACGGCATCCTGGGTCTCGACCTGGATCACGACCAGCGTCTCGCGGTTGGCTCGCTGGACGTACGCCCCGATGGGCTCCCGCAGGCCCCATTCGGAGGCGCGGCTGCCGGCCAGTCCGCGGATGCCGCGCGGGCTGTATTTGACGGCCCGGACGGCCCGCTCGGCTTCTGCCGCGCTGTTGACCCACGGGACGTGGAGGCCATGCACGCCGGTGTCGAGGAAGCGCAGGATCGTCGGGGCATCATTGGTGGTGACCCGGACGATGGGCGTCGTGCCGCGCGGCTCGATGGCGCGACACAGGTCCTCGACCTCGCGTGGCTGCAGGGGCCCGTGCTCGGCGTCGAACACGAGGAAGTCCCAGCCGAGCAGCCCGACGTACTCGATCAGCTGCGGCTCCGCCGTCCGAACGAAGCAGCCGAACGCGGCCTCGCCGGTCGCCAGCTTCGCCTTGGTCCGATTCTCGAGCATCCGCTCCCTCACTCGAGCCGGAGGCTCGTGACATCCTCCCAGCGCTCCGACGCCCAGGAGCGAGCCATCGCCGCCGCCACGGACGCGTTGGCCAGCGCGTCGCTGAACCCCGGCTGATGCTGGCGGCCGGCCTCGACCGAGCGCAGGAATTCCACGGCCTCGATCAGCTTCATGTCCTCGTAGCCAAGCGAATTGCCGCCACCCGGGACGATGTTGCCCTGGTTCGGCAGGCTGCCGCCCGCCAGGACTTCGATGAACCCGTCGGTCGGCTGCTCCTCGGGCAGGTACAGGTGCAGCTGATTGAGCGTCTCGTGGTCCCATGACGCGGCGCCCTTCGACCCGTTCAGCTCGAACGCCATGGAGCTCTGCGGTCCGAAGATCGAGCGGTCGGCCTCGAGCGTGCCACGGACCCCGTTCTCGAACTGGACGAGCGCCCCGACGTAGTCCTCGTTGGTGACCGGCGCGGTCGGGTCACCCGGCTTGCCGCGGTCGTAATGCGTGCCCGTTCCGGGCACCGGCAGCGGTCGTTCGCGCACGAAGGTCTCCTTCGCCGCAACGACCCGGCGGATCGGGCCACACAGGAACTGGGCCATGTCGATGGCGTGCGACATGATGTCGCTGAGGGCGCCGTAACCGGCCTCCTCCTGCAGGAAGCGCCATGACAGCAACCCCAGCCGATCGCGCCCGTACATCGAGAAGAAGCGGCCGCGATAGTGGGTCAGCTCGCCCAGCCGTCCGTCGGCGATGAGCTGGTGGGCGTACTGCACGAGCGGTGCCCAGCGGTAGTTGTAGCCGCAGCCACTGATGATCCCGGCATGCCGGCCGGCGCGCTCGATCGCTGCCGTCGCCTCCGGGCTGATCCCGACCGGCTTCTCGCAGAAGATGTGCTTCCCGGCCGCCGCGGCAGCCTCCACGATCTCCTGGTGGAGCGCGTTCGGGGCGGTGATGTCGACGACGTCCACGTCGTCGCGGTCGATGAGCTCGCGCCAGTCGAGGGTGCCCCAGGCGAACCCGAAGTTGTCGCGGGCAAGATCCAGGCGGGCGGGCACATTGTCCGCGACCGCGGCCAGGCGCGGTCGGATCCCCGACTCGGCGAAGTAGACGGGGATGTCGCGGTACGCACGGGTGTGGGCCTGACCCATCCAGCCGAAGCCGACCACGCCGATCCCGATGGTCGTCATGTCCGCTCTCCCACCTCCACTCGTGGCAACAGGCGCTCCCACACCTCGGGGTTCACCAGGTGCTCTGGCCGCCGCCCGTCGAGCACAGCCATGGCCTGGTCGAACGCGATCGTCAGCATGCGCGCCTTGCCTTCCGCCGTGGCGGAGGCCACGTGGGGCGTGACGACCACGTCGTCCCGGGCGAGCAACGGATGATCGGCCGGCAGCGGTTCGGGTGTCGTCACGTCGAGGCCGGCACCGGCGAGCTCGCCCGCGTCGAGCGCCGCGAGCAATGCGTCCTGATCGACGAGCCCGCCGCGGGCGGTATTGATGAACAAGGCCCCGCGCTTCATCGCCGCGAACCGGGCGGCGTCGAACATGCCCGCCGAGTCGGCGCTCAGCGGCACATGGACCGACACGATGTCTGCGATGGGCAGCAGCTCGTCGAGTCCGGCCAACCGCCGGATGGTCGGCGGGACGGCCGCCTGGTCGAGGTACGGGTCGACGACGACGACCGACATCCTCAGGCCTTCCGCGATCCTGGCGACCCGTCGCGCGATCCGACCGAAGCCCACGAGCCCGAGCACCTTGCCGTCGAGCTCGATCCCGCGGTGTCCAGCGTAGTAGCCGCTCGTGGTCCCGGATCGGAGTGCCGCCTCGGCCGGGACGAGGCGCTTGGCGACAGCGAGGAGCAACGCGATGGCGTGTTCCGCCGTGGAGACCGTCGGGCCGTCCGGCGCGTTGCAGACGGCGACGCCGCGGCGGGTCGCGGCGGCGATGTCGACGTTGTCGTAGCCGATCCCCGTCCGGGCGATGACGCGCAGACCGGGCGCCCGATCGAGGAACGCGTCGCCGTACGGTGTTGCCCCGACGATGGCGGCGCTGGCGTCCTCGACGCCAGCGAACGGGTCGTCCGTGGTGGCGGGGCCGGCGACCGTGCACCGGGCAGCGATGGACGCCGCGCGTTCCGGGAGGACCGGACGCTCGAACCAGACCGTGGGCACGTCGGGAACGGTCACGGGACGAGCGCCGGGCCACTGCCTGCGAACGCCGGCTGCGGCCAGCCCTGGATCCCGGTCTCGACGGCGAAGATGCCGCCACCGTCCGGGAATGCGGGATCGACGACGTGCGACCCGCCGCCGCCGATCGTGGTCACGAAGATCGTCGACATCCCGACGCCACCGAAGGCCGGCATCGTCGGCTTTGGTACCGGAAGCGACACCCGCCGGTCGACGTGGCCCGATGGCGTCACCCGGAGCACGGCCGACCCGTAGACGCAGGCGATCCAGTAGCAGCCGTCCGCGTCGATGCAGGCGCCGTCGGGACGCCCAGGTAGGGTCGCGAAGTCGAGGAAGATCCGCTCCCCGGTCGCCTCGCCCGTCTCGACGTCGTAGTCGTAGGCCCATACGTGATCTCGATGCGTGTCGGCGAAATACATCGTCCGTCCATCCGGCGCGAACGCGAGACCGTTCGAGACGCCGATGCCATCGCGGACGATCGTCGCCGATCCATCTCGTTCGACCCGATGGAGCATGCCGGTCGCCCGCCCGGACGCGGCCGGATCGAACATCGACCCGACCCAGAACCGCCCGACGGGATCGGTCCGTCCGTCGTTGAGGCGGTTCCCCGTCGCGGCGGGCTCCAACTCGATCCAGTCGACCCAGCGACCGGATGGCCAATCCAGGAACGCTAGCCGCGCCTCGATCGCGACGAGCAATCGGCCCGGCTCGGTGGTCAGGGCGAGCGAGCCGGGCCGACCCGGGGCGGGTCGTGCCTCGTCGAGTCCGGTCGCCGGGTCGAAGCGGTGGACGGCGCGGCCGTCGATGTCCACCCAGTAGAGCCGTCGCTCCGGCACGCTCCAGACGGGGGACTCACCGAGCGCCGCCCTGGCCGGCAACACGCACGTCGCCTCCAGCTCGACGGTCCCACGAGGATTCACGCCGAGCGGCCCACCAACCCGCGCAGGTAGGCCACGCTGTCGAGCGCGTCCGCCTTCGGTCCGCTCCCGGGCGCCGGGTCCGACTTGAGGGAGACGTCCTGCTCGAGGACGTACCAGCCCCGGTAGCCCTGTTCCTCGAGCGTGGCGATGACGCCGGCGATGTCGACCCCTCCGTCACCGAGCGGGACGAACAGGCCATCGATGACGGCCTGGCGGAAGGGCATCGCGCCGCTCCGCACCAGGTCCGCCTTGGCCGCGTCGACGTCCTTGAGATGGACGTGCAGCACCCGACCGTTCGCCGCCTTGGCGACCTCGACCGGATCGGTCCCGCCGAGGTAGACGTGCCCCGTGTCGAGGCAGATGCCGACGTCCGAGGCGTCGAGCAACCGGTCGATGTCGGCACCGGTCGCGATGGCCAGTCCCCAATGCGGGTGGAGCGCCGTCTCGAGCCCGGCGTCGCCGACGATCGACTCGAGCCGGCGGAGGTTGGCCAGGAACGTCGTCCACTCGTCGGCCGACATGTCGACGGGCGTGTCGTAGCCGGGATGCTGCGACGAGGGGCCGAGCACGAGGACCTTGGATCCGGTCGACGCCAGCTGACGAGCGGCACGCGTGACGTAATCGAGCTCCGGCTCCACGCGGTCCTCGCGGTAGAGGAGCGCGGGGACGAAGCCGCCGACGATGCTCATGTCGAATCGGTCCAGGAACTCCCCGAGTTCGGTCGGATCCGTCGGAAGGTAGCCATCCGGGCCGAGCTCGGTGGCCGACAGGCCGCTCTCGACCATCTCGCGGAGGACGCGGTCGCGATCCATCAGGAAGCCCCAGCCGGGCGACCCGTCGACCCCCCACGTGATGGGTGCACCTGCCACGCGTTCAAGGAGATCGCTCACCGGCTCCGTCCCTCCGCTCCATGCCGACCGCAGATCGACTGTTGACGGTCAGATTAGCGTCCTGCTAGGGTGCCGTGCAATCGGTTGCACTGGCGAAGGAGAGCCGGCATGCCCGGACCCGGCGTGGAGCTGATCGGCGAGGAAGAGATCGCCGAGGTGATGGAGGTCCTCACCAACCGCGCGTTGAGCCGGTACGGCCAGGAGGACGACCCCCGATTCGGGGCCAAGGTGCGCCGCGTCGAGCAGGAGATCGCGGCGCTGGCGGGAGTCCGCTTCGCCCTGGGCGTGCATGGCGGTGGATCGAGCGGCCTCTGGTTGTCACTGCTCGGGCTCGGCGTCGGACCGGGTGATGAGGTGATCGTTCCGGGCTTCACGTTCGTCGCGTCGATCTCGGCGATCGTCTATGCGCGGGCGACGCCGGTCCTTGCCGAGGTCGACGATTCGTTCAATCTCGACCCGGCCGACGTCGAATCGCGGATCACGCCGCGGACCCGGGCCATCATCGCGGTCCACATGCTCGGCGCACCGGCGCGGCTCGACGAACTGCGCGATATCGCCGACCGGCACGGCCTGTTCCTCGTCGAGGACTGTGCCCAGGCGTTCGGCGCCACATACCAGGGTCAGGGCGTTGGCGGGATCGGCCACACGGGGGTCTACAGCTTCAACGAATACAAGACGATCACCTGTGGTGACGGCGGCATGATCGTCACCGATGACGAGGAGCTGTACGGCCGGCTGTTCGCGATCCACGACCAGGGCCACGCCCCGAACCGCACCGGCTCGAAGTACGCGGATCGACCGTTCCTCGGCCTGAATTTCCGGATGACCGAGCTGTCGGGTGCCGTCCTGCTCGCCCAGGTCCACAAGCTCGACCTGATCCGGGATCACCTGCGCTCGAACAAGGCCATCGTCAAGTCGGCGATCGCGGATCTGCCCGGGCTGGGCTTCCGGACGATGGTCGACCCCGAGGGCGACCTGGCGACCCATCTGGTCGTCACCTTCCCGACGCCCGAGATCGCCCAAGCCGTCGCGGCGGAGCTCGGCTCGATCACGCTCGACGCGTCCGGATGGCACGTCTACGCGAACATGGAGCACCTGCTCGAGCGGCGGACGATCACCGGCCGGGGATGCCCGTTCGATTGCGCCTGCCACGGTTCGGAGGGGGCGCGCTACTGGGCGGGGATGCTGCCGCGGACCGACGCCCTGCTGGCGCGCTCGATGAGCATCGGCATCGGGGTCTTCGACACCAACCTCGCGCCGTGGGGCCTGCGGATGCGCGACGACGACGATGCCGCCCGGCGGATCGCCGACCGGTTCCGCGAGGTCGCCCGACCGCACCTCGCCGGCTGATCCGACCGAGCCGTCGGCGTGATCGGCGTCGGGATCGTCGGCTACGGGCTTTCCGGGCGATCGTTCCACGCACCCTTCATCGAGGCGGTCGACGGCCTGCGCCTCGCCGCCGTCGCGACGTCGGATCCGGCTCGCCGCCAGCGTGTGTCGGCCGAGCATCCCGATGCCGCAGTCGTGGCCGGTGTCGACGAGCTCCTTGCCCGGCCTGATGTCGACGTGGTCGTCGTGGCCAGCCCGAACCGATCCCACGTACCGGTCGGGACCCGCGCGCTGGCGTCGGGTCGGCACGTCATCGTGGACAAGCCGATCGCCATGGACGTCCCGGAAGCGGAGTCGTTGATCGAGGCGGCCGAGAAGGCCGGCCGGCTGCTGACGGTCTTCCAGAATCGACGGTGGGACGGCGATTTCCTGACCGTGCGCGAGCTCATCGGGAGCGGCGAGCTGGGGCCAGTCGATAGCGTGGAGACGCGGTTCGAACGCTGGGCGCCCGTCGGTGACGAATGGCGCGAGACCGCCGAAGAGGCCGGTGGTCCGCACCGGGACCTCGGCGCGCACCTCGTCGACCAGTGCCTCCAGCTCTTCGGCCCGGTCGACCGGGTCTTCGCCGAGATCGACCGGCGTCGACCCGGAACGCGCGTCGAGGATTCCGTCTTCCTCGCGATCGAACACGCGGACGGCGTGCACGCTCGCGTGTGGACGTCGCTCATCGCGCGCCACCTTGGGCCGCGCTTCAGGATCCGCGGGCTGGCTGGGGAGTACGTCAAGGACGGGCTCGACGCGCAGGAGGCGCAGCTGATCGGCGGGATGCGCCCGGATGACCCGGCGTTCGGCGTGGAGCCGGCCGATCGGTGGGGAACGATGTCGGCGGGCGATGGCTCGACGCGCCCGGTCCCGACGCTGCGCGGTGCCTACATCCGCTTCTACGAGATGGTCCGCGACGCCGTGCGCGGGGAAGGGCCGCCACCGGTCGACCCGGCCGACTCGGTCCGCGGCCTCCGGGTCCTCGAGGCGGCCGAGCGATCGGCGCGATCCGGGTCCGTCGAGCGCCTGACATGGGTCTGACTTCGGGCGGACAGCGATTGCGCCTGGGGTTCCAGGTCTGGGGCCAGTACCTGAGCTGGGACGCGTTGATGGCCATCGGCCATGACATCGACGCGATGGGGTTCGACGAGCTGTGGAGCAACGACCATTTCCTGCCGCCGATCGTCGGCGCGGACGGCCAGATCGGCCAGCCGGACGGCCCGATCTTCGAGGGCTGGTCGACGCTGTTCGGCTGGGCGGGTGTCACCAGCGCGGTCCGGATGGGCTGCCTCGTGTCCGGTGCCGCCTATCGCAACCCGACCCTGCTGGTGAAGATGGCGACGGCGCTCGACCATGCCACGAACGGTCGGGCGGCCCTCGGCCTGGGCGCTGGCTGGCTCGAACGCGAGCATCAGGCGTTCGGCTTCGAGTTCCCGCCGCTGGGCCGTCGCATCGACCGGTTCGCCGAGGCGGCGGCCATCTGTCGCGGACTGCTCGACGGCGAGGAGGTGGTCGTCGCCGGCGAGTGGTACAGCCTGACCGGTGCGAGGAATGAGCCGCCGCCGGTCCAGGCCCGCTTGCCGCTGCTGATCGGTGGCAGTGGGGAGAAGCGGACGCTGCGGATCGTGGCCGAGTACGCCGACATCTGGAACGCGAACGGCGACGAACCGGAGAGTCTGCGGCGTCGGAACGGCATCCTTGACGAGCACTGTCGGAGGGTCGGTCGAGATCCCGCCTCGATCGAGCGGACCATCGGCCTGCCGCCACCGTGCATCCGGGCGACGCGGGAGGAGGCGGTCGACGCGCTCGCCGCGATCCTCGAGCAGCAGCGCATCCCCGGCGCCGAGGCCCGCCGGATGGCCGCCGAATCGCCGTTCGCCGCGCCGCTCGCGTCGGTGGTCGATGAGCTGCGGCGCTACCGGGACGCCGGCCTCAGCGCAGCGATGTTCGACTGGCCGGCGCCGTTCGACCGGCCGACGCTCGAGGCACTGGCCGGACCGGTCCGATCGGCCCTCGACGCCGACTGACCAGGCCCGCGGCGCCGAAGCCGCCGCCATCGATGGCGGAGGTCCGCCTCGAGCGCCGGTTCCGGCATCCCGAGTGCGCGGCGTCGATCGGCCAGCGTCAGCCCACGTTCGACGCTGGCCAGGGCCCCGAGCGGGTCGGCCAGCCGATGTTCGCGAAGCTTGGCCGCTTCGATCGCGGCCACGATGGCGGCTCGGCCCGGGCCGCAGGCCAGGGCCTCCCATGCCTCGAGAGCGGCCTCCGTCCGGCCCGAGCGCCGTAGCAGATGCGCCCGGTCGACGGCGATCCGGACCTCGTCCCACGGTCGGCCGAAGGCGGCGCGCCGATCCCAGCCGATCCCCGAGGACCGGACCGGCCGCCCCCCGAAGTCTGGCCGACGTCGGGGCGACCACCAAGGCTCGTCCTCGGCCGGTCGCGACGTCGGGGGTGGCGCGAGCGTCTGCGTGGCGACGACCGCCGGTCCGGATCCCAGCTCATCGGGTCGCCCGGCCAGGGCGGCGTCCAGGCAGGCGATCGCCTCCTCGAACCGGTGGTCGCGCCGGAAGGCGCGGGCGAGACCGGCCAGGTCGCCGCGCGGCGCGATCGCGCGGGCGTCCGGATCGCCCAGGCGGCGTTCGAGATGCACGAGGAGTCGACCAAGCGAGCGCACATCTTCATCGTTGTGGCGGACGACGGCGGCGAGCGGCTGTGCCGGACCGCCGCGCAGGAAGCCGAGATAGCGGCCGGGGATCTCCCACCCGTCGACGTCGTCGTGCCGGATCACACCGAGCAGGTCGCGCTCGACCGAGCCGAGTCGCGCGTCGGCCATCCGATGGCGGAACAGGCGGCGGACGATCGGCAGCAGATCCAGGTGGCCGGCATGCTCCGGAGCGGGGCGGCGCGCCAGGCGGTAGCGAGTCACCAGCAGAGGCCAGTCGAAGCCGCGCCCGTTGTAGGTCACGAGCCAGCTGTCGGGCGGGATGTGCCGGGCGAGCTCGTCGAGGAGCACGCCCTCCTGGCCATGGTCGGGGAGGAGCAGTTGCACGACCCGGAACCGATCGCCGACCCACCGGCCGATGCCGATGAGGAACGCCACCGTGCCAGCCGCCGTGGCCAGGCCCGTCGTCTCCGTGTCGAGGCAGACGAGCGGACGATCTGGCGGTGGTTGGCCAGGCAGGTCGGCCAGCTGGCTGCGGTCGATCGGCAGGTCGACGCTCTCGCGCTCGACGCGGACATGCAGTCCTCGTTCGCCATGGACGACCTCGCCGCCGACGGCGTCGGCCAGCCGATCCGCCAGCTCCCGGGCGGCGTGGCGTCGATGGGGCAGGGGATCGCCGACGGCACCCGGCCCCGCGCCGGCCCGCCGGAACCGCTCGAGCCGACGCGCGAGGCGATCGCGTTCGGTGGTCGGAGCCTCGATCATGGATGTGCCGCGGTCGTCGGTGCGGCCGCCACCGGGATCCGGGCCCCGGCGGGCGCTCCGAGCTCAGCCAACAATCGGAGGGCCAGGCTCCGGGCGTCGATGCTCGGCTCGAGACGCGGGCCGGTACAGGCGGGGCAGCCAGCATCACACCCACACGAGGCGATCAGCTCGGCCGCCCCGGCCAGCAGCTCCTCGTGGCGCTGCCAGAGGCGCTCGGACAACCCGATCCCGCCTGGCACGGCCTCGTAGAGGTAGATGGTCGGTTCCTCCGCGTGCGGTGAGCGGACCTGGGTCACGAGCCCGAGGTCGCGCGGATCGACCATGAGCAGCACGGCCGCGATCGTCTGGAGCGCCCGACCCGCGCCGAGCAGCGCGACGTCAAGGTCGTCCCGTCGCCAGTGGTCACGCGCCGCGTCGGCCGTCAGCCAGTAGGCCGTCGTCTGGAGCTCGAGCTCGGGCAGGTCGATCGGTCCCCAGCCCACGTTCTCGTCGGTGACGAACTTCAGCTTCTTGAACAGCGTCACGAGGCTGGCGACCATCACCTCGCCGTGCCGCCGCCGGCCGCCGGTCGCTGGCGCCTCGGCGAAGACCTCCAGGGGCTTGAGGGTCACCGCCCGATTGGCGTAGGTGTAATGGTCGACGTCGACACGATGGACGTAGGCCTTGCGCTCGTGCCATTCCAGCCGGTCGACGTAGTACTGGATCGACTCGTGGATGTAGATCGCCCGCTCGTGGACGAGGACCTGGGCGCTGAACAGGTCGACTTCGCCGAGCACCCGCGGCCGATCGGGCGTCGTGTCGATGATGACCACGTTCTCTGGGGCGGCACTCCGCAGCGAGATCTCGGACGCCGGGAAGTTCTCGCTCGACCAGTACCAGCGCCCGTCGCTCGCCTGACGAACGTGCCGCTCCTCGGCCAGGAAGGCGAGCAGGTCGTCCGCCGGAGCCGGACCGAAGACCTCGCCCGGGTCGAACGGCAGCTCGAAGGTCGCGGCGCGCAGGTGGGCCAGCAGGACGTGCAGGTTATCCGGGTCCAGTCGCGCTTCCTCCGGCGTCGACTCGAGCAGGAACTCCGGGTGATGGATGACGTACTGGTCGACCGGAGCACCGGACGCGACCAGCACCGCGACGCTGGTCCCGAGGCGACGCCCGGCTCGTCCGATCTGCTGCCAGGTCGCGGCGACGGAGCCCGGATACCCAGCCAGGATCGCCACGTCGAGCCGACCGATATCGACCCCCAGCTCGAGGGCGTTCGTGGCGACCACGCCCAGGATCTCGCCCTCACGGAGACCGCGCTCGATCGCTCGGCGTTCCGTCGGCAGATAGCCCCCGCGATAGCCGCGGACCCGGCTGCGCGGGCCGTAGCTCTCGCGCAATGCCTCGCGCAGCCCGGTCAGGAGGATCTCGACGGCGACACGGGATCGCCCGAAGACGATCGTCTGGCGCCCGGCCCGCAGGAACGGCAGCGCCCAGCGCTGGGCCAACGTCGCGGCCGAGCCGCGCGCGCCACTCGCGGGCTCCATCACCGGCGGATCGACCAGGAGCACGTGCCGCTCCCCGGCCGGCGCGCCATTGCGGTCGATCAGTCGGGCGGGTCGGCCGGTCAGCATCGCCGCGAGCTCGCTCGGGTTACCGATCGTGGCCGAGCAGCAGACGATGATCGGGCGACTGCCGTAGTGGGCGCAGATCCGGAGCAGCCGTCGGAGGACGTTGGCGACGTGCGAGCCGAACACGCCCCGATAGGTGTGCAGCTCGTCGATCACGATGATCTTGAGTTGCTCGAAGAGCTGGAACCACTTGGTGTGGTGCGGCAGGATCGCCGAGTGGAGCATGTCCGGGTTGGTCACGACGACCTGCCCGGCCGCGCGGACCGTCGACCGGATCGGTGCCGGCGTGTCCCCGTCGTACGTCGAGGTGATCATCGACAGGCCGGCGGAGGCGGCCAGCTCCCCGAACTCGGCGACCTGGTCCTGGCCGAGGGCCTTGGTCGGGAAGAGGAAGAGGGCCCGTGCCGACGGATCCTCGGCGATCGCCTGCAGGGCCGGCAGCGCGTAGCACAACGTCTTGCCCGACGCCGTCGGGGTGACGACGACGACGTCCTCGCCGGCATGGATCGCCTCGATGGCCTCCGCCTGATGGCTGTACAGGCGCTCGATGCCGCGCGAGGCCAGGCCGCTCACGATCCGCTCGTCGAGCCATGTCGGCATCGACGCATGGAGGGCGTCCCGCGCGGGGATCACCTCGTGGTGGACCACGCCGCGAGCGAGCGACGGCTCTTCGAGGAGCCGCTCGAGGACGGCCGGCGTGTCGGCGGGGGCGTAGGTGCGCATCGGGGACTCCGGCTGGCGTTCGAACAGATGTTCGGAATCTGACGCAGTCTACGCGGACCGTCACGCGTTCGTGTGACAGGTTGGCTGTCACGCCGACGTGGTTGACACTGCAGCTGCGCGTAGCTACGCTCCCGCCGATGTCGCGCCTGATCGGCTCAGCGCCGCCCGACCGCCGGTCGCCGACGACCACCAGCGAGCCACCGCTCGACGAGGTCGCCGCGCCTCGCATCGCCGATCTCTCGAGCCTGCCGATCGCCGGGCTCACGAGGCGACGGATGGCGATCCTGGCGAGCGCGATGCTGGCCGCCTGGATCGTCATCGCCTTCGGTCGCCAGGTGAGCGACGCCTCGGCCGCCGCGAACAGGGCGCAGGACATCGCCACCGGCAATGCCGCTCGGCGGCTCGAAGTCGCGGCCATGGAGCGCGAGCTCGATGCCATCGCCCGGCAGCGCTTCATCGACCAGCAGGCACGCGCCTACGGCGTCGGCGGTCGCCATGAGACCGCGTTCACCCTCGAGCCCGGAACGCCTGCCCTGCCCGCCGACGCGCCCGGCTCCGCTGCCGTCCGCCTCGGTGCCGAGGTCGAGGACGTATCCCCGCTCGAGCGTTGGCTCACGGTGCTCTTCGGCCCATCCGTCTGAGACGGCCACCCGGCCCGCCGGTCGATCGAGCGGGCGCTATCCTGAACCACCGCGGCAGCGGACCGTGGACGAGGGGAGGGGCGGGCGCTCGATGATCGACATCCCGGTCGCGGACTTCATCTTCGTCGTCTGCGCGTTGATCGGTGGCGGACTGCTGCTGATCACCGTCCTGCTCGACGACGTCCTGGGAGCGCTCTTCCACTTCGACATCGGCGGCGTCTCGTTGATGCCGCTGCTGTTGTCGTTCGTGTCGATGTTCGGGGTCGGCGGGTTGTTCGCCAGCCAGGTGCTCGACGTGCATGGCGGCCAGGCCGCCGTGTGGGGCCTGGGTTTCGGGCTGGTCGGGCTCGGGATCGCCTACGCGGTGTTCAGCGCGCTCCGCCGGGCCGAGGCCTCCGCGCCGTTCTCGACCCGGGACCTGATCGGCCACGACGCGTACGTCCAGGTCGGCATCCCGGCCGGCCGGTACGGCAGCGTGCTCGTGAAGGCCGAGGGCCAGACCCACGAGTTCAGCGCCACGGCCTCGGTCGACATCCCGGCCGGCACCGTCGCTCGCGTGCGCGGAGTCGCCGGTGCGGGCCTGATGGTGGAACCTGCGACGCCGGGACCGTCAGCCGGCGCGCCACCCGTGACCAACGGAGGGACCGACCGTGCCTGATCTTTTCACGTTCATCGGCAGCGGGGTGATCCCGATCTTCCTGATCATCATCGTCGCGGTCCTGATCGTCTCGTACATCGGCAGCCGCTACAAGGTCGCCGGTGCGAACGAGGCACTCGTCGTATCGGGCCAGCGCGAGCGCGCGGAGGACGGACGACGGACGCTGAAGGTCGTCCGGGGCGGCGGGGTCATCGTCCTGCCGCTCATCCACAAGGTCGGCAAGCTCAAGCTCACCGCCCGCCAGATCAACGTCAACCTGGCCGACGCGGTCACCCGCCAGGGCATCAAGGTCGCGGTCCAGGGCGTCGCGACGTTCAAGATCGGCGCCGACGATGAATCGATCCGCAATGCTGCCGAACGATTCCTGGAGGCGCAGGAGGAGCAGGTCGATTCGATCGTCAAGAACGTGCTCGAGGGGTCGCTCCGGTCGATCGTCGGCACCCTGACGGTCGAGGAGCTCAATCTCGACCGGCAGAAATTCCAGCAGGCCGTCCAGGACGCGGCCAAGGGCGACCTCGCGACGTCCGGGCTGCAGATCGACTCGTTCACCATCCAGGCGATCCGCGACGAGTCGGGCTACATGGAGCTGATCGGCCAGCAGGAGACGGCTCGCCGTGAGCGCGACGCGCGCATGGCCAAGGCGGCCGCGGACCAGGAGGCGGCCGTCCGGGAGGCCGAAGCCGAGCAGGTCAAGATCAACGCCGCCCGGGACGTCCAGCTGCGGCGGGCCGAGACCGAGACGCAGACCGCGGCGGCCAATGCCCGCGCCGCCCAGGCCGGTCCGCTGGCCGAGGCGGAGGCCACCCAGGAGGTCACCCGCAAGCAGACCGAGCTGGCCCAGCTCGAGGCCGCCCGCAAGCAGCAGGAGCTCGTCGCCACGACCGTCCGTCCGGCCGAAGCCGAGGCCGAGGCCCAGGTCCGGCGGGCGGAAGGCGACAAGGCGTCGCGAATCGCCCAGGCCCAGGCCGACGCGGAACGAGTCAAGCTGGCCGGCGAGGCCCAGGCACGGGTCGTGGAGGTGACGGCCGAGGCGACCGCCAAGCAGACGACCCTCGAAGGCACAGCGGAGGCCGGCATCGTTTTGTCCAAGGGGGAGGCGGAAGCGAAGGCCCTCGCCCTGCGCGCCGATGCGTACCGCCAGTTCAACGAGGCGGCCATCATCCAGACGGTGCTCTCGATGCTGCCCGAGATCGTCCGGGCGGCGGCCGAGCCGCTGGCCAACATCGGGCAGCTGACGGTGCTCTCGAACGATGGCGCGTCGGACGTCGTCCGCAATGTGACCCGGACCGTCGCCGAGGCGGGCACGACCGTGAAGGGCCTGACCGGGATCGACATCCCGGCCATCATCAGCCAGGCGATGGGTGGCACGGGCGGGCCGGCGGGTGGCGGGACCGGCGGAGAACCGCCGACCGGCCCTGGTCGAGGCGGGTCGTCGGGGCGCGGCGGGCGGCCGCGCCGCTCGAGCTCGGCTGCCCCGGGGTCGGCCTCGGCGTCCGCGGGCTCGGCGACCGCGCAGGGCGCCGCCAGCCAGTCGGCGGCCGGTCCCGAAGAGGCACGGGCGCCCGCCGAGCGGCTGCGCGGCATCGCATCGACCCCGGCCGGGTCGGCTGCCCCCGCCGCGGTCGACCTCACGACGCCGGTGGGCGCCCCCGGCGCGGTGCCCGGTCCGGCGCCGCGGTTCACCAGCCAGGAACAGATCGACAGCGCGCTGGCGGACGTCGACCGCGCGATCCGGTCCGCCGGAAGCCAGGCGCCGCGAACAGACACGGCGGCAGGCCCGCCGCGGCCGGTCGCCCGCCCCGCATCGCTCGAGATCGGGCGCGAGACGACGCTCGAGGATGCGGCCCGTCGACTGGCCGCGGATCTCCGCGCTGTCCCGGGCATCGAACGGTTCGCCGAGGTCAAGTTGGGCGAGCTCGAGCGGAGCGGGCCGCGCCCCTTGCGGACGATGTGGCGCCTCGCCCGCGAGCAACTGGATGATCGCTTCGGCCAACTGACGATCGGAGAGCTCATCGATCGCTACGGCCCGACCCGCCGCCCGACCTGAGCCGATCATGACGCAGCCCGAGCGGAGCGGGGAGTACGCGCGGCTCCTCGCGGAGAACCAGCGGTACACCGAGGCGTTCGACCGCTCTGCCCTCACCGCCGCGCCGCTGTCGGGATTGGTCGTCATCGCGTGCATGGACGCGCGGCTCGACGTCGAGGAGGCGCTCGGCCTTGGGACCGGCGACGCGCACATCATCCGCAACGCGGGCGGGCTCATCACTGACGACGTGATCCGGTCGCTGATCGTCAGCATGGAGTTGCTGGGGACCAACGAGATCGTGGTGATCGAGCACACTGGCTGCGGCCTGCATGGTGTCGACGAGGCAGCCTTGCGAGCCCGTGTCGCGACCGAACGTGGCCTGGCGCCCGACGATGTGCCGGTCGTGTTCGGGGGATTCGGCGATCTCGAGGCGAACCTTCAGGCCCAGGTCGCGATCCTGCGCCAGCATCCCTTACTGCGGCGGGTGCCGGTGCATGGCCTCATCTTCGATGTAACGAATGGGCGCCTGACGGAGGTCGCCTGAATCATCGGCGGCGCTATGCTGTCGGCCCCCAACGACCTCTGAAGAGGATCCCCAAGCCTCATGAAGTGGAAGCGCGACACCGGTTTCGACCAGATCGAGGACCGCCGCGGTCAAGGCTCCGGCGGCGGCCTCAGCCTGCCCGACGTCATCGGCGGTGGTGGCGGAGGCGGGGGCGGCCTGCCGATCCCCATCCCGGGTGGTCGGGCCGGCGGCGGCCTGGGCGGGATCATCATCCTGGTGGTGATGTTCCTGCTGTTCAGTGGCGTACTGGGCGGCGGCAGCATCCCGGGCACCGGTGGCTTGAGCGGCGGGGCCGCCGAGCCGGGCGGCACGCTCGTCCCCCAAAGTGACACTGATCAGCAGCTGGCCTATGTGGTCTCCAATATCCAGGACTTCTGGCAGTCGACATTCAGCGCCTCGGGCAAGCAATATCAAGTGACCAAGCTGGTGCTCTTCGATCAGGCCACGAGCTCGGGCTGCGGACAAGCGTCATCCGCGACGGGCCCGTTCTACTGCCCCGCGGACCAGAAGGTGTATCTCGACCTCGGCTTCATGGATGAGTTGACGACGCGATTCGGCGCCAAAGGCGGCGACTTCGCGATGGCGTACGTGGTCGCCCACGAGTTCGGCCACCACGTCCAGGACCTGCTCGGGATCACCGAGCGGGTCGATCAGCTCACCCAGCAGGATCCGAGCCAGCGCAACGCCTTGTCGGTCCGGGTCGAGCTGCAGGCCGACTGCCTGGCCGGCGTCTGGGCGCACTCGGATGCCAGCGACCTGCAAGCGGGCGACATCGACGAGGCGCTGAGTGCTGCCCAGGCGGTCGGTGACGACCGCATCCAGCAGGAGACCACGGGCCGGGTCAACCCGGAATCGTGGACGCACGGCTCGGCCGAGCAGCGGTCCACCTGGTTCACGAACGGCTACCGCAGCGGCAACCCGGACGACTGCGACACCTTCACCCAGTAACCTCAAGGTTCGGCCCAGGAGGGGTCATGGCCGTCCTCTCACGTCAAACGCGACCGATGGTGGGGCTGAGCGTCCCGCGGCCGGGGCACGTCGCCGGCATGTTCCTGGTCGGCACCGGCCTCGGCGTCCTCCTCGTCCTGGGCGCCCTCATCGGGTTCGGACAGGCCTACCTCGGCCGTATCGCCCCCGGGGTGTCGATCGGCGGGGTCGAGGTCGGCGGTCTCACTCGTTCGCAGGCGGCCCTGGCCCTCGATAGCGTCCTCGGCCGCTTCGACGAAGGGCGGGTCGTCGTCCGCTCGGAACAGGGCACCGCGGTCATCACGTTCGCAGAGGTCGGACGGACCGTCGACTACAGCCCACTGATCGATTCGGCAGCCGCGATCGGACACGGCGGGACCCGGTTCGACGAAGCGATCGCCGGGATCCGATCGATGCTCCACCCGGTCGCGATCCCGCTCCAGGTCGGCTACGACCGGACTCGGCTGGCAACCCGACTGGCGGCCTTCCGCGGCCAATCGATGCGCCTGCCGACGAACGCGACCGTGACCCGCACGAAGGCGGGCTTCGAGGTGGTACCCGCGACCGAGGGCGTGACGGTGGCCACGGACCGCGTCGAGGCCGCGGTGGACGCCGCGCTCATGGACACGGCCGGGCCGCGGCTCCTGGACCTGACGGCGGATCCGCGGGTCGTGCCGCCGGCCACGACCGACGCAGATGCGCGACGGGCGATCGCCGCGGCTGACGCGATCACGGGTGATCTGGTGGTGGCCCATGGTGCGCGCACCTGGACGATCCCCGCAGCCCGGGTCCGCGCCTGGATCGTCTTCGGCGGGACCGGAACGAGCTACGCCCCGACCATCCGGACGGCCAAGATCCCCAACTCGCTCAAGGCCGTCGCGAAGGCCGTGCTACGCCGGCCGACCGAAGCGCGCTTCCTGCGCGATCGCGGGGGTCGGATCTTCGGGGTGGCCTCGTCGTCCGACGGTCGCGCGCTCGATATGGAGAAGACCACCGCGCGGATCGGCACCGCACTCGAACAGCGTGCGCACGGCAACGCCTCCACCAAGCCAGTGAAGGTCGTGACCACCACGACGGTGCCCGACCTGACGACCGGCGAAGCGACGCGCAAGGCGCCATTGGTCTCGCTGCTCGGGACCTGGACGACGTACTACGGGGTGAGCGCTCACAACGGCTTCTCGGCCAACATCACGGTGCCGGCCCGCAAGCTGGATGGCGTCGTCGTCCAGCCTGGCGCCGTGTTCGATTTCTGGCGGGCGCTCGGCGAGGTCAGCTTCCGGACCGGCTACCGACTCGGTGGCGCGATCGTCGGCGGCCACTCGGTCGAGGGCAAGGCGCTCGCCGGCGGGATCTGCGCCGCGTCGACGACGCTGTTCAACGCGGCCGCCCGGGGCGGGCTCGAGATCCTGACCCGGTCACCGCACTGGTACTACATCACTCGCTACCCGCTGGGCCTGGACGCGACCGTGTCCGACTCGCAGACGATGCGCTTCCGGAACGACACCGGCCACTCGATCCTGATCAAGTCGGTCGCCGTCCCCGGGATGGTCCGCTTCGAGATCTGGAGCCTGCCCAATGGCCGGACGACGACCTGGAGCAAGCCGAGTGTCAGCAACGTGGTTCGCGGCTATGACAGCGTCCAGTACACCTCGACGCTGCGGCCCGGCCAGCGCGAACGGACTGAGTGGCCGGTCGATGGCAAGGACGTCGTCGTGACCCGGACGGTCCGCGACGCGGCTGGTCACCTCATCCATCGCGACACCTTCGTGTCGCACTATCACCGGATGGTCGGGATCACCCTGATCGGTCGCTGACCGCGATGGATGCGGGTCCAAGGCGTCGGCGCTAGAATCGGCCGCCGTGGCGGAGTAGCTCAGTGGTAGAGCAGGGGACTCATAAGCCCTTGGTCGGTGGTTCGAATCCGCCCTCCGCTACCAATCCCCTCGTATCGAATCCTTCACCTCTCATGTCGTTGCCATCCGGCGCCTGCGAGCGTCCGTAGGGATGATCGACGACATGACCTCGGTCAGGGGGTCCCAAAGGCCCCCGACGGTATACTCGCGACACGTGGCGGCGCGCGGTCGTCGCTCACTTCACCCGGAGGCTCCCCGTTGAACCCCAAGTTCTTCCGGAACGGCATCGTGATGCTCGTGCTCGTGGTCGGCACGGCGGCATTGCTGTTCACCTGGATCACGACCACGTCACAGCCCCAGAACAGCGCCTACTCCAAGTTCCTGAGCGAGGTCGGTTCGGGCCAGGTCGCGAAGGTCACCCAGCAGGGCACGACGCTGACGGTCGAACGGACCGACAACAAGACCTACACGGTCATCGTCCCGACCGTCCTGACCCAGGTCTATGACGACGTCCGGACGGCGGCCAAGGATGGCGGCCAGGACCCGGCCAAGATCGAGTTCCAGGCTCAGCCGGCGCCGGACACGTCGTGGCTCGGGTTGCTGCTCACCGCCGTGCTGCCGCTGCTCATCATCGGCGGCTTCATCTTCTTCATGATGCGCCAGGCGCAGGGCACCAATAACCAGGCCCTGAGCTTCGGCAAGAGCCGTGCGCGCATGTTCCTGGGCAACAAGACGGTGGTCACGTTCGCCGACGTGGCCGGGGTCGACGAGGCCAAGACCGAGCTCCAGGAGGTCGTCGAATTCCTGAAGTTCCCCGAGAAGTTCAACTCGCTCGGGGCGCGCATCCCACGCGGGGTGTTGCTGGTCGGGCCTCCCGGCACCGGCAAGACGCTGATGGCCCGGGCCGTCGCCGGTGAAGCCGGGGTGCCGTTCTTCAGCATCTCGGGCTCCGAGTTCGTCGAGATGTTCGTGGGCGTCGGCGCGAGCCGGGTCCGCGACCTGTTCGACCAGGCCAAGCGCAATTCGCCGTGCATCGTCTTCGTCGACGAGATCGACGCGGTCGGCCGCCAGCGCGGCGCCGGCCTCGGTGGCAGCCACGACGAGCGCGAGCAGACCCTCAACCAGATCCTCGTCGAGATGGACGGCTTCGACACGAACACCAACGTGATCGTGGTCGCCGCCACCAACCGCCCGGACGTGCTCGACCCCGCGCTGCTGCGCCCGGGCCGGTTCGACCGCCAGGTCATCCTCGACCGACCGGACATGAAGGGCCGGACCGAGATCCTCAAGGTCCACACCAAGGGCAAGCCGCTCGACAAGGCAGTCGATGTCGAAGGCGTGGCGCGCCAGTCGCCCGGCTTCTCCGGGGCCGATCTCGCCAACCTCGTCAACGAGGCCGCCATCCTCTCGGCCCGACGCAACAAGAAAGTCATCGGGATGTCCGAGTTCCAGGAGGCCCTGGAGCGGATCGTCGCTGGCCCCGAGCGCAAGTCCCGGGTCATCTCGGACGCCGAGAAGGCGATCATCGCCTACCACGAAGGTGGCCACGCGGTCGTCCAACGGATCCTGCCGAAGTGCGACCCGGTCGCCAAGGTCACGATCATCAGCCGCGGCATGGCGCTCGGCTACACGATGGCCCTGCCGACCGAGGACCGGTATCTCCAGTCGAAGACCGAGTTCGAGGACAAGATCGCCGGACTCCTCGGCGGCAACGTCGCCGAGCGGATGATCTTCGGCGACACGACGACCGGTGCCAGCAATGACATCGAGAAGGCGACCGACCTCGCTCGGCGCATGGTC
>DASSMQ010000158.1:0-14027 GCA_035688805.1 Candidatus Limnocylindrales bacterium
AGTCGACCCAGTTGCCGACGGGCCGGTCGAGGTCCGGGGCGAGATCGATCGGCCCCCTCGAACCGTCGGCCGGCCCGACAAGGACCGTCGGGCTCACATCGTCGAAGGGCTCCGTCGTCAGGATGCCGACGGCCGCGATCCAGCGGCCGTCGGGCGACCAGGCTGGGTGGTTCGCCCAGCCACCAGCCGCGAGGACTTCGCGCGGTCGGGCGTCCGTCGCGTCGACGTCGAC
Source organism: Candidatus Limnocylindrales bacterium (assembly GCA_035688805.1). Lineage (GTDB taxonomy): Bacteria > Chloroflexota > Limnocylindria > Limnocylindrales > CSP1-4 > SPCO01. The sequence goes on from DASSMQ010000158.1 coordinate 233, forward strand.
CGCCCAGATGGTCGTCCTGGGGTGCAGGTCCGGCTCCCGCCCACGGTCCGCGCTGAACGCCACCGTCCGACCGTCGGGATGCCAGCAGATGTCGGCGACGCCCCAATCGCCCGACGTGACCTGTCGCGGCAGGCCACCCGGCCGGTCGATGACGAAGAGATGGGACCAGTGATCGCGATGGCCCACCTCGTCCCAGCGCCAGTCGGTGCGGAGGATGCGCCGTGCCGTCGGGGCTCGTCGCCGACCGCCGGCTCGACGGACGGCGAGGGGCGTGCTGCCGCCGACGATGGATCGGGGTGGGTCGACGTCCGCGGTGAACGCCAGGCGGCGGCCGTCGGGCGACCAGGCGATCTCGCCGACCGCGCCGTGCCGGCCGATGCGGGCCATCCTGACCGTGGTCGATGCGCCCGGCCGGCCCATCTCGAGAAGGCCGATCGAGGTCAGCGTGTCGCCGTCGCTCGAGTCACGCCGGATGAACGCGAGCGTCTCGCCATCGGGTGAGAGGCGGGGAACGCCGTCGCGGGTCGATCCGGTGGTCAGTCGCCGGGGGCGCGGGACCTCGCGCCCGGAGCCGAGATCGATGGCCAGCAGGTGCGATCGATAGCGGTCGCCCACGATCGACCGACGGGCGATGACCGCCAGCCGGCCGTCGGTCGACAGGTCGAGCTCCTCGACCACCACGACCCCGCGGAGATCCGCGGGTGTCATCGGCCGGTCGTGCTCGCGGCGACGCGTTCCTCGCTCGGGCATCGGTCGCAGCGTAGCCGCCGCGCTAGGCTTCGAGCATGCCTGTTGCATCGATCGTCGAGCGATCGGTCGTCGCCCCCGAGGTGCGCGACGCGCTGGCCGAAGGCCGACCCGTGGTCGCGCTCGAGTCGACGTTGATCAGCCACGGCCTGCCGTATCCCCAGAACCTGGACGTCGCCGCGGCCTCCGAAGCGGCCGTCCGGGCCACGCCGGGCGCGGTCCCGGCGACCGTGGCGGTGCGCGATGGTCGACTGCTCGTCGGCCTCGACCTTGGGAGTCTCGAGGCCCTCGCGACCGCCCCTGCCGGGAGCGTACGGAAAGCCTCCCGTCCCAGTCTCGCGGCCGCGCTGGCCGCCGGTGGCTGGGCCGCGACGACGGTCTCGGCGACGATGATCGCCGCCTCCGCGGCCGGGATCACCGTCTTCGCGACCGGCGGCATCGGCGGCGTCCACCGTGGCGCGCTGGATGCGGCTGCAGGCGCTGCAGGCGCGTCACTCGACATCTCGTCCGACCTGGAGGAACTCGGGCGGACGGCGATGGCGGTGGTCTGTGCCGGGCCGAAGGCCATCCTCGATGTGCCGGCGACGCTGGAATATCTCGAGACCCGCGGCGTGCCGGTCATCACCGTCGGTCAGCCGACCGTGCCCGGGTTCTTCGCACGCTCCTCCGGGATCACGTCTCCGGCTGTCGCCGCCGATATCCCGGCGACTGCGGCGATCGTCGCCACGCACCTGGGCCTCGGTCTCGGCAGCAGCGCGCTGGTGTGCGTGCCGCTGCCAGAGGCGGCGGCAGTTCCCGATGACGTGGCACGGGACGCGGTCGACCGTGCGATCCGCGACGCCACATCCGCCGGCATCGCTGGGCCGGCGCTGACCCCATGGTTGCTGGCCAGGATCGCGGCCGTGACGGACGGGCGCTCGGTGGCCGCGAACACCGCACTCATCGTGCACGACGCGCGCGTAGCCGCGCAGTTGGCCGCGTCGCTCCCGATGCATCGCGCCTGACCGTCCCCGTCAGGAGTCCACCACCCAGCAACGCGGACGGCATACGGAGCCACGCTGTCGTGTTGCCCGAGCTATGCCCGCTCGCTACACTCGCCCGACCGGAGTCCCACCCGTCGGTCCGATGCCGCGCCGCCCGGCGCCGGCCGCACGACGGAGCCGCCGGGTCGCAGGAGGACCGCCCCGCATGCGCATCTACGAGGGCAGCCCGCGCCAGGACTTCGAGGAAGTCTTCCGATCGATCGGCGCGTTCCTCGACCAGCGCGGCATGAAGGACGTCCTGCTCGTCGAAGCGCCCGATGGGTTCATCGTCCAGGGGCTCGTCCTGGCCGGCGGGTCGGGTGGCGCCTGGTCCGAATCGATCGGCAGCCAGGTCAAGGAGACCCTCACCTTCCTCGATGACGACATCGCCCGGTTCATGGAAGAGGCGGCGGCCCGTCGCGGGAAGTCCGGTCCGATCCCGATCCACGATGCCGGCTACTACGAGACGGCGTTCCGGGTGCTCGGCCGGTACATGGACGAGCAGAAGCCCCGGGACGTCTTCTTCTTCGAACAGGACGGCGCCTTCGTCGTCCGCCTGTTGCTGACCGGCCAGGCCGGCAACCATCACGAGCTCGCCGAGTTCACCCGCGACGACATCGCGCAGCTCGTCGCCCGGGGCCCAAGCCTTCGCACGCCGGCCCAGGCGCCGGCAGGCTCCGGCTCCGGTCCCGGCAGTCTGACCAGCGCCTGATCGCGGCGAGCGGCCGCGCTCCTCGCAGCACCACGGAGGTATCGCCATGAAGGCCCTCAAGACCGTCGCCGTCGCGCTCGGCATCACGCTGGCGGCGCTCATCGTCATCCCGCTCGCGGTCCTCGCCGGCCTGTTCGTCTGGCTCAAGCTCACCGAGGAAGACGACGAAGAGCTGCTCGAGCTGGATCGCGACACGGTCTGACCCAGCTCCCGAACCCCACCAGCCACCCGATCGCGACGGCGACTGATCGAGCCTGATCAGCCCCCCGCGGCCACGACGCCCGCCAACCGACCGGCGGGCGTTCGACTGTCCGCGGACCGACGCGTCGCCGAGCTCGCGATCCTCGGCGTGATGGTCGTCTGGGCGGCCAATTTCATCGTCGTCAAGGACGCCGTCGCGAACCTGCCACCTGTCGGTTTCACGTTCCTGCGCTACACCCTTGCCTCGGTGGCATTGCTGGCGATCATGCGCTGGTCGGAAGGCGCGATCGTCACGCCGGGGCGGGACACCATCCGGATCCTCATCCTTGGCGGGCTCGGGTTCGGGCTGTACCAGATCCTGTGGACGACCGGGCTGCAGTCCATTCCGGCCGGCGACAGCGCGCTGATCATCGCCTCGACCCCGGTCCTCGTCGCCGTCCTCGCGGTGGTCAGCGGGGCCGACACGCTGACGCCGCTCAAGTTCGCGGGCGCCGCCATCTCCTTCCTCGGCGTGGTCGTCGTCATCGCGGCGGGCGTCGGGATCTCGTTCAGCGGCTCGGGCGTGGGCAGTGCCCTGACCCTGGCGGCCGCGGCGTGCTGGGCGAGCTACACGGCCTTCGCCGCACCGGTGTTGCGGCGGCATTCCCCGCTGATGCTGACGACCTGGGCGACGATCGGCGGGACCGTCGTGCTGGCCCCGCCCGGGCTGGTCCAACTGCTGGCGCCTGGGGCGGTCGGGCCCGACCAGGCGGCGCGAGCGGTACCCCTCCTGCTGGCGATCGCCTACTCGGGCGTCCTCGCCGCGGCGCTGTCCAATGTCATCGTCTTCAATGGCGTTCGCCTGCTCGGACCGACGCAAGTCATCACCCTCCAGTCGTTCGTGCCGGCGATGGCGGTCGTGCTGGCGTTTATCTTCCTGCACGAGCCGATCCGGCCGGCGCAGGTGCTCGGCGGGGCGATCATCGTGGCCGGCGTGGCGCTCACTCGGCGGGCGGCCTACCGACCCATCGTCGCGCGGTGACCGCGCCGTCGACGGTACCGCCGGTCACGCCGCTGTCGGCCGGCGCACCCCCGATCGCCGTCCTCATCGATTACGACGGCACCGTGTCGCTGACCGACGTCACCGACCAGGTCATGGCGCGTCATGTGCCTGGCCTGTGGGAGGAGGCCACCGCTCGGTACGACGCCGGACTGATCGGGTCGCGCAGCCTGATGGCCTGGGAGATGTCGCTCGTCGACGCCGATCCGAACGACCTCCTCGCTACCGCAGCCGAGCAGCCGCACGACCCGGGATTCGTGCCGTTCGTGCAGCGGGCGGAGGCCGCCGACATCCCGGTCGAGGTCGTGTCGGACGGGTTCGGCTTCTTCATCGGACCGGCCATGGTGCGCCTCGGGCTGCCGGAGCTCCCCGTGGTGACCGCCCGCACCGAGTTCGACGGTCGTCGCGCGACGTTGACGTTCCCGAACGGCCACCCCACCTGCCGCGTATGCGGGACGTGCAAGCGTCAGCGGGTGCTGGCCTGGCGCGCCACGGGTCGTCGGGTCGTGTTCATCGGCGACGGTGAGAGCGACCGCTACGCGGCCGGCTACAGCGATATCGTCTTCGCGAAGCGCTCGCTCGAGCGGATCTGCCTCGAGGCCGGCTGGCCGTACCTCCGCTGGACCGCGTTCTCGGAACTCGACACGTGGCTCGAGTCGATCGTGGCCGCCTTCGCGCGCGATCCCGCGACGTTGCCGCGACTCCCCATGGACGTGCCGCCGCCCCGCGCGTTCTTCTGTGGTCCTGAGGTCTGGGAGCCGGGACGGGAAGATCCGCCGCCGGGCTGGTGGCCGCCCACCTCCGTCGGGTCGTGAGGCGGCCATGTCCTGGTCGATTTCGTCGGACAGGGAGCCGGGCCGCTCGATAGCCTTCGCTCGAGTCAACGCGCGGGATCCCGCGTCTTGGGGGAGAAGATCTGGAGAGGACGCCACGGGGGCGAGTCGGACCCTGGAAGCGCCGCGGCTCCAGCACCGGCAGAGAGACGGGTTCGATGTGGCCTGGTCGCCCGATGGGCGTCGGCTGGCGATCACCATGGGCAACGGGGAGGCCCGTAGCAACGACCGCTATTCGAACTCGTTCGACACCGTCATCCTGACCGTCGACGGGTCCTCTCCGGCGGTCGTCCTCAAGGACGCGCGGGCCGCAGCCTGGTCCCTGGATGGTCGATCGTTGGCGTACCTCGCGACGACCGGATCGACGCTCCGCGGCGATGGCGAGCCGTGGCCGTCGGCGGCGCTCATCGTGGGTCCGGCTGACATGGTGATGCCGCTCTTCGGCGAACCGTCCGCCTGGTTCCTGTGGGCCCTCCCCGACTGACCAGTACCCTGCCCGATTCGCGTCCGGGGCCGCTTTCCGATAGCATCAGAAAAACCCCGGAGGAACCCTGACCCATGTCGAAGTATGTCTTCGTGACCGGCGGCGTCGCGAGCAGTCTCGGCAAAGGCATCACCGCGGCCAGCATCGGCCGGATCCTCAAGGCCCGAGGCCTGCGGGTCTCGATCCTGAAGCTCGACCCCTACATCAACGTCGACCCGGGCACGATGTCGCCGTACCAGCACGGTGAGGTGTTCGTCACCGACGACGGTGCGGAGACCGACCTCGACCTCGGCCACTACGAGCGCTTCATCGACGCCAACCTGAGCCAGCTCAGCAACGTCACGACCGGCCGGATCTACCAGGCGGTCATCGCCAAGGAGCGCCGCGGCGACTACCTCGGCGGGACCGTCCAGGTCATCCCGCACATCACCAACGAGATCAAGGAACGCATCGGTCGGGTCGCCCGCGACGGCGATCCGGACGTCGTCATCGTCGAGGTCGGCGGGACCGTCGGCGACATCGAGAGCCTGCCGTTCCTCGAGGCGATCCGCCAGATGCGCAAGGACGTCGGCCGCGCGAACGTGCTCTACGTCCACGTCACGCTGCTGCCCGAGCTGGCCGCCACGGGCGAGCTCAAGACCAAGCCGACCCAGCACTCGGTCAAGGAGTTGCGGGGCATCGGCATCCAGCCCGACGTCATCGTCCTCCGCTCCGACCGGCCCGTCAGCGACGAGATCCGCGACAAGATCGCGCTGTTCACGGACGTCGCGACCGAGGCCGTCATCCCGGCCGAGACCGCCGACTCGATCTACGAGGTGCCGCTCCTCTTCGAGGCGTCCGGCCTGGGCCGACTGATCGTCCGCGAGCTCGGCCTCGGCGATCCCGAGGCGGAACCGGATCTCGACGGCTGGCGCGCGCTGGTCGAGCGGATCAAGGCGCCGAAGCCGACCCTTGAGATCGGTCTCGTCGGCAAATACATCGAACTGCCCGACGCCTATCTCTCGGTGACCGAAGCGCTCAAGCACGCGGCCTGGGCGCATGGCGTCGACGCCAAGGTCCGCTGGGTCGATTCGGAAGCCCTGACCAGGGACAACGTCCACGACGCCCTCGACGGTGTCGCGGGCGTGCTCGTCCCGGGCGGCTTCGGTCATCGCGGTATCGAGGGCAAGGTCCTCGCCGCCCACTACGCCCGCGACCACCGCGTGCCCTACCTCGGTCTTTGCCTGGGTCTCCAGTGCGCCGTCATCGAATTCGCCCGCGACGTCATCGGGACGCGGGACGCGAACTCGACCGAGTTCGACATGTTCACCGAGCACCCGGTCATCGACTTCATGCCCGACCAGCGCGACATGGAGGACAAGGGCGGCACGATGCGCCTGGGGCTGTACCCGGCCCGCCTCACGCCCGGCACGAAGGCGGCCGCGGTCTACGGCCAGGAGGTCATCTACGAGCGTCACCGTCACCGGTTCGAGGTGAACAACCGGTACCGCCAGACGCTCGAAGGTGCTGGCATGGTGCTATCCGGCCAGTCGCCGGACGGCCGCCTCGTCGAGATCGTCGAGTTGGCCGACCACCCGTGGTTCGTGGCCAGCCAGTTCCACCCCGAGTTCAAGAGCCGGCCAGACCGGCCGCACCCGCTGTTCGACGGCTTCGTTGCCGCCTCGATCGCGGTGGCCGACGGCGAGGAGCCAGTGCTGCGGGCGCGCCCCGAACCGTCGCCCAGCCGCCAGCCCGCGACGCCCACGCCTGCTCCCCCCGCCGAAACCGTGACGCCCGCCGGACCCTCGGGCGCCACGAGACCGACCATTGGTGAAGGCACCGCTTCGCGGGTGCGACCGACCTGATCTCCTGCCGTTCGAGGAGGTCCGCCGCCGCCTCGGCCTCCTAACCTGGCTCCCGGTCGGTCAGCGCGAGGTCCCCATCGACGAGATCATCGGCTCGGTCGGTCGGGTGAGCGACTTCGATGGCTGCTTCCGGCCGCGCGTCGACCGCCTTCAGGCGACATCGCCGAGCGCTGCGCCAACCCCGTCTCGCACCCGGCACCACGATGGCGTCGATCCGGGCGACAGCCAAAGAGCGGCGGTTCCGTCGCGTGGCCGGGCTCGACGTCGCATCGCCCCGTCGTCGGTTCGCGCTCTACGACCCCGACGGCTACATCGAGCTCCAGGAGGCGGTGAAGGCGCACACGCTCGATTACTCCGAACCGTCGATCGACTCGTCTCGCCGGAGGAGGGCGCGCGCCACTGGTACGACACCGTCTTCGCACCGATCCTCGGGATCCTCGAGTCGAACTTCGCGCTGCGCCCGCTCGAACCATGACCGACGCGGATCGTTTCCTGCTGTTCCGCCGCGGCCTCGACGGCCCGATGACGACCGAGTGGCGCATCCCCGCCTCGGCGGTCGAGGGTGGGCTCACGAACGTCCGCGGCGACGCCCAGCATCGGACCGTGCGCGGTCGGCTTGGCACGTTGCGGCGCGGGTCCGGGCTTCCGGTCGACCTACTCACCCCGGAGCCGCCGGAGCCGTAGCTCCCAGCCGGAAGCCGTCGGCATACATGCCGGTGCCTTGATGCACCACGAGCAAACGCTCGACGCCCGCGGCTCGGGGTGACATGCGACCATACCGCCACGCAACGGTGGGTCGCCGCGATCGCAGCATCAGGGAGGAGGCCCTACGCCAGGACCCCAGATCCGACGCGCCCTCGCCCCGAACCCAGCCCATCTCGCTCTTGGAGGAGCCCACATGCGACGAATCGTCATGCGCTCGACCCTTGTCGCGTCACTCGCGGCGATGCTGGTCTCGGCGACGGTCCTGGCCGGCCCACCAGGTACGAAGACCGTGGCTTCCGAGGCCGCGGCATGCGCCGCCCTGTACGGCGTGCCGGCGAACATCGGCCCCGACCCGCTTGGCCCCTGTCTCTGGGATATGCGCGCGATCAAGGCCACGTCAGACGGCTCGTATGCAGTCAACCGGGGCCAAGGTGCCCGCGTCGGTGACATCGATACGGGGATCGACCTCACCAACACCGACATCATGCCCAACGTCGATCTCGCAGCCTCGTGCGTGTTCCTATACTCGGACACGCCGACGGCGAACCCCGTGGAACAGGTCACTCGAGGTGATTGCTCGAACAAGGCGGCCTTGCAGGACCTCGCCGGGCACGGCACCCATACGGCCGGCACGATCGCCGCGCCGATCAATGGGAAGGGCATCTCAGGCGTGGCGCCGGAGGCGAAGGTGGTGGTCCTCAAGGCCGGCACCGAGCAGGGCTACTTCTTCACGCAGTCCGTCGTCGATGCGTTGCGCTACGCCGGTGACCAGCACCTCGACGTCGTCAACATGAGCTTCTTCGCCGACCCCTGGCTGTTCAACTGCCGCACGGATGCGGAGCAGCGGGCGATCGTCGCGAAGATCAGTGCCGCGGCGGCATACGCCCAGCAGCGGGGCGTCGTCCTGGTGGCGGCCGCCGGTAACGAGGGCATCGATCTCAACCACCCCATCAGCGATGAGATCAGCCCCGACTTCCCGCCCGGTGCGGCAGTGACGAGGCCGGTCAACAACTCCTGCGTGGTGCTTCCGACGGAGATTCCCGGCGTCGTGGTCGTCACAGCCACGGGCGCCCAGAACCTCCTGTCGTGGTTCTCGACCTACGGGAACATCACCGATGTCACCGCGCCCGGTGGTTCGCGCTTCCAGACGCCGACGTTCGACTCGTCGCGTGGTCGCGTGCTGTCCACCTACTCGTCGACGGCTGGCGACCTCGCTCTCGAAGCCTCGATCGGGCGACTCGTCCAGGACGCCGACGGCAACTACTACGCCTGGCTCAACGGGACCTCGATGGCGGCTCCGCATGTCGCCGGGGTCGCGGCCCTGATCCGGTCCGCTCACTCGTCGATGCCGGTCGGAGCTGTCGTGGCGATGCTGCGCGGCACGGCGACCGGTCTGAGCTGCCCGGCGGCGCTCGATCCTGGCGTCGACTTCTTCGGCGCTCCGGTCCAGGTTTGCGCCGGAGGCACCGGCAGCAACAACTTCTATGGCAAGGGGCTGGTTAACGCGTTGGCGGCCGGCCGCTAGGAGCCATCCCGGGCGCTCATCGAGCGCTCGACACGCGATCCATGGGACGGGCTGCCGGACGACCGGCGGCCCGTTTCGACCCATGGCGCTCGGCCGGGTGGCGGTGACCTGCCGCACCTCTCTTCGGGCACGTTCCCACGGCGACTCGCGATTGGGGTTTCCGGCTCGCTTGCTTTAGGCCTAGTCGGGCGGGGACTAGCAAGAAGCGATACGACCGTGCGAGCCGTGTCTGAGTTGTGGCGTGACTCACCGTGAAGATGTGCGCACGCGCCGACCCGCCCTTGGGCGGTCGAGCGCGGCCCGCCGCGGTCGTCCACGTCGCGGACCGCCGCCCCGGGGAGTGGCCGAGTCTGCAACGCGACCTACCGACGCGTGCAACACGACGGAACCTCCGCCGAGCGTAGAATCGGGCTCCTTCGCCCTACGGAGCCATCCACCATGAAGATCTTCCTCGACACCGCCGACATCGACGAGATCAGACAGGTCGCCAAGTGGGGCGTCCTCGACGGCGTCACGACCAATCCGTCGCTGTTCGCCAAGACCAGTGGCAAGACGTACGAGGAGGTGCTCAAGGAGATCTGCACGATCACCAGCGGCCCGGTCTCGGCCGAAGTGGTCGCCGAGGACGTCGACGGGATGCTGACCGAGGGCCGCGCCTTCGCCAAGCTCGCCCCGAACATCGTGGTCAAGGTGCCCATGAGCGAAGAGGGCCTCGAGGCGATGAGCCGCTTCGCCGAAGAGGGCATCAAGACCAACTGCACGTTGATCTTCACCGCGAACCAGGGGCTCCTGGCGGCCAAGGCCGGCGCCAGCCTGCTGTCGCCGTTCGTCGGTCGCCTCGATGACATCAACCAGGACGGCATGATCGTCATCCGCGAGCTGGTCGAGATCGTGGCCATCCACGAGCTCGACAGCGAGGTCCTCGCAGCGTCGATCCGCAACCCGCTGCACATGACCCAGGCGGCGCTCGCCGGCGCGCACATCGCGACGCTGCCGTTCAAGGTCCTCCAGCAGATGATCCACCATCCGCTGACCGACAAGGGCATCGTCCAGTTCCGCTCGGACTGGGACAAGGCGCGCAAAGCCCTCGCCGACCGGGCCGAGGGTGCCCCGAGCGAAGCCCGCGCCTGATCGAACGTCGTCGGAGGAGGGGAGCGCGTGGCGGAGGAGATCCTCGGGCAGTTCCTGGGTGACGACGCGTTCCCGGTCGACTGGGGATCGGACGTCGAGAAGTCGTTCTTCTGGGTCTACGACGACCTGCACATCCCGCACCCGGTCAGCCCGATGTTCTTCGACATCGGGGGTTGGTGGCTGAGCTGCGACCACATGTTCCGGCGGTTCGGAACGCCGTTCGCCGTCGACTGGCTGGCGAAGAACGTCAACGGCTATGTCTACACGACCGCCGTCCCGGCTGACCCCGACCTCCACATCGAGGGGACCGAGTACAGCGCTCGGTACCAGGCACGCGTGCCCCGCGACGCGTCCTTTGCCCGGAACATGGGCGCGTACCTCGACACGGTCCTGCCGGTGTACGGGGAGCACTTCGCCGACTGGTGGCGGGACCGGCTCGTGCCCGAGATGCAGCGCAACTTCGCCTATCTCGAGGAGCGCCTCGGTGCGGCGGACTCGATGACGCTGGCGGAGACCGCCACGCTGCTCGAGGACGCCATCGACATCCATGACCGGCACTGGAAGATCCACTGGATGCTCAATTTCGCCCAGCTGTCGGCGACCCTGAACCTGCGCGCGGTGATGGAGTCGACGCGAGGGACCGTCGACGAAGCGTTGCTGGGCCGGCTCCAGAACTCGGCCTCGGACCGGAATTGGGACTCGATCGAGTCGCTCTGGAAGATGAAGAACGAGGTCCGGGACGATCCCGAGCTCCGAGCCGCCTTCGAGGCTGGCGATGTGGCGGCGATCCGCGAGGCGCTGGGTCGGACCGACCGCGGACGGCGGTTCATCACCGATCGCATCGAGCCGTACCAACGCGAGTTCGGCTGGCACGCGGTCTGGAGCCACGAGTTCATCTTCCCGACGGTTCGCGAGGAGGTGGGCCCCGTCCTCGAACTGATCCGAGGTTACCTCGCCAGCGACTACGACTTCCCGACCGCCATCGGCGCGATGCGCCGCGACATCGAGGCGGCGTCGGCCGAGATCCTCGAGGGGCTGGAGGGGGAGGCGCTCGACCGGATGCGGGCCGCAAATGCGGTGAACCTGCGCATGGCGCCGCTGACTCCCGATCACCACTTCTACATCGACCAGGGCGCCAACGCCCACGTCCGCCTGGTACTGCTGGCGGTCGGGCGCAAGCTGGTCGAGGCGGGCCGGCTGGATCAGCCGGATGACGTGATGTTCCTCCGGTACAACGAGCTGCGGATGCTGATCGGTGCTGCGAGCGCGGTCGAGGCCCGCGCGCTGGTCGCCGCGCGACGGACCGAGCGCGAGGCGGCCCGGGCGCTCCATCCCCGGGATTGGGTCGGCACGGTCACCCCGTCCCAGCTCGCCTTCCCGTATCTCGTGAACTGGGGCTACCCGGAGCGCTTCCTTCGGGAACAGCCCGGCGACGCGGCGACGATCGAGGGCATCGCGGGATCTCCGGGCACCATCGAAGGCGTCGCCCGGGTCGTGATGACCGTCGACGAATTCGACGAGGTGCGCGACGGCGACATCCTCGTCTGCCAGATGACGAATCCGGCCTGGGTCGTACTGTTCACGAAGATCGCCGGGCTCGTGACCGATACCGGTGGGACGACCTCGCACCCCGCGGTCCTGGCCCGGGAATTCGGGATCCCCGCGGTCATCGGCACGTCGGTCGCGACGAAGCGGATCGCGACCGGCGATCGGCTGCGGGTCGATGGCGGCGCCGGCACGGTCCTGATCCTGGAGCGCGCTGCGGCGATGTCGGAGGCCGCGACCCCCGAGGCGGCGGTCGGCCGGTGACCATCGCGACGACCCAGCTCTCCCAGGAGTTCGTGGCCGGGCCGGCCCGAGTGCGCTTCGACGTGCACGGCGTCGAACCCGTCGTCGACGCGCTCGCGGACAAGGATTTCCTCGATTACCGGCTGGCGGACGTCGCGATCGCGGCTGAGCCGACGCTAGACGTGGCCGACATCGTCTGGGACCGCGACGCGCCCAAGGGCATCGACTACGACGGGCGCCAGATGACCTTCCGGGGTGACTGGGCATCGGGCCCGATCCAGAAGGTCGTCGTGACGATGCTGGCGCTCCGACTCGAATCGGTCGGACGGCATCCGTTCCACGCCTCGGCCGTCCGCTACCACGACAAGACGGTCCTGTTCCTGGGTGGCGAATCGAATCACGGCAAGTCGATGGGTCAGATCGAGGCCTGCCGGCGCGGCGCCCTGCTCATCTCGACCGAGACCACCGTCATCGACGAGGCGGGCCGCGTCGTCGATGGCTCCAAGCATCCGTTCCTCAAGAAGCGGAACGTCGGGACCGAGCGCGCCGACAAGGCCGCACCCGATCGCGCCGTCGAGAAGTTCTTCGGCGCGATGCCGACGTGGGACCTGTATACGAAGGTCGACCCCGTGGATGTCGTGATCGTCCCCGCGATCGATGGGAACTTCGATCCCTCATCGGTCGAGATGATCCCGTTCGAGCGCCAGTTCCAGACGTTCCACTCGCTCCAGAACTACTTCCTGCTCAACGAGCTGCTGGCTCCGGGCTTCCCGATGCCGATGGTCGATGACGAGCGACGACGTGCCGCGCGTGCCGCGTTCGTGGAGCGGTTCACCGAGCGCCCGTACCACTTCGTGCGAGCCGCCACCCCGCAGGTGCTGCTGGACGAGGTGGAGCGCGTCCTCTAGGGCGGCCCGATGCGCCCGTTCGCCTACGAGCGACCGACCCGTCTCGCCGCCGCGCTCGCCCTGCTCGCCGACGGCCAGGACGCCCGGCCGCTGGCCGGCGGCACCGACCTGATCATCCGCCTCCGGGACGGCTCGCTGCGACCGCGCACGGTCGTGGACGTCAAGGGCATCGCCGAGTTCGATCGGGACATCCGCGTCGCGGACGGCTGGCTGCGCGTGGGTGCCCAGGTGACGATGACGGACCTGCTGCGCGACATGCGGATCCGCCACGACTACGCCGCGCTCGCCGAGGCCGCCGCGTACGTCGGATCGGTCCAGATCCGCAACCGTGCCACGTTGGCCGGGAACATCTGCAACGCGTCGCCCGCCGCCGATACCGCGCCGGCACTGCTCGTCTACGGCGCCCGTGTCGTGGCGGTCGGGCAGGAGGGTCCGCGAACCATCCCGCTGGACGAGTTCTTCGTCCGATCGGGGGTCACCACCCTGAAGCCAGGCGAGCTCGTCCAGGCGATCGAGATGCCGCTGCCGTCGGGTCGACGCGGCGCCGTGCACGCGCGCCGGACGCGTCGACGTGGCCATGACCTCGCGTCGGTCACGCTCGCCGTCGCGATCGATGCGGCCGGCCGGACGCGGGTCGCGTATGGCAGCGTCGGGCCACGGCCGGTCCTGGTCACCGACGAGACCGGGATCCTGGGCGACCCCGCCGCGTCCGACGAGGCGAAACGCGATCGACTCGACGCGCTCTTCGCGGATGCGTCCCCGTCGCCGACGTCCATGCGGGCCAGCCCCGCCTATCGCCTCGCGATGCTTCCCGTGATGGGGGTGCGTGCGATCGCCCTGGCCCACGAGCGCGTGA
>DASSMQ010000159.1:0-6540 GCA_035688805.1 Candidatus Limnocylindrales bacterium
GACGTCGCGTCGAGCGGCACGATCAGCTTGACGGTCGTGCCGGCGCCTGGCGTGCTGGCCCATGTCAGCTCGGCATCGATGCTCGCGGCTCGACGACGCATGGTGGTCATGCCGTAGTGCGGCCAGTCGCCTGATCGGTCATCGGCGCGGCCCGGATCGAACCCGCGCCCGTCATCAGCGATCCGGACGACGAGACGGCCGGCTTCCAGGCCGATCGTGACCGTCACCCGGTTGGCAGCCGCGTGCTTGCGGACATTGGTCAGCGCCTCCTTGACGATGGCGACGATCTCGTCTCGGGTCGTCGGCGTCAGGTCCGAGGTGTCGAGGTCGGGCGCGACGTGGACCGAGACGGCCAGTTTGGATGCCTCGGCGAAGCGGCTTGCGTAGTCCCGCACCTCGGCCCCCAGGTCGAAGGTCTGCTCGGTCCGTTCGGCCAGTCCCGCGATCGCCTCCCGGACGTCCACGTACATGGAGCGAGCCGCCGCACTCAGTTCGGCCATCTGGCTGCGCGCATCGTCGAGGCGCCCGGCTTCCAGCAGACCCTCGACCGCCTGCGACTTCGTGTTGACGTAGCCAAGGACCTGCGCCAACCCGTCGTGGATCTCCCCGGCGATCCGCTCCCGCTCGTGCTGGACCGCAAGGGCCCGAAGCTCCGCCGCGAGTCGATGGTTCTCGATCGCGATCGCAGCCTGGTTGGCGAGCGACGACAGCGTCTCGATGTCGCCGACCTGATGGCTCGGCACAGCTCCTCCGGCGACGGCCAGGGTGCCGATCGTGACACCACCCCGCCGCAGGGGCGCGGCGAGCATCGACGATCCTGCGGAGTGATGGACGAACCGGCTCGCTTCGTTGCCGCCACTCGATCCCGTCCGGTCGAAGGCCGTCTCGGGCCCGCTGGTCGCACGAAGTTCCGGCTCGCCGCTGCTGTCGATCATCACCAGCAGACCGAGTTCGGCGCCGAGGAGTGACCTCGCGCTTCTCACGGTCGTGGTCAGGATCTCCTCGAGATCGTCGACGGCCGCGATGGCCTGGGAGACCGCGTGCAGGGCGTTGGCCGATGCGGCCTTGGCCTCGATCTCGGCGTTGCGCGCTTCCAGCGACGTCGTCAGTCGGTCCATCGTGCCGAACGCCCAGCGCGCGAACACGGCCGCGAGCGTGGCCACGACGGCCGTGACGAGGAGCGTGTCCACCGGGAACGGGAGATATGGATCGAAGATGGTGTCGCTGACCAGCTCGATCGCGGCGATGAGCGCGGCCGGAAGGGCGACCGCGAGCCAGCGGACCCGCCCGGGGATCACCGCCGCGCTCGACCAGGGTGGGCGGGGGTCGGCCGGGACCGCTGGTCCGGCTGCGCCACTCCAGTGGCCTCCTGCGGGTGACGGACCGCCCGAGTGTACGCCGGCAGTGCGCCGGCCGAACCCGCGCCGGTCGGACCGTGCCTGCCAGTCCGCAGATTCGGGCGAGGCGCCACGCCGACGATCGCAGCTTCCCTGACCGTGACTGCCAGTCGGCGGATCGGGGTCTAGGACGATGGTCCGCGTCGGTTCGCGACCGGAATGTGATTCCCGGTCGGCAGACTGCGTTCCAGGTTGCCCAAGATCCCCGTCCGGGGCGGAACGTGCAGCCTGGAAGCACATTGGACGTTTGGGCGGCCGTGAGAGCCCATCTGCCGTCCGGCGAGCACGGATGACTGCCACCTGGCCGACGCCCCGATCGGGACCGGGCCAATTGCCGACCACGAAGCACGTCGCCCGGCTCGGGGTGCCCCGTGATCCTCGGGCGAGGCACCCGATCGTCAGTCCGGCCGCCAGGTCCCCCTGGCGATCCTGACGGCCTCGGCGACCCCGCCCGTCCAGCTCTCGCCGTGCCCCGGCAACACCAGCTCGGCGTCGATGCCGTCGAACCGCGACAGCGATGCCAGCGCTGCTCGATTGTCGAGGGTGAAGTTCGGGAACATCTGCGGCCCGGTCTCGCCGTTGACCACGTTGAGCGTGATGAACGCGTCGCCGACGACGAGGGTGCTGCGATCGGGCAGATGGAACGCGACACTCCCCGCGGTGTGGCCCGGGACGTGGATGACCCGCGGCGTGCCAGGCACGTCGAGCGTCGCCCCGTCGTCGAAGGTCTCGACCGCCCCGATGTGCTTGGTCCCGAGATAGCCGCGCCGGATCCCGAATGCGAGGAACGTGAGCACCGGCCACGGCCGCATCGTGCCGCCCCCCTCGTTCTTCGGCACCGGCTCGCCGCGGGCACGGCCGGCATCGGCGCGATGCACCCGGATCGGCAGGCTACGCTCCCGGCGCGCTCGCTCGGCGAACCCGATGTGGTCATCGTGGGCGTGCGTGAGGATCACCGCCCGGATATCACCGACTGAGCGGCCCATCGCCCCCAACTCCGCGAGGAGGTCGGCCCAGTAGCCGGGCAGCCCGGCGTCGATGACCGTGACGCCCCCGCCATCCTCGACCAGGTACACGTTCACCTTGGTCGAACCGATCCGCCGGACCCCGCGCGCCACCTCCACGGCTACGACCCGCCCGCGTGCAACGAAACGCCCGCGCCGTCGTCGACGCGCCCCACCACCCAGTGCTCGACCCCGGCCGCCCGAAGCGCGTCGACGGTCTGATCCACGTGACCGGACGGCACCGCGGCCAACAGTCCGCCGCTCGTCTGTGGATCGTGGGCGAGCGTCACGAGCGCGGGCTCCACGTCCGAATCGACGGCAAGATCCCCCGCGACGAACCGCCGGTTGTGCGCCGCCCCGCCGGTTTCCACGCCCGCCCGAGCGAGGTCCAGCGCACCAGGCAGGGCAGGCAACGCATCGCTGTCGAAGACGAAGCGCGTGCTCGACGCTCGGGCCATCTCGAGAGCATGACCGAGGAGCCCGAACCCCGTGACGTCGGTGGCGCCATTGATCCCGGCGGCCACCAGCACGGCCGCCGCGTCATGGTTGAGCGTCTGCATCTGGTCGATCCCGATCGCGAGGTCGCCGGGTGCTGTCCGACCCGATCGCGATCCGCTGACCAACAGCCCGGTGCCCAACCGTTTGGTCAGCATCAGGACGTCGCCGGAGCGCGCGCCGCCCTTGCGGAGCAGTCGATCCGGGTGCGCGGCACCGATGACCGCCAGTCCGTACTTCGGTTCCGGGTCGCGGATGGTGTGACCTCCGGCCAGCGTCCCGCCGGCCTCGCGGACCTTCGATGCGGCACCGGCGAAGACCTCGGCCAGCACGTCCCGCGGCAGCTCCTCGGGGAATGCCGCGATCGACAGGGCGAACAGGACGCGGCCACCCATCGCGAACACGTCGCTCAGCGCGTTCGCGGCCGCGATCGCCCCGAACGTCCGGGGGTCGTCGACCAGCGGCGGGAAGAAGTCGACCGTCCCGATGATCGCCAGGTCGTCGCTGATCCGGAACGCCGCCGCGTCGTCCGGCGGGCGCAGGCCGGCGATCAGCTCGTCCGGCGCGACTTCCGCACCCAGGCCCGACAGCGCATCGGCCAGCAGGTCCGCGCCAAGCTTGGCGGCACAACCACCGCAATCGGTCAGGGACGTGAGCCTGACCCCACCCAGCTCGGACATCGTCGTCATCATCGGATGATAGGCACGTTCGCCGGTACCATCCCCCAGGGAGCGGATGGGTCCCGGTGGGTCCCCCGGTCTTCAAAACCGGTGACGCCGCGCTCGGCGTGGCGTGGTGGGTTCGACTCCCACGCGTTCCCGCCACGGAGGCACCAGCCCCGATGTCGTCGAAGCCGGTCGACCGACCCCGCCCGCCCAGCGTCGAAGCCGTACTCAAGCGGCTGCGCGGGAGCGACGCTGCCGATGGCGCCGACCCGGACGCACTGACGATCAGCGTGCGCGAGATCGTCGACACCGAGCGCGCCAGTCTCGCCGATGGCCGACCAGCCCGAACACCGGACGACCTCGCCGCGGAGGCGCTCGATCGACTCGCATCGTTCACCGATGCCGGACTACCGGCCGCCATCAACGCCACGGGCGTGATCGTCCACACCAACCTCGGGCGTGCGCCATGGCCGGAGGCCATCGCCCGGGCCGTCGCCGAGCTTGCCGGGGGCCCCGTGCTCCTCGAGCTCGACCGCTCGACCGGGCGACGCGGCGCCCGGGCGCGCATCGCCGAGGACCACCTCGTCGCCCTGACCGGCGCCCAGGATGCGCTCGTCACGAACAACAACGCGGCGGCATTGGTGCTGGCCGTGGGACTGGCCGGTCGTGGCGGCGTCGTGGTCTCGCGCGGTGAGCTGGTCGAGATCGGCGGCGGCGTGCGCATCCCCGACATCGTGCGACGGGCCGGCGCGAAGTTGATCGAGGTCGGGACCACCAACCGGACCCGCGCGGCGGACTTCGAGGCGGTGCTCGCCGAGGGGCGAGCTCGGGCGGTCCTGCGTGTCCATCCGTCGAATTTCGCGATGAGCGGCTTCACGGAAGCGCCCGAACCCGCCGCCGTCGCCGAGCTCGCCCACCGGCATGGCGCATTCGTCATCGACGACCTCGGATCGGGCGCCCTGCTCCCGACCGAGCGCTACGGCCTCGCCCACGAGCCGATGCCGCGCGAGCGCCTGGCGGCGGGTTCGGATCTCGTCACGTTCAGCGGCGACAAGCTGGTCGGCGGCCCCCAGGCCGGGCTCGTCGTCGGGCGCGCGGACCTCATCGCCCGCATGCGTCGCGATCCGCTCGCGCGCGCGGTGCGCCCGGACAAGGTGGCGCTGGCCGGTATCGCGTTGACGCTCGGTCTGTATCGGGCGGGCCGGGCGACGACCGACATCCCGGTCTGGCGGATGATCGCGACGCCAGTCGACGACCTGCGTCGGCGAGCGGACGCGATCGCCGCGGCCCTCGGCGTCGGCGACGGCGACCGCGACGACGTCGAAGTCGTCGAGCACCGATCGACGGTCGGCGGCGGATCGCTGCCGAGCGAGACCCTGCCATCGGTCGGCCTGGCGCTCCGGTCGCGGTCGGTGAGCCGGACCCTGGCGCGGCTGCGCGATGGCACGCCGGCCGTCATCGGACGGGTCCAGGACGAACGTGTCGTCCTCGACCTGCGGACCGTGCCGCCCGAGGCCGACGCGTCACTGATCGTCGCCATCGGGATCGCATCCGAGCGATGACCGTCGTCGTCGGCACGGCCGGCCACATCGACCACGGCAAGACCACGCTGCTGCGCGCGCTCACCGGCATCGACGCGGACCGACTGCCCGAGGAGCGCCGGCGCGGCATGACCATCGATGTCGGCTATGCGCATCTCGATCTCACCGACGGCTCGACGATCGACTTCGTCGACGTGCCCGGACACGACAAGCTCGTCGGCAACATGCTGGTCGGGGCTGGCGAGATCGATGCCGCCCTGCTCGTCGTCGCGGCCGACGACGGCGTGCGCGCCCAGACGCGTGAGCACCTGGCCCTGCTCGATGCGCTCGGCGTGGCGCCCGGGATCGCGGTCGTCACGAAGATCGACGTCGTCGCTCGCGAGCGGGTCGAGGCGGTCACGTCCGAGGTACGCGAGCTTCTGGCGCTGACCTCCATGGCCGGCTCGCCGATCATCGCCGCGTCCGGCGTGACGGGGGAGGGGCTGGACACGGTCCGTGCCGCACTGTTCGCGGCTCGCGACCAGGTCTCCCTCCCCGAACGTCCGCCGACCCTCGCGATCGACCGTGTCTTCACCGTCAAGGGTCGCGGCGTCGTGGTCACCGGCACGTTGCGGGGTGGACCGCTGGAACGAGGCGACGTTCTTCGCCTCGAGCCTGCGGGTGACCGGACCGTGCGCATCCGCGAGATCCAGGTCCACGGG
Source organism: Candidatus Limnocylindrales bacterium (assembly GCA_035688805.1). Classification (GTDB taxonomy): domain Bacteria; phylum Chloroflexota; class Limnocylindria; order Limnocylindrales; family CSP1-4; genus SPCO01. Next base: position 5,804 of record DASSMQ010000159.1, read on the forward strand.
ACGACGGTCGAGCGCGTGACGGGCGGCGGGCGAACGGCACTCAACCTCGTCGGGGTCGATGGGGACGACCTCCATCGCGGGATGGTCCTCACCGCGGACCCCGCCGTCACCGTCACGACCCGTGTCCTGGCCACGTTCGGGGTGGAAGTCGCGGATCGGGCGCGCGGCCGGGCGCACGTCGGTACGGCCGCCGTCGATGCCGCGATCGGCCGCGCGGGGCGCGATGGCCTGACCCTGCCTGACGGCCGTCCGGCCGGCATCGTCCGGCTGGCGGAACCGATCGCGGTCCGGGTCGGCGACCGATTCGTCCTGCGGCGTGGGCCGACGCCACGTCCCGTCGGCGGCGTCGTGCTCGACGTCCAGCCGCCGCGTGGCATCTCCCGTCGCCGGCAGACCGCGGACCGGGTCGCCGCGGTCGCGACCCGCGGGGAAGCGGCTCGGCTGGATCTGCATGGCGCCATCGGCGGGCGATTGGCGGACGACATTCGAGCCGCGGCCGAGGAAGCCGCCCTTGACGTCGTCGCCCCCGCTGCCGCGATCGCCGACGTCCGCTCCTCGACCGCCGCCGCCCTCCGACGGATCGTGTCGCTTCGACGGGACGAGGTCGCCTCGACGGCTGCCGCCGTGATCGACGGCCTGGGCGCCGCCGGGCGGCTGGTGCAACACGGGGGCCAGGTCAGACGGCCGGGCACGGACGCTCCGGCACCGGATCCCGCCCTCATCGAGGCGATGGATCG
>DASSMQ010000160.1:0-2764 GCA_035688805.1 Candidatus Limnocylindrales bacterium
CGCTCGAGCGAGTCGCGCTTGTTGGCCGCCACCGAGTCGAGCCGGTCGTACACGGCCCGGGTCAGGTCATCGGTCGCTCGGAAGTAGGCGATGGCGCCGACGACGAGGACGGTGATCGCGGACAGCAGGAAGAAGTACGCGACAAGTCGGGTCCGCAGACTCCGTCGCCAGGGACGGTCGACGCGGGCGGCCATGGAGCTCGCGACGACGCCTATGGGACCTGCTGTTGAACGGAGGCGAGGTCGAAGCCGGCCACCGGCGTGGCGTAGTCGACGCCGAACCATTGCGTCGAGAGCGCCTTGAGCTTTCCGGACGCGTGCAGATCGGCGATGACCGCGTCGATCCGATCGAGGAATGGGCCCGGCGCGAGGGTCATGCCGCGGTCGGCATAGCCGACCTTCTCTGTGAAGAAGGCCGTCTCCTCCAGCATCCGCAGGGGGGCTCCGGCGGTGATCGCGCCCGCCCCGACCGGCTGGCTGCAGAGGAAGGCGTCGACCTTGCCCTTCGCCAGCGCCTCGAGGCCCGGAGTCTCGCTGGCATAGGTGACGATCTTCGGATCCTTCACATCGACCGTGAGCGTCTGACCCGGCAGGCTGAGCGTGCCGCGCAGGTACTGCTCGTGGGTGCAGCCGGCACAGGCGCCGATCCGCTTGCCAGCGAGATCGGCGGGCGTCTGGAACATCGAGGTGGCGTTCACGAAGTAGTTGGCCGGCGTCGAGTAGTAGGGCTGGGTCACGTACAGCGCCTTCATCCGCTTCGCGGTCAGCGCGCCCGAGCCCCAGGCGATATCCCAGCGGTCGCCCCAATTCCCGGCGATGACCTGATCGAACGGCACCGACACGAAGCAGGGCTCGACCCCGAGCGCGGCGGCCGCGAGCTTCCCGGTCTCCGCGTCATAGCCCGACACTTCGGGGGCCGTCAGCTGGTTGGGCGCGCACTTGGTGGTCGCGGCGCGGGCCGCTCCCTTCACCGCGAACGACTGCGGCGCGTAGTCGAGGTCGGTCGACAGGACGAGCGTGCCCCTGGCCAGGACCTGGGCAAGCTTGTCCTTCGTCGGGTCGCCGGATGGCGCAGGGGAACCGCCGGCCGCGGCCGACGCGGTCGGCCCGACGGGACTGGCGGATCCACCGGAGGTCGAGCCCGTCGAGCCCGTCGACGAGGAGCACGCGGCGGCCGCCAGCGCGACGGCCATCAGTAGCGGGACGACGCGCGGTGTCATGGGATCTCCTGGGCTAGCTTCGAGAGGTCGAATGCCGCGGCCGGCGTCGTGTAGTCGACCCCGAACCACGTCATCGACATGGTCTTGAGCGTGCCGTCCGTGTGGGCGGCCCGGATGATCTCGTTGACGCGATCGGTGAAGGCCTTCTCGCTCAGGTTGGAGCCCTTGTCGACGAGCCCGGTCGGATACATCGAGAACGCCGGCTCGTCGAGGAGCCGAACCGCTTTGCCCGACTTCACCGCCTGGGCGCCGACAGGCTCGGCGGTCAGGAACGCGTCGAGCTTGCCTGCGGCCAAGGCGTCGATGCCCGGACCTTCTGTCTCGAAGCCGACGAGGACCGGATCCTTGACCTTTTGGACGAGGTCGATGCCGGGGATCTGGAGGGTCCCCTTCAGATACGACTCGACGGTGCAACTGGTGCAGGTGCCGATCCGCTTGCCATCCAGATCGGACGGCACCTTGGCCGACGATCCGGCCGGGACGATGAACCGCTGCGGGATGAAGTAGTACGGCTGGGTCATCCACAGGACGGTCATCCGCTTGGCGTTGATGGCCGCCGAGGCGTACGCGATGTCGAGCCGATCGGTCCAGCTGCCGGCCGTCACCTCGGTGAACGCCGGCTGGATGAAGCAGGCCTCGACGCCGAGCTTGGCGGCAACGAGCTTCGTCGTCTCGATGTCGAACCCCGTCACCTCCGACGCCGTGATCTGGTCGGGCAGGCATTTCGTGGGCGCCGCCCGGGCGGCACCATCGACCCGGATCGACTGGGGCGGATAGTCGAGCTCGGCGTAGCCGACCAGCGTTCCTCTGGCCAGGATCTGGGCCAGCTTGTCCTTGGTCGGATCAGCGCTCGGGGTCGCCGCGCTTCCCGGCGGCCCGGCGCTGCACCCGCCCACAACGAGCCCGACGGCCATCGCGAACACCACCCGACGCCAGCGGTGCCCCGCCGTGCGTATCGATCGCTGAGACTGACGGCCCATGCCGCGGCTCTCCCTCGCCCGGTGTGACGGTTCCCCCGCAGTTGGCGAATGGTACCGCGGGCCCATCACGCCGCTGGCGTGATTCCGCGCCGGAGACCAACGCGTCGGACGGGGCCCGCTCCGCCCGGGATCGAGCTGTTCCGGTGTTGTGTCGGGGCGGCACACTGTGCCGCGTGGTGACGGAAACCCATCCGAGCCTGCGCGTCGTCATCGCCGAGGATTCCGCGCTGATCCGCGAGGGACTGGCTCGGCTCATCATCGATTCGGGTGGCGAGGTCGTCGCCAAGGTGGGCGACGGGCCATCGTTCGTCCAGGCCGTCCGGGACCATCGACCCGATGTTTCCGTGGTCGATGTCCGGATGCCTCCGACGCAGCGCGACGAGGGCTTGCGCGCCGCGATCGAGGCGCGGCGCATCGTCCCTGGAAGCCCGGTCCTCGTCCTGAGCCAGTATGTCGAGCGCCAGTACGCGACCGAGCTTCTCGCCGATCGCGGGGGCGGTGTCGGCTACCTGCTGAAGGACCGGGTCGCCGACGTGCGCGAGTTCCTGGATGCGCTCCGGCGGGT
>DASSMQ010000161.1:0-38594 GCA_035688805.1 Candidatus Limnocylindrales bacterium
GCGTGCGCTACAGGTTCAACGTGCCGCCAGCCATCCCTCGAACGCCATCACGTGCGCCACGGTGAGTGGGCCTGCGCGGCAGCGAGGCCGGTACTGCGCAGAAGTGCGCTGCTTCGGCAATCTCCCCGGACGGCGACCTCGCGCTCGATCGCACGGAGGAAGAGCCGGTCGAAGCTCCCACGCGGGAACGCGTTCACGACGCCCTCGCGGATCCGCTCGATACGCTCGAAACCCACGCCGCGCACGTCGATGCCCGTGGCCTGGTCAAGGACGACGGATTCCACCCCATCCGCCAAGCCGACGTTCGGCTGCATGTGCAGGATGATCGCGATCGCCGTGCGGTCGGCATCAGCGGGGGCCATCCCGTGGCGCTCCAGGAACGCCCGGGCCAACTCGGCGCCTTCGACCTCGAAGCACATCGTGTTCCGCGCGATCCGGGTCAGCCCGACGTCGTGGAACAGCGCTGCGGCCCACAGGACCGGTCCGTCGAATGCCCAGGCTTCGCGCCGCGCCAGCTCGACCGCCCAGCAATACGACCGTACCGAATGGGCGAGCAGATAGCGTGGCAGCGTGCGACATGCCCAGGTCCAGGTCGCCCGCGAGACGCGATCCTGCGGGACGGGGATGCCGCCGATCGCGTGGGGCGGCGGCACGCGCACCCCTGCCCCGGCTCGCGCCGTTCGGATGCTGGTCACCGGTCGTGTGTCGCGTCGGGGAAGCCCATCCGCGACACGGTACGCCGAGTAGCGGACCTGCCGCCACCACCGGACGGATCACATAGTTGACTCCGCAACTAGTGTTGACGTATGCTTGCCGCTGTTCGAGATCAAACGATCCGCGCACAGGAGTACAGAGCGTCATGCAATTCGGGGTCTTCACGGTCGGCGATGTCACGACCGACCCCACCACCGGCCGGACCGTCAGCGAGGGCGACCGCATCGCCTCGATGGTGGCCCTCGCGCTCAAGGCCGAGGAGGTCGGCCTCGACGTGTTCGCGAGCGGGGAGCACCACAATCCGCCGTTCGTTCCGTCGTCGCCGACGACCCTGCTGGGCTACATCGCGGCCAGGACCGAGCGGATCATCCTGTCGACCTCGACGACCCTCATCACGACCAATGATCCCGTGAAGATCGCCGAGGACTACGCGATGCTGCAGCATCTGGCCGGCGGTCGGGTCGACCTGATGATGGGCCGAGGCAACACGGGTCCGGTCTATCCCTGGTTCGGACAGGACATCCGCAACGGGATCCTGCTGGCTGTCGAGAATTACGCCCTGTTGCACCGGCTGTGGCGCGAGAACGTCGTCGACTGGGAGGGCAAGTTCCGCACACCGCTCACCGGTTTCACCTCGACGCCGCGACCGCTCGACGGCGTGCCGCCCTTCGTGTGGCACGGGTCGATCCGGAGCCCCGAGATCGCCGAGCAAGCCGCCTACTACGGTGACGGTTTCTTCCATAACAACATCTTCTGGCCGCCCGAGCACGTCCAGCGGATGGTCTCGCTCTACCGTCGGCGGTTCGAGCACTACGGTCACGGACCGGCCGACCACGCGATCGTCGGACTCGGAGGCCAGGTCTTCATGCGCGCGGATTCGCAGGCAGCCGTGCGTGAGTTCCGCCCGTACTTCGATCACGCGCCGGTGTACGGTGGCGGCCCATCGCTCGAGGACTACATGGAGCAGACGCCGTTGACCGTGGGCAGCCCGCAACAGGTCATCGACCGGACGCTGGGTTTCCGCGAGTTCGTCGGCGACTACCAGCGTCAACTGTTCCTGATCGACCATGCCGGGCTCCCGCTCAAGGTCGTCCTCGAACAACTGGACATGCTCGGCGAGCTTGTCGTGCCGGTCCTTCGCCGCGAATTCGAAGCGATGCGGGCACCCGGCGTGCCCGACGCACCGACCCACGCCAGCCTGTTGGCAGCCCGCTCGGCCGTCCCAGCAGACGATCGGGCGCCGCTCCGCCTGCCGGTCCGATGACCTCCCGGTCGATCGTCGTCGTGTCGGCTGGTCTCAGCCAACCATCGTCGACCCGGCTCCTGGCCGATCGTCTCGCGGTCGCGACGGTCGAGGATCTCCGCGGTCGGGGCGCCACCTCGGACGTCCAGGTCATCGAGCTCCGCGACCACGCTCGCGATCTCGTCGACCATCTCCTGACCGGGTTCCCGAGCCCGAAGCTGCGAGCCGCCATCGACCACGTCCTCGGTGCTGACGCGTTGATCGCGGTGACGCCGATCTTCAACGCTTCGTATAGCGGCCTGTTCAAGCTCTTCTTCGACGTGCTGGAGCGTGATTCGCTGTCCGGGCTGCCGGTCCTGATCGGGGCCACCGGGGGCACGGCCCGCCACTCGCTGGCGCTCGATCACGCCGTCCGGCCGCTGTTCGCGTATCTCAACGCCGGAGTCGTGCCGACCGCGGTGTATGCCGCGTCATCGGACTGGGGTCAGGACACGGCCGCCGAACCGGCGTTGGCCGATCGGATCGACCGTGCCGCGCGGGAACTGGCCGGCGCGGTCATCACCCATGACCCACGTGACCGCGCGGATCCCTTCGCGTCGCCGACCCCGTTCGAGGATCTGCTGCGGACCGTTCGCGAGGGATGACCGGCTGTGGTCGGGCCGTATGATGCCCGCCACCAGCGAATGGAGGCATCCGAACCCGTGAGCCAGGGGACGGCGATGGCAGCGGACCTGCGCCTCGACGAATTGGAGCGCGCCCCATATGCCGCCCTGGCAAGGCTCCGGCGTGACGAGCCGGTGGCCTGGGTCCCCGTCCTTGGCGGCTGGCTCGTGACTCGCCGGGACCTGTGCATCGAGGTCATGCGCGACGCCGTGCGGTTCACCGTCGATGACCCGCGGTTCTCGACCGCCCAGGTCGTCGGTCCGAGCATGCTCTCGCTGGACGGGGACGCGCATCGCCGCCACCGCGATCCGTTCGCGGCCGCGTTCCGACGCGCCGAGGTCATGGACCGATTCAGTGACCGGGTTCGGCACGAGGCCGACGGGCTCGTCGCCGCCCTGCTTGAGCGAGGCCATGCCGACGTCCGGCGGGACGTGGCCGGGCCGCTGGCCGTCAGAGTCGTGGCGGCCGCCCTCGACCTGATCGACGTGGAGCCGTCAGTCGTGCTCGGCTGGTACGCGGACATCGTGGCGGCCGTGGATCGGGTCTCGACGGGCGGTCGCGTCGGACCACGGGCACGCGCCGCGGCCGCGGCGCTCGACCGCCACGTCGGCAGCTCGATCGATCGCGGCGACGGGGTGCTTGCCACGGCCACCGAGACCCTGCGGCGAGACGAGATCGTCTCGAATGCCGCAGTGATGATGTTCGGCGGGATCGAGACGAGCGAGGGCATGACCACGTCGGTGTTCTGGCACGTGCTCTCGACGCCGGGCGCGCTCGAGGCGATCCGGACCGACCGGTCCCTCATCGCCGCTGCGATCGAAGAATCGCTTCGCCTCGAGCCCGCCGCCTCACGGGTGGATCGCTACGCGACCCAGGACGTGGACCTCGGCGGTGCATCGATCCGGGCCCGCGACCTGGTGATCGTGTCGTTGACCGGAGCCAACCGGGACCCGGCGACCTTCGCGGATCCGGACCGATTCGACCTGTGGCGCGAGAACGCCCGAGCGCACGTGACATTCGCCCAGGGCCCGCATGCGTGTGTCGGTCTGCACCTGGCGCGACTCGAGGCCCACGCGGCGCTGGCCGCGGCGCTCGATGGCTGGCCCGGCCTGCGGCTGGCTGGGGACGGCTTCCCACCGACCGGGATCGTATTCCGCAAGCCACGCGTCCTGCGCGTGCGCTGGGACACGCCCGGGAGCTGACCCGCCGGGCCGATCCGAACCGCGCCTCACCACACGTCGCCCGGCCGCCACGCACAACTGATCGGGTCCGTGAGGTCGATCGGCGGGGTTCGAGGCGTGATCAGGACCAGGATATCGCCGTCCTCGTCGGGCGTCCGTCGAGGGCCCTCGGGCAGCCGGACGAACGTGGGGCCGCGCCAAGCCTGCCAGCCGAGCCGCTCGTAGAACCGGTGCCGGCCGGTGCCCAGCGCGCCAAGCGCGTACTCGTCGAGGATGGCCCGGCCGATCTCGCGCATCACCGCTGAGCCGTAGCCCCGGCCCTGCAGTCGCGGGTCGGTCGCGACCGCCTCGACATACCCGGTCCGCAGCGGGCGGCCACCAACGTGCAGCTGCCGATCGACGACCGCGGCGTGGGCGATGATCCGACGGTCGGCGGTCTCGAGCAGGACATGGAGGCCGCCAAGACTGTGCTCCCAGTCGTGCTCCGTGAACCCTTCCTCACCAGGCGGGAATGCTGCCCAGAGCAGGGCGCGGATACGGTCCACTTCGGACGCATCAAGGTCGCCGGTCAGGGCCCGCCGGATGAACGTGCCGGGAGGGGGTGGCTGCATGACGCGAACATGCCACACTCCCCGATCGAGGGGCCAGAAGGAGGGGTATGAGCGAGGATCCGCTGGCGCTCGACGCTGGGCGCATGCGCCAGATGGGATACGCCGTGATCGACCTGCTGGTCGATCGCGCGACGGCACTGCCCGACGGTCCGGCCCTGCGCTCCGCGACCCGCGCTGAGATGGAGGCTCGGCTCGGCGAGGCCGCGCCCCCGCACGGGCGGGACTTCCGCGACCTCCTCGACCGACTTGATCGCGACGTGCTGCCGTTCATGGGCCATTTCGACCACCCGCGGTTCTTCGGCTATATCCCTGGCGCCGGCACGTGGCCCGGCGCGCTCGGCGATCTCATCGCGGCCGCCACGAACATCGACTCGGGTGCCTGGCGCGAATCGGCCGGTCCGAGCCAGCTCGAGCTGACCGTGCTGGACTGGTTCCGCGACTGGATCGACTACCCGCCCGAGGCCGCCGGGGTCCTCGTGTCGGGCGGCTCGGCCGCGAACCTCACGGCCATCGCCTGCGCCCGCGAAGCGCTCATCGGGCCGATGTCGAGCCGCATCGTCGCCTACGCGAGCGACCAGACCCATTCATCGGTCGCCCGGGCGGCACGGCACCTTGGGTTCCGGCCGGACCAGATCCGCGTGCTGCCGACGGACGCCCGCTTCCGGATCCGGCCCCACGAGTTGGCAGCCGCGATGGATGCCGACGTCGCGGGCGGACGCATCCCATTCCTGGTGATCGCCAACGCCGGCACGACCAGCACCGGGGCCGTGGACCCCCTGGCGGAGCTGGCGGAGCTGTGTCATGCCCGGGGTGTCTGGTTCCACGTCGATGGGGCGTACGGAGCATTCGCGGTCCTGACCGACCGTGGGCGGGCGGCCCTCGACGGCCTCGCCATGGCCGACTCCGTCACGCTCGACCCGCACAAATGGCTGGCGATGCCATTCGAAGTGGGCTGCGTGATGGTGCGCGACGGCGCGATGCTCGAGCGAGCGTTCGAGCTGCACCCCGAATACCTGCAGGAGGGAGCGCCCGGATCGACGACGGTGAACTTCGCCGATCGCGGCCTCCAGCTGACTCGGGCGAGTCGCGCCATCAAGGTCTGGCTGGCCATCCAGACATTCGGGCTGGACGCGTTCCGCGCCGTCATCGACCGGGCCATGGACCTGACCCTCGAAGCGCAGGCGCGGATCGAGGCGGACCCACGCCTCGAGCTCGTCACCCCTGCCTCCCTCGGCGTCCTGACCTTCCGGCGTCGCGGTGCACCAGGCGCGACCGATGGGGAGGTCGACCGGGCGAATGCCGCGATCGTGACGGCCCTCTCAGCGGCGGGGGATGTGCTGCTCACCTCCACGCTGATCGGGGGTCGCTACGCCATCCGCCTGTGTGTCCTGAACCACAGCTCGACCGGCGACGACGTGGCCTATGCCCTGGATCGGGTGGCGACGGTGGACATCGGCGGCATCGGGACCCACGGAGCACGGGCAGAGAACAACGGATCGACTCGCGCCGCGCGCCAGGCGGCCCTCGCCGGCGACTGGCTGGACGTCGGCCGGATGTCGGTCGACGACCTGCGCGCCTTGCCGACCTTCGCGGCCGCCGACGACGATGCGGCGATCCGGTTCCTGGCGACCGGGCGGGAGGAGTCGTACCAGGTCGGCCAGGTGGTCACCGAACGCTGGACGCTGGCGCGGACCTTCTACCTGGTCCTCGACGGCCGCCTGTCGGTCCTGGTCGACGGCCGCGAGGTGAACGTGCTCGAGGTCGGCGACCATCTCGGCGAGATCGCCGCGATCGACTGGGGTCGCGATTTCAGCTACGGCCGGACCGCGACCGTCATCGCGACCGCCCCGACCAGGGTCCTGGCCTTCCCCGCGGCCGCTCTCCGTGAGCTGATGACCGACGTCCCCGACGTGGACCGGGCCATCCGCCGTATCGCCCAGGCGCGTCTCGTCGTTCGCTGAGGGACGAGCGGAGGCCCTCCGCAGGCCATTGGTCCGCGGAGGGCCGAGAGGTTCGAGCGTCTGCCGCGCAAACGCCGGTCAGCGGTCTGCCGGCGCCGGGCGTTCCTGGAGAGCCCAGCCGTTGCCGTCCGGGTCATCGAAGAAGGCGAAGGAGTTCCACGGTCCGCCCTTCCCGTCGAGCCATTCCCCGTCGACGAAGTGACGGACCGGGCTGAGGTCGAGACCCCGGGCGGTCAGCTCTGCGTGCGCGGCCTCGATGTCATCGACGACGAGCTGGAGTCCTTGGACGGACCCGGGCGCGGTCCGGATGGCGCCCTTGCCGACCATGATCGAGCAGGCCGAACCGGGCGGCGTGAGCTGCACGATCCGGAACGCATCGCTCGGCGCGTGGTCGACGTCGACGGTGAACCCGACCGTCTCGCTGTAGAAGGCCTTGGCACGATCGACGTCAGCGACCGGGATCGGGACGAGCTCGAGTTTGTAGTCCATCAGCGGGCCTTGACCGGGGCGAGTCGGGCGAGAAGGTCGTCCAGTCGGTCGTAGCCGTCGTTCACGCCGTCGGCCATCCCGCTGGCGATCATCGCGTCACGAGCCTCGATCGACTGGAAGACCGAGTGGACACGGACGACCGTCCTGTCGCCGTGGTCCTCGAACACGAGCTTGTCGAGCGAGACATGGCCGGGCGCGCCCTCGAACTCGAAGGTCTGGAGCATGCCGTCCGGCGTCTGGGGACCATGGAAGACACCATGGAAGCCGTAGGCGTTGCCGGCATCGTCGCTGTGGACGTAGCGCCACGTGCCGCCGTCGCGCACGTCCCAGCTCTCCACCGTCATGTGGTACTTGCGGGGACCGAGCCACTGGGTGAGCAGCTCGGGATCGACATAGGCGCGATAGACGAGCTCGCGTGGGGCGTCGAACTCGCGGTCCATGTCGATGAACGGGACGCCCGCCGGGGCGTCGATCCGGGTCGTGGTCATCGTGGGTTTCCTTCCTGCTGGTCGACCTGCAGCGCAGCGAGCAGCGCGTCCAGGCGATCGTGGCTCTCCTCCCAGTACTCGCGATAGCCGACGAGCCATCGGGTCGCCTCTCGGAGGGGATCCGCCTCCAGGTGGCTGAGCCGCGTCGTGGCCCGGCGCGTCCGCGAGATGAGCCCGGCGCCTTCGAGCACCTTCAGGTGCTTCGAGATGGCCGGCTGGGAGACCGAGAACGGGGCCGTCAGCTCCGCGACATTCGCATCGCCCTGTGCCAACCGCGCGAGGATCGCGCGTCGAGTGGGATCGGCGAGGGCATTGAACACAGCACTGAGGTCGTTCTGCATCGTTCCATAACCATATGGTTATAGAGACGAGTTGTCAACCCTCCAGGGACCGCGGCGAAGATCAGCGCGACGGCGTCAGGCGGATCATCGGGATGTCGCGGCCGGCCTGCTCCGGATACGCCGCGAACCACGGGAGTGCCGCCACGTGTCGCTCCCACAGGGCGGCGCGGGCTGGTCCATCCACGATCGAAGCGCGTGCAGGAAACGTCGTCGTGCCCTGCTCGATCATGACGTCGGGGTGGGCTTGCACGTTCTTCACCCATGCCGGGTCGGTGGGCGCACCACCGGCGGTTCCGGCGACGATGTAGTCGTCTCCGTCGCGGTGCCAGGTGAGGATCGCCCTGCGCGGCCGTCCGGAACGAGCGCCGGTGCAGGTCATCACCAAGAGTGGATGCCCGGCCAGGGGTCCGCTGGTCACCTCTCCACCGTTGGCGCGCATCTCGGCGATCAGGCCGTCTTCGAAATCGGTCGCGTCGGGCATCCGTTCCTCCTCCACCATCGTTGCCTACGCAACGATGCCACGGACACCCGGATCGCGCAGCGCGGACTCGTCGACATCGCAGCTCTCCGCGATCGCCCTGGACATAGACTGCTCTGATGGACCGGGCCGACTGGCTGCGCGAGCGACGCGAGGCCGTCCGGGCGGAATACGACCTCGAAGCGCCCGACTATGACGCCGACCCCTACCCCGCCACATCGCATCGGCTGTTCGTGGATCGGCTCGTGGCCGCCGTTCGGTTCGGCGGCACCATCCTCGACGCGCCGTGCGGCACCGGCCGATACTTCCAGCTCGTCACCGCTGCCGGTCGGCACGTGGTCGGCATCGATCAGTCAGCCGGCATGCTCCAAGTGGCCCAGGGTCGCGGGCTCGCGGACCGATTGGAACGCGTCGGCCTGCAGGAGCTCACCTTGATTGACGAGTTCGACGCGGCGATGACCGTCGATGCCATGGAGAACGTGCCGCCCGAGGATTGGCCCATCGTCCTCAGCAATCTCGTGCGGGCGGTCCGGCCCGGATCGCCGCTTTACCTGACCGTCGAGGAGATCGCCGATGCGGACATCGACGCCGCGTTCGAGCACGCGCAGGCGACCGGCCTGCCCGCGATCCGGGGCGAGGTCGTCGAGGGCGACACCGCGGGGTATCACTACTATCCCGGCCGCGATCGCGTGCATTCGTGGCTGACCGACGCCGGGCTCTCGGTCGTCGACGAGACCACCGACCAGGAGGACGGCTGGGCCTACTGGCATCTGCTCCTGCACGCGCGGGCATGACCTACCGCCGGCGGTCGCCTCAGCGCCGGCTGGAACGCAACTCGTCGACCGCCTTGTCGATCCGCCGCTGGCGGGTCTCCGCGGACTTCGCACCGGCGACGGACTCGGTGATGCGCCGCTGGTTGCTGTACGACAGGGCGTCGAAGGCCTGCCTCGCCAGCGGATCTCCGTCGAGGATGGCCGCGAGGTCCCGTGGCACCGCCACAACGCGCGGCTCGGTGTCGAGCTGGAGATCCACCTCGAGGACGTCGCCTGCTGCGACACCGGCGCCGGCGCGATGCTCCGCCGCGACACCGATCAGGTAGGCGTCTCCGTAGACCGCGACCGTATTGCGGTAGCGATACCCGTTGATCGTGACGACGACTGGCGGACGCTTGCCGGCGCCCAGAGCCTCGACCACCGACGCGGGGACCCGAAAGCCTGTGGCCGTCTTGCCCGCCAGGTCGAGGGTCGTGGTGAAGCGCATGCCCCGATCGTCGCACACCGCCTCATCGACTGCCCAGCTCGACATCGATCTCATACGTGCCGTTCGGACCGCCGGGCGTGAGGAGGTGCCCGGATCCGGTCATCCCGGCGAGTGCTCCGGAACCCGACCCGGCGACGACCCGTAGCTCGATCTTGGAGCCCGTCCCGTCATGATCGCCGCTCGCGGCGAAGACGACTGTGCCGGCGTGCCCGTGGATCGAGCCACTGATCCGCTGGAGGCCGACGAAGGTCGCGGTCTTGTCCGGCCGATAGAGCATCAGCCAGTGGACCGCGCCATCGCCCTCGACGTCTCCGTGGAAGGTCTGGGATCCGCGGGCATGGGTCAGCTTCGTGCCGTCGTCGAGCGTCTCGTAAACCTCCTCGCCCCCCGGGCGAACCTCGAACGTGCCGGAAGCGTGCATCGTCGTCTCCTCTGATTCACCCGTGGAAGGCCTCGAGCGCGAGCGCGCTCGTCCTCCACGGCCCGCCGTCGTGCGGGATCGAGGTCCCGATCGTCACTCGCATCAACGTCGCCTGGACCACGCTGCGCGCACCGAGGGCGGCAGTCAGGTCGTCGCGGCGGAAGGCAGCGAGTCGCGTCCGCAGGCCGATCGGCCATGGCCACATCATCGACGATGGGCCGGCCGTGTCGGGACGTATCCTGCAACGCATGGCCATCGGGACTCCGGCGCGGTCGACCGTCGCGATGCCACCCCTCGGGGTGCTGGTGCTGCTGGTCTTGCCGCTGGCCGGCCTCGGCCTCCTGCTCGCACGGCCGGAGGTCGACATGGAGTGGGAGCATCACCCGAGCCACTTCTGGCTGGTGCTCGGGACGGCAGCGGTGAACGTGGTCCTCGCGTCGATCACGAACATCGCGTCCGGACGCTACCGTGACGCCCGCGTCGCCCTCATCTCGCTCGCGTTCATGGTCAGTGCCGGGTTCCTCGGCCTCCATGCGCTCGCCACGCCGGGGGTGCTGCTGTCGAGCCCCAACGTCGGATTCGTGATCGCCACGCCGGTCGGGCTGGCGATCGCATCGATGTTCGCCTTCGCGTCGACGAGCGCCATCGCCGGCCCGGGTGCCCGGGCCGTCCTTCGCGCGCGACCCCTCCTGTTCCGGGCGTTGGTCCTGCTCATGGGTCTGTGGGCTGCGCTGTCCCTGGCCAGGCTGCCACCCCTCGACGGACCACCACCGTCCGGCGAGGGCGTCGGCGCTCTCACCGTTCTCGGCATGGGATCCGTCGGGCTCTATGCGATCGCCGCCTGGCGATCCCTGGAGCGATACCGCGAGGTGGGTGGGGTCGTCGTGCTCGCCGTGGCGGCGGCATTCGTGCTGTTGGCCGAGGCGATGGTCGCCATCGTGGTCAGCAGGAACTGGCACCTGAGTTGGTGGGAGTGGCACGTGCTGATGCTGGCCGCCTTCGTCGCGATCGCCGTCGGCGTGCGCCGCGAGTACCAACGCAGCGGTTCACTGAGCGGCGCGTTCGGCGGGCTGTACCTCGAGGCGACGCTCGCGCGGATCGACCGCTGGCATGCCCGTGCGATCGCGTCGGTCGCCTCGGCCGAGGCGCGGGGCAGGTCGGTCCAGCAGGCCGTCGACCAGCTCCGACGCGAGGGCGCAACGGTCGATGAGGTGGCCCTGGTCGAACAAGCCGCACGAGAGCTTCGCCGGCTCGACGAGGCGTTCCGGCCGTACCTGTCTTCGGTGGCCGCTGATCGCGTCCGACGGGCAGGCCCGGACGCCTCCTTCTCGGGCGAGGAGCGGATCGTGAGCGTCGTATTCGCCGACCTGGCCGGGTTCACCGCGTTCAGCGAAACGCGCACACCGACCGAGGTCGTGACCATGCTCAACGAATACTGGGCGGTCATCGTGCCGGTCATCGAGGCGGCCGGCGGCAGCATCGAGCACTTCGCGGGCGACGGGATCATGGTCATCTTCGATGCGGCGGGCGACCAGCCCGATCATGTCGCGCGGGCGGCTCGGGCGGCGCGGGGGATCCTCGAAGCAAGCCGGCCGATCGCCGAAGCGCACCCGGATCGCCCGATCTTCCGCGTCGGGGTGAATACCGGGCCGGCCGTGGTCGGCGATGTCGGCGCCATGGGTCGGCGGAGTTTCACGGTGATCGGCGACACGACCAACACGGCAGCCCGCCTGATGGCCGCGGGCGAGCCGGGGCAGATCGTCGTCGGTCGCGACACCTGGGAGGGCCTCGGGCCGGATCGGGTCGGGACGGCACTCGGACCGGTCACGGTGAAGGGCAAGCGCGATCCCGTCGAGGCGTGGATCCTCCGCGGCCCCTGACGAGGTCGTGGGGCGATCACTGGTGTGCGAGGATGACGCCCCGTTGACCCGCCCCACTGTAGGAGTCCCGGATGTCGAGCGGCGTCGACGCGCAGACCGAGTCCTTCCCCGGCGCGAACCCGCACCCGGTGCTGCGCGTCGATCGGGACGGACACCTGGTGTACGCCAACGAAGCCAGCGCGCCCGTCCTCGAGGCGTTGGGGGTGGCGGTCGGAGATCCGCTCGGAGATGACTGGTGGCACCGTCTGCGCACGAGCGATCGACCGGTGGAGCTTCGTGTCGGGCCACGGACGTTCGACCTGCTGCCGGTCCACCTGCCCGAACGCGGGTACACCAACGTCTACGGGACCGACGTCACGGCCGCCCGGCTGGTCGACCGGTTCCCGGATCTGAACCCGAATCCGGTCATGCGGGTCACCGACGACGGGGTGATCCGCTACGCCAACGCTGCCAGCGAGCACCTGCGGGCGGTGCTTGGTGCACAAGTCGGTGACCGGCTGCCTGACGAGGTATGGGCACAGCTCGCTCCCAGCCTGGAGGGCGGCGAACACCCCTCCGTCGAGGTCAGTGACGGTCGGTCGACCTTTGCGGTCACCCCGGTGACCCTGCCCGAGATCGGGCTGATCAACGTCTACGGCCGGGACGTCACGGCCGAGAAGGCCATCGTCAAGTTTCCCGACCAGAACCCGAACCCGGTCTTCCGGATCACCTGGGACGGGGAGCTCGTCTACGTGAACGCAGCGGCCATGGACCTGATCGACGGGGTGGGCGGCGCGCTCCATCAGCGACTGCCTGCGGCAGTGCTTGATCCGCTCCTCGCCACGGCCCGGGCGCAGAGCCGGGATCGGACGCGTGTCGAGAGCCACGAGCGGGCCTACGACTTGCTGGCGGTCGACGTCCCCGAGTTCGGATTCATCAACGTGTACGGCACCGACGTCACCGCGGTCCGCGAACTCGAACTGGCCCACCGCGAGAACACCCGGCTACTGCTCAACATCCTCCCGGAGCCGATCGCAGACCGGCTTCGTCGGGGCGAACCGCTCATCGCGGATCGCCACGAGGACGTATCCCTATTGTTCGCGGACATCGTCGATTTCACGCGGTTGTCCAGCGGGATGGATCCGTCGGAGCTGGTCGCGATCCTGAACGAGGTCTTCAGCGTGTTCGACCAACTCGTCGATGCGAGCGGCCTGGAGAAGGTCAAGACGATCGGGGACGCCTACATGATCGTCGGGGGTATGCCGGTCTGGCAGCCTGACCATCTCGAGCGCATGGCCTCCCTCGCCCTCCGGCTGGCGTCCGAGGTCCGGGCCGACCTCGAAGCCCGTCGGCTCGGGGTCGATTTTCGGATCGGTATCCACACGGGTCCCGTCGTCGCCGGCGTGATCGGCACCCACAAGTTCATCTACGACGTGTGGGGTGACACGGTCAACGTGGCGAGTCGGATGGAATCGACCGGCGTGCCCGGTCGCATCCAGGTCACCGCCGCCGTCGAGTCGCGCCTGCGCGATCGCTTCGTCCTCGAGCCACGCGGGATGATCGACATCAAGGGCAAGGGTCCGATGGCGACCTATTTTCTGGAGCGCGCCCTGGCCTAGAAGGTCGTCGACGTCGGGTGTGTCGCGCCGTCGGCGATCGAGTCGTACGCGCGGAGCGTGATGTCCAGCACGTGACGAGCATGCTCGGCGGTCAGGACGGGGACGGCGCGGCCACGCAGGCACTCGACGAGATGGCGGACACCGGCTTCGACCACGCCCTCCTCGTCGCGCGGGGCGTCGACGTCAAGCTGCCAACCCTCGGTGGCCGCCGGGCTGTCGTCGTCGACATACAGGTCGATGGGCGCATCGAGCTCGTACGACTGGCCGCTGCAGCTGATGGTCGCTTCGGTGCAGTGGACTTCTAACCAGGGAGCCCGGGTGCTCGGCGTCCCGAAGCTCGCCAGGAGCTGGCCGAGGCCGCCGTTGGCGAAGGCCAGATTGATCAGGACATGATCCGGTGTCGTGACCTCGATGGTCGAGCCCGTGAGCGGCCCGCCGCGGACCAGCCGGGTCGGCTGGCTGATGGCGCCCATCGCCTGGACCGTGGCTACGGGTCCGAGCAGCGCCGTCATGGTATGGAGGCGATAGACCCCGTGGTCGAACACCGGACCGACGCCCGGCGCGTAGAACGGTCGGGGGTCCCCCGTGTATTCGCGCCAGGCTGCCGGCCCGGGATCCGCGTGCTGGGCGACCACCAGCGTCGCCGGTCCATACCGCCCCGAGCGAACGACCTCGGACAGCCAGCGCACCCGGCGGGTGACGGCGACGCCCGGCGCGCTCAGGAAGAGCTGTCCCGAACGACGCGCGGCCGCGATCAACGCATCCGCGGTCCGCAGGTCGGACGCCAGCGGTTTCTCGGTGTACAGGGCAAGACCCGCGTCCAACACGCGCGCATTGATCTCGCCGTGGCGGGGCGCGGGCGCGAGGTCGATCACGACATCGACCACACCCGACGAGAGCATCACGGCGAGGTCGTCGCCCAAGCGCGCGTCGGGTGACCACGACGCGACGGCGTCGGCGGCGCGGCGGGCCGCCTCGAGGTCCGGGTCGACGCAGGCCGCGACGACCACGTCGTCGGCCAACCCGGCCAGGGCTGGCAGATAGTGCCGATGAGCGACGTCGCCACAGCCGACGATGCCGACGCGGATGCGCTCGGGACTCACCGTCCCATGGTATTCGCGCCGGCTTCGCCGGTCGGATGGCCGCCGGTCGCTGGCCTAGCTGACGTACACGTCCCGCGGCGCTTCCGCGTCCGGGACACCGATCTCGATCGGGTTGTTGTCCGGGTCCTGGCTCCATTCGAACCAGCCACCGTCGTAGACGGCGACGCGCGGCCAACCCTGGAGGTAGGCGTAGAACCATGTCTCGCTCGCGCGCCATCCGGTCCCGCAGTAGAACGCGACCCACTTATCGGGGACGATCCCCGCCTCGGCCCAGTTGGCCACGATCTCGGGATACGCCCGCATCGTGTTGTCGATGTTGCGGTAGTGCTGCATGTGGTAGGCGTCGCTGCCGCAGTTCCCCCACACGTCCCCCTTGATCCGCCCGGCCGGGCCGATGTAGTTGTAGCCGCTCACCGCCCCGACGTGCTCGCGCCAGGTCCGCACGCTGACCAGGGCGGCCCCGTCGGGATCGGCCAGGATGGCCTTGGCCTCCTCGAGATCGACGATGACCTCCGGTCGGACGGGGATGACCGCTCCGAACTCGGCGACCGGCGACGGCTCGCGGATCACCGACTCCACCGGGTTGCCCGCGCGGACCCACCAGTCGTAGCCCCCGTCGAGGAGACGCACGTCCTCGACTCCGGCGTAGGTCAGGATCATGAGTGCTCGAGTCGCGGCGATCTGGCCCGCTCGTCGACCCGGCCATTTCTCGTTGGCGTGGCCTTCGGTGTCGCGGCCGTAGACGATGACCGTGGTGTCTTTGCTGATGCCGAGGCCGCGGATCGCGGCGTCCAGCGCCTCCGGCGACCGGCGGTTCCAGTCGGCCGGGTCCTCGATCGAGTTGGTGTCCAGGTAGATCGCGCCCGGGATGTGGGCCTCTTCGTATTCTTCCGGGACACCGAAGTTGACGTGGAGCAGGACGACTGGGCCGTCCGGGGCCGCCTCGGGGCGCCCACCGGCCTGCAGCTCGCGCAGCCAATCCACGTGGACCAGCTTGTGATGATGGAGCAGCTTGTCGACTGGTCGATCGGGATCGGATGCCCACGCTGCGAACCCCTCCGGGTAGGTTCGTGTGCCGGTGAGACCCAAGGGAGCGACCGCCGCGACGAATGCGGCGGCGTCCTCGGAGCCGCGGCCATAGACCACGACCTCCCGGTCTCCGACGAGTCCTTTCCGTTCGAAGAGGCGGCTGATCTCGGGGCCGTCGACGGTCGTCAGCCATTCCAGGGGGAACGACACGGCACCCGGGATGTGCCCGCCGCGTGACTCGGTTCCGGTCCGCCAGCCGTTGTACGCGGTCAGCGGACGGACGTCGACGATCGCGAGGCTCGGGTCCGCCAGGCGCTCGACGAGTTCGTCGCTGCTGATCGGACGGGTCGTCGAAGGGTTCTGTGTCGTCATTCGGGGTCCTCGGGGTGACGGTCGATGGGTAACAAAAGACCCCTGCCTTGGCAGGGGTTCGGTGTGAGTCCGGCGTGCGGATCCTGCGTCGAGCGCACGCCTACGGACACCACCTGCCCTGCCTGGCAGACGGGTGACACGAACAACGGTGGCATCGTGCGCTGTGGCTCGTCATCGGGGCGCATTGTCTACCAGTGCACTAGGGGTTGCAAGCCCTGGGAGCGCGGCGGTTCACATCGTGAGAGAGATGTCCCTCCGTACGCCCCGCCGCAGTCGGCCCGCGGAGAGTGGGATGCAGGTCAGGACGAGCAGCACCGCGATGCCGACCAGCATCCAGAGGCTCAGGTCGAACCGTCCGGTGATGTCGCGGGCCGTGCCCAGCAGGACCGGTCCGGTCGATGAGATCGCGTACCCGCCGAGCAGCATCAGCGCCGCTACCGAGCCCACCTGCGAGGGGTCGTCGGCCACGTCCAGCGGCAGGGTCAGGACCAGTGGGAAGACCGCGCCGAGTGCGAGTCCCGCCAGCGCGACCCACAGGAAGGCGAGTGGAGGCGCGACGATGACGCCGACGAGCGGCACGATCGCGAGGATCGACGCGGCGATCAGCTGGCGCCGTCGCGCGCCGAGTCGGTCGGCGATCAGGGGGATCCCGATGGTCGTGATCAAGCCGACGCCGTTGAAGACCGCGATCAACGCCCCGGCGTCGCGTGTCGACCAACCGCGTTCCACGAACGCGTTGGGCAACCAGGCCACCACCCCGTAGAAGAGGATCGACTGCAGGCCGAACAACAGGACGAGGAGCCAGCCAGTGGCGCTGCGCCACGGGAGGTGCCGCAGCGGGACCGACGCGGGCCGCACGCCCCGGTCGCCGTGCATCAGCACGAGCCATGAAACGACGCTCGCCGCCGATGCGGCCGAGATGATGGCCAGCGATCGCCGCCAATCGCCATCGGTCGCGAGCGGGACGGCCAGCGCCGCCGCCACGGTCGACCCCGCCACGATGCCACCGGCATAGGCGCCCGTGCCGAGCACCGGCCGCCCGGGGATCCGCTGCGAGACGACCATGGAGGGCACCGCTCCCGCCGTCCCGATGCCGATACCGATCCCAAGGGTGGCCGCCAGGAGTGGCAGGACGCCCGGCGCGGCGACCCTCGCCAGGCCGAACCCGACGATGACGACCAGACAAGCGGCGAATGCCCAGCGGGTCCCGATCCGAGCCGCCAGCCGCGGACCGACCGGGGCGAACAGGCCCATGCACAGCACGGGGATCGTGGTCAGCAGTCCGCCCACGGCGGCTGGGAGGCCGAGATCGGCCCGGATGAGCGGCAGGAGCGGCCCGATCGCCAGGATCTGTGGTCGGAGAGCAAGCGATGCGAGGAACAGGCCGAGGATGACCCGCAGCCAGCGGTTCATCGATCACGCGGAGCGTGAGGTCGCATCGCCGCACTGTAGCCGAGGGCGCCGGCCGGGATGACATCCCGACCGTATCTAGGCGTGGATACCCAGATATCTTGGCACATCTTCCGAACTACCTGATACTGCCCCGATATGGACGACCGACCGGAGATGCCCGGGCTGCGCATCGGGCAGGCAGCTGAGATGCTCGGCGTGTCCGTGGACACCATCCGTCGCTGGGGAGCCGACGAGCGGATCCGGCTCGAGCGCTCGGCGGGCGGCCAGCGAGTGGTGCCCTTCGACGAGGTCCGTCGACTCCTGGCAGATCGACGGGCGGCTGGGACTGATCGGCCGATCGTCGCGCAATCCGCCCGCAACCGCTTCACCGGCATCGTCACCCGGATCGAACACGACACCATCGCGGCCGTGGTCGAGGTCGTGGCCGGGCCGCACCGGCTCGTCAGCCTGATGACCGCGGAGGCCGTCCATGACCTCGGTCTTCGGGTCGGTGACGAGGCGGTCTGCGTGGTCAAGGCGACCAACGTGATCGTCGAGGTCCCGGCCCGCGGCGCGGGAGGGTCGTGATCCTCCGCGTCGGCGCTCGTCCCGCGATGCTTGCCACCCTCACCGCGTCGCGCGCCGCCTGGACGCGTGGACCGGACGCCCGAACGGCCCACGCTCGAGCGGGATTCCCCTCGGCCCGACCGTGATCGCCCGGCTCACCCTGTACGGTGCCGCCGTGGTCCTGGCCCTGTTCCTCGGCCTCCCGGTGGCAGCACTGGTCGCGCGGGCCATCGGCGGTGGGGCGATCGCCACCGCGCTCACCTCGTCCTCGGTCCTGGATGCGCTCGTCCTCAGCCTGCTGACCACGAGCGTCAGCCTCGTCCTGACAGTGGTCGTCGGTCTGCCACTGGCGGTCGTCCTGGCCCGCCGGCGATTTGCCGGCAAGCGGCTGGTCGAGGCGCTCATCGACCTGCCGATCGTGCTGCCGCCGTCGGTGGCCGGGTTGTCGCTCCTGCTCGTATTCGGGCGGCGCGGAGCGCTCGGACCGCCACTCGAGGCGTTCGGGCTCACGATCCCGTTCACGACGATCGCGGTCGTGATGGCCCAGGCCTTCGTCTCGGCCCCGTTCTTCGTCCGGTCGGCCAGGGCCGGCATCGCCGGGGTCGATCGCGACATCGAGGATGCCGCGCGAGCGGATGGGGCCTCGGAGCTCGAGCTGTTCCGAACGATCACGGTGCCGCTCGCCGGAGCGGCCCTCGCGGCCGGATTGGTCATGACGTGGGCGCGGGCACTCGGCGAGTTCGGTGCCACGATCATGTTCGCGGGCAACGTCGAAGGCCGGACCCAGACACTGCCGCTGGTCGTCTACGCCACGTTCGGTGCCGGCGATCTCGACGCCTCTGTGGCGGCCGCGGCGATCCTCGTCCTTGCCGCGTTCTCCGTGCTCACCGCCGTGCGCGTCTTCCACTGGAGCCGTGCCCTCGATGTCCGGGCCGCGGCATGACCAGCGTCCCGGAGGACGACCACATCCGTCCGGCGTCAGCCGCGGAGCGCAACGATGTACGCGGCATGCACGCGGCGAACCGGGCAGCCTGGGACGAGGCGGCCGAGCGATACGAGGGATGGCTCGCCGAAGCGATCAAGCTCATCGGATCAGGTGGCACGAATCTGTTCCGACCTGAGCTCGAGTTGATCGGCGACCTGCACGGCTCGTGCCGGCGAGCGGTCCATCTGCAGTGCGCCGGCGGGCGCGACACCTTGTCGCTCTGGAACCTGGGCGCCGAATCGGTGGTCGGGATCGATCACAGTCCACGCATGCTCGACCTGGCGCGCCGCCTGAGCACCGCGGTCGGCGCCCCAGCGCACTGGATCGAGGCGGATGTGCTCGACACGCCGGCTGTACTGGACGGCACCGCCGACCTCGTGTATACGGGTCGAGGCTCGCTGATGTGGCTCCAGGATCTCGAGGCGTGGGCGGCGGTCGTCCGTCGACTCCTCTCGCCGACCGGCCGGTTCGTGCTGTTCGAGGGGCACCCGGTCGAATGGTTGTTCGACGTCGATGCCGACGGCTGGTGGACCGTCACCGGCCACGACTATTTCGCCGGACCCGAGGCGTCGAAAGGCTGGGACCCTGGCTACATCGACCGCCTGTCGATCCCGGACGCCGAGCAGCACTGGAAATTCGCTCGGTCGTGGACGCTCGGGGAGGTCATCACCGCGCTGCTCGGCTCGGGTCTCCAACTGCACCGGGTGACCGAGCACCCGACCGACTGGTGGGGCGGGCACGGCGACGTTCGCGTCGAGGAGCGCGGCCGCATCCCGCTCTCGTTCTCGGTCCTGGCGACGCGCGGTGGCGACTGAGTCCTTCCACCTGGCCGCGATGATCGCGGCGAGCGCCAGTGCAGGCGCGATGCAGCGAGCGTGCAGACCCGCTCGCTAGGGTGACCAGGTCCGACGGCGATCCCGCCTCGTTGCCGGGGTCGGAGGATCGTCGATGGACCGCACGCGATCGCTCGTGGCGAGCGTTCTCGTCCTGCTGATGCTCACCGCCGCGCCGCCGGTCGTCCTGGGCGGTGCCGCCGCTCCGTCCGAGCCGTGCGTCCCCGGCACCATCTGGGAGGACCTCTCGAGCGGCGTCAAGTACATCTGCATCTACGACGAGCAGTACGGGGGCTCGCGCTGGGAGCTGTTGTCCAACGGGCAACGCGGTGCCACCGGCTGGGAGTACCGGTCCTCGACGCTGGGCTGCCTGCTCGGCAGCGTCGGGCTGAGCGGGCTGAGCGGCGGTGGCGCCGACGCGGTCGCCCGATCCTACCGGTGGCCATGCGCCAGCACATACGACCGGGCGCCGCAGCCGGTGGGTGAGCTGCGCAGCCGGATCGTGATCCAGCGCTACGGTGCCACGGGCTGGGGCACATGCCGCGACTCCGGCTACCAGTACAACACCGTCGTCTCGAGCGGCTGGCTGGCCGGTATCGACATGGGAGTCACGGCGGACTGCGGGAGCGGGACGTACCGGGCCGTCGGCTATGGCTCGTTCTTCCAGTCGTCGGCCTGGCGCACCGGATCGCTGACGTCGGCGGCGCTCTACCTGCCGTGAGGGCCGCGTACGCGGCGCTGATCCTGGGCCTGCTCGGCGGGGTCGGGCTGGCGACGGTCGTGCTCAGCGTGACCCGGCCCCATCCGGCGACGGTCCAGGCCGCACTCGGCCTCGACCGCCCTGATACGACGATCGACCGCAGGAGGGCGGAGGCGGTCGCCGTCCTCACGGCCCGGTGCATGGCCCGTCTCGGGATCCCGTGGCGACCGATCCCAGAGCCGCTGCCGTCGGTCCCGGATCCGACGCTGGGGCCGATCGCCTGGGCCGATCGCTGGGGGTTCGGACTGTCCACGATGGTCGGCGATCGACCGCCCGGGACCCTGGGCCCGCTGCTGGCCCCCAGCGAGCCGTCGCCGTCGACCACCGCCGATGCGCAGCCCTCCGTCGTCCAGCGAGCGCTCCACGGCGATGCCGGCACGCCGGGTTGTCAGGCGACCGCCACCGAGACCGTCTACGGTCTACGTGATCGCCTGTTGCGTCCCCTGCGGACCGAGCTCGACGCGCTCCAGCGGGCGATCGTTGCCGACGTCGGGCTCAGCCGCGCCCTGGCGGCCTGGCGGACCTGTGTGGCGGCGGTCGCTGATGGTCTCGGCCTCGATCGACGGTCGCTGCCGGCCGCGCTGGTCCTCCGCTGGACTCGGCGGTTGGCGGCGCTGCCCGCCGATGACTCTGCTGGGCTGGTCCGATTGCAGGCTGCCGAGCGTCGTGACGCGGGAGCGCTGGCGCGCTGTGAGCTGGCCTACACGACGGCGCGGACCGCTGTGGCTGCTCCGTACGAGGCACGCTTCGTCGAGCGGCACTGGACGACCCTGGACACCATCGGGCGCCAGATCGCGGCGGCGGAGGCCTCGCTCCCGACGCTCCCGCCGTGAGGTCGGTCAGCCAGCCTCGTTGGTCGCCGTCCCCATCGCGGGCCGGTCGACCGAGATCCATGCCTTGTCCAGGGTCAGCTGGATGACCGTCGAGCGCTCCTCCGCGAGGGCCTGGCGGAGCGCCGCTTCGAAGTCCGCATCGCGCTCCACCCGGACACCACGCGCGCCGTAGCCCCGAGCGACGGTGGCGAAGTCCACTGGACCCAGCTCGGTCGCGACCCCTTCCCCAGCGGCACGGTCGGCCTGCCACATCCGGATGGTCCCGTAGCGCTCGTTATCGAAGACGAGCACGATGATGCGCGCGCCCTCGCGGGTCGCCGTCTCGAGCTCGGCGATGGTCATCGCCGCTCCCCCATCGCCGGCCAGCGCGACGACCGGTCGATCGCGATGGACGAGTGACGCGGCGATCGCGGCCGGGATCGCGTAGCCCATCGATCCGGAGGTAGGCCCCACGAAGGTCCCGGGTCGGCGGAAGCGAAAGCCGCGGCCGGCCCACCCGGCGAAGTTGCCGGCATCGGTCGTCAGGATCGAATCGTCGGGCAGGATCTGGCGCAGGGTCGCGACGATGCGACCGGGATGCACGCCGGGGCCCGACCACGCGTCGGCGTCCCGATCGACGGCGGCCGCTGCCTCCCAGGCTGACCGGTCCGCGACGTTGTGCTCCTGACGGGTTCGGACCCGCTCGGCGTCGAGCACCGCCCTGCCCACCAATCGCTCATTGGCGGCTCGGAGGAAGCTGCGCGCATCCGCGGCGATGGTGAGATCCGGGGCGGGCTGCCCGGCCCGGCGGACCGGCTCGAGATCCACATACGCCCAGCGGGTGGAGGTCGCAGGGATCGAGTCGGACCACGACGTCGGCTCGTTGAGCCGGCAGCCGATGACCAGGATCGCGTCGGCGTCGGCCAGTCGCTGCCGGACGGTGGGCGCGGCACCCAGCCCGGCCATGCCGAGATAGAGCGGGTGATCGTTCGAGATGACGTCCGCTCGCCGCCAGGCGGCCACCACGGGCACCTGGAGCAGGTCCGCGAAGCGAAGGAGCTCCGTCGACGTCCGCGCGCGGAGCACGCCGCCTCCGGCGAGGATGACCGGACGACGGGCCGAGGCGAGCAGCTCGATCACCGCCCTGACGTCGGCCTCCGTCGGCCGACCGGGGGCCGCCCGTCCGGCCTCGATCGTCGCGTCGGCCGGCACGAGCTCGTCGAGCAGGTCCTCCGGGAACGACAAGAGGACCGGGCCGGGTCGACCGGTGCCGACCTGACGCAGGGCTTCGGACATCACCTCGGCGACGGCGTCCGCGGTCGTCGGTTCTGCGGCCCACTTCGCCAGGCCTCCGATCGTGCTGACCTGGTCGATCTCCTGGAACGCGTCGTGGCCGCGATGCGCCCGCTCGACCTGTCCGACGATGGCGAACATCGGGGATGAATCCTGGCGGGCCGTGTGGATCCCGATGGCCATGTTGGCCGACCCGACCGCACGCGTGCCAAGGCAGGCGGCCGGCCGGCCGGTCAGATTGCCATGGGCCTCGGCCATGAATGCGGCGGCGCCCTCATGGCGAGTCGCGACCACCCGGATGCCGACCTCACCCAGCGCCTCGAGCAGGCCCAGGAACGATTCGCCAGGGACCGTGAAGGCGTATCGGACTCCGGCCGTGCGCAACGCCTCCGCGACGAAGCGGCCGACGGTCCGAGGCCCCGGCCGGGTGTCCGCGGCGGCGTCAGGGCCCGGCTCGACCGCCATGCCCCCATCGACGTCGATGCCCGGCTCGACGCTCGCGTCGGCGGCTACGCTCTCATCTGCGGCCTCGCCCACGTCCGCCTCCGCGGGTGACGCGATCCCGGGCGGGTCGGCGGCGGGCTGGGTCGCGTCCGTCTCGGGCGAGCCGGGCGCGGTCGCGTCGGGCACGCCAGCGTCGACCGGACCCGCAGGCTCCGTCTCCCAGTTGGTCATCGTCAGACGGTCGTCGGGTACGACACGGTCGACAGGATCAGCCCGAGCACGACGATGGCCATGATGGCGGCGATGACGACCCGGGCGAACCGGGATCCTGCCAGCACGATCGTCCTCAGCGGTAGTTCTGGAACTGGAGCGGGAGGGGCTCGTCGAGCTCGCGCAATCGGGTGATGACCTTCTGCAGCTCGTCCTTGCTCTTGCCGGAGACGCGGACGGCATCGCCCTGGATCTGCGACTTCACCTTCGGGAACTCGTCGCGGATCAGCTTGGTCAGTCGCCGTGCCACGTCGTCGTCCAGCCCACGACGCAACGCGATCTGCTGGCGGACCTTGTTGCCGCCGGCCGGTTCGACCTTGCCCCAGTCGAAGATCTTCAGCGAGAGGTTGCGCCGGATCGCCTTCGATTCGATGAGGTCCTTGACCGCGCCGGCCCGATGCTCGTCGTCGGTCAGCAACACCAACTCATCGCGGGCCTGGGTCAGGTCCACGGTCACACCCTTGAAGTCGTAGCGCTGACCGACCTCGCGCCGGACCTGGTCGAGCGCGTTGCGCAGCTCCTGGTCGTCGAAGTCGCTCACGACGTCGAAGGAGACGTCCCCAGCCATCGAACCTCCTTGCCATCAACCGGCGGCATCCGACTCGCGCCGGTGCCACCACTCGCGGAGGCGGCCGATCCGCCCATCCGCCGCGATCTCCATCGTCATGAACCCCGCCAGCCGAACGCGGGCCTGATCCGTGGTGCGGACGTAGCTCGCGTGCCAGACGGCGAGGACCGTCGACTCGGCCACCCAGTGGCGTTCGGCGGTGAACTCGACCTGTCCCTGGCGTCGGGATGCCTCCGACAAGTATGCCCGGATGGCATTCGATCCGACCAACGCCGGTTCGAACGGGTCGGCGTGGTACTCCGCATCCTCGGTGAACAGCGCGGTCCAGGCGTCGCCGTCGAACCCCTCCCAGGCCCGACCGTACCGATCGAGAAGGTCCGCCGCGCCGGCATGGTCGATCGTGGTCATGGCCTCGCCTCCCCTCCCCCGAGTCGTTCGAGCAGCCCACTCGCGATCCGATAGCTGCGCCCGCCGCCCATCACCAGCACCGCATCGCCAGGGCGCACATGACCCGCCAGCCAATCGGCGGTGGCATCGATGGAACCCGGCGCCACGACCGGGATATCCGGGCGGATCACCCGGACCGCGGCGGCCAGGCTGTCGGCGGACGCGATCGTGGTATCGGGGTCGCGGCCGGCCCAGATGTCCGCGATCACCACGGCGTCGGCCTCAGCCAGCGCCGCGGCGAAGCCTGGCAGCATCGCCGCCGTGCGGTGGAACGTCAGTGGCTCGTACACCGCCCAGAGACGACGCCCGGGTTGACGCTGGCGAACCGCGGCCACCGTCGCGCGGATCGCGGTCGGATGGTGCCCGTAATCGTCGTAGATGACCACGCCGGCGGCCTCCCCCCGCCGTTCGAGACGGCGCCCGACGCCGGCGAAGCGTTCGAGACCGTCGACGATCGCCCCCGGTGGAACGCCGAGCTCGTGCGCCGCCGCTGCGACCCCAAGCGCATTCGCGACGTTGTGCCGCCCGGCGCTCCGCAGCCGGACACGCAGCGGCCCTGCCGCGTCGAGTCCATGGAGGTCGACGATCGTCGCTTCCGGTTCGGCGGCGACGATCCGCGCAGCGATCGCCACGTCCGGCGAGGTCGGGACGGCATCGTCTGTTTCACCGAGGAGCGCGGTCCCCACGAGGCGCACCCGTCGATCACCGGCTCCTACCGGGGAAGCGTCCAGGGCCGCGACGACGCGGGCCACGCCGGCATCGGCGACGTTCGCGACGAGCACGAGCCGACGCCCGTTTCGTGGCCGTGCCAGCCAGCTCGTGAAGGCCGCCTCGGTGGCCGCCTGGTCGGCGAAGACATCGGGATGGTCCCAGTCGACCGAGGTCAGCACGACCAGATCCGGCAGATACGCGTCGAAGTTGCCCGCGTATTCGTCGGCCTCGACCACGAACGGGCCATCCGGGCCGCCCGGCCGAGCCGTCGAGGCGATGCCGCCCGTCAACGCCGGCGGCAGGAGTGCCCCGACGAACGCCGCCGGATCCAGCCCGGCCTCGACGAGGACGTGCACGAGCCAGCCGGCGGTCGTGCTCTTGCCGTGCGTCCCCGCGACCGCGACCAGTGTCCGCCCGACGGCCGTATCGGCGACCAGCTGCTGCCATGGCTCGATCGGGATCCCGGCATCGCGCGCCGCTCGCAGCTCCGGATGATCGGGCTGGACGGCCGTGAGCGCCTTCGTCACCGCCAACCGATCCGGACGATCCGGTCCCGTCACGTGGCTCGCGTCGTGGCGCCACGCGACGGCGATCCCCGCCCGCATCAATGCCTCGCTGTAGGGCGATGGACCGCCGGCGTCGCAGCCGGTCACGATCGCGCCCGCGCCCGATGCCAGCAGGGCGGCGGCACTGGCGCCCGCACCCGCGGCACCCACGACGTGGATCCGTTCACCCGCCACGACCGCCCGAGGGTCGCGGATCGGGTCGAGGCCGGCGGCGAGCTCGGCGACGTCGCGGGTCATCGCCCCACCTCGTCCAGCCGATCGATGATCGCGCGCAGCGCCTCCTGGGCACTCGCCCGTTTGTTCGCCGAGCGCTCCCCGGTCCACAGGAAGCGACGGACGGCCTCCCCGCGCCCGTCCGCCACCGCGACATATGTGAGTCCGACGGGTTTGTCGGCCGTGCCACCGTCCGGTCCGGCGACCCCGGTCACCGCCACCGCCAGGTCGACGCCCAGCCGGGCGCGTGCCCCGGTCGCCATCGCCACGGCGACCTGGGCCGACACGGCCCCATGGGCCTCGAGCACGTCGACCGGCACGTCGATGAGCGAGCGCTTGACGTCATTCGAGTAGCTCACGACGCCACCGCGGAAGTAGGTGCTCGATCCGGGCACCTCGGTGATCCAGTGGGCGACGAGCCCACCGGTGCAGGATTCAGCGGTGCCGAGCGTGGTGCCGCGCGCGAGACAGGCACGGCCGACCCGTTCGGCAAGGTCCAGCAACACGTCGTCGGACGCCGCGACGTCGATCGGCGGGACCGTCTCAGGCGCTCGCGTCACCCGTCAGCGTCGTTGTGTCTGCTGGGGCGGATCCGGCGGAGCGAACAGCCATGTTTCGGGCGTCCCGCTCCGGCCGAGCGCGCCAAGCGGCGTCCCGTTGAGCGTGAACTTGGTCACGCCGGACGATCCGGTGCGGACTTCGATGGTCGACTTGGCCGAGAAGGTCAGGGTCTTGCCATCGCCGACGACCTTGCCGGCCGCACCGATGTCGGGCGCGATCTTGCCATCGACCCAGACCTTCAACCACGCTCGTCCTCCGTCGATCGAGATCACCAGGTTGACGCCCTTGTAGGCGACCGTCACCGAACGCGACAGCGAGGCGGTCTTGCCCTCCTTGCTCGACGCCGTGACCGTGATCATCCATTTGCCTGCCGTCAGCTCGAACGGCGTGCTGAAGCCACCGTCGGCGTCGACCTTGACCGTCACCGCGGCAGGGGCCTTCGGAGGGGCGGGTGTCGGGCCGCCGCCGGGCGTGGTCGCCGGGCCGGTGTACGTGGCGCTCACGAGGACCGAGTCGGCGTTGGTCGCCTTGCCCTGGACCGGGATGGCTCCGTTCTGGTAGGTCGCCGCATCGGCCGGCTGGTCGACCGTCAGTGTGGGCGCCTCGATGACGAGGAACGGCACCGTGATGAACAGGCTCACCTTGCTGTCGGATGGCTTACCTGTCTCTGGATCGACTGCGCTGACCTCGAACTGGTTGCGGCCGCGCCGCAACTCGACCCGCTGCGACCAATCGCCGTCGGCGTCGGCGCTCGTGCTGTACGGGTCACGGCCCGGGGTAGCGATCGACACCGTCGCCTTGGGCGACGTGGTGCCGCGGAGCAGGTAGTCGGTCGCGGACTCGTCGAGATCGAGGACGGCCACCGTCGGATCGGTCACCGCGATGCTCGGCGGTTTGGCGAACCGCAGGAGCTGGATCGCCAGGTAGCCGACGAAGGCGAAGACGATGAGGGTCAGGATGGCGAAGACGATGAGGCTCGGTGAGAACGTCAGGCCGCGTCGCGGCGTAGCGATCGGGCGCGGCACGGCGATGACCGCCTGCGGTTCGCGCGGGTCGCCGCGTTCGCGCCGCCACTGGAGGAGCACCTCGTCCGGATCGAGCCCGAGGTAGAGAGCGTAGTTGCGCAGGAAGCCCTTGGTGTAGACATTGCCGGGCAGTTCGCGGTAGTCGCCCCGTTCGAGGGCGGCCAGGTAGCGAGCACGGATCTTGGTGTCGCGCTCGGCCCGGTACAGGTCGACGCCCTTACGCTCGCGTGCGGCGAGCAGGCGCTCCGGAAGGCCGGGAGCGGGCTCGGTCGCCGGCGTCCGGCGGTCGGCCCGGTCCGTCGCGGTGGCGCGTCGGATGCGTTCCCGAGTCGTCAACGGCTCGTCCCGTACTGGTCGTGGTCGATGGCCTCGCGGTCGCCCGGATCCCACGCCGCTCCGGTCAGCAAGGCTTCGACAGGATACCCCACGCCTCCAGTCGCCCGGTCCGAACCCTCCTCGCGGTCGACCTCAGTCGCCCGGATCATCGACGTCGGCCTGCGTCCGGAACCAGTTCTCCTGGCCGTAGATCTGGCGCGGCGTGGCGGGGTTCCGGGGGTCCTGGGGGCCGATGACGCCGTAGCGCTCGAGCTCGTCCATCACTCGGCTGGCCCGGGCGAAGCCGAGCTTCAGCTTGGTCTGGAGCATCGAGGTGCTGGCGCGCTGGTTGGCGGTGATGAGCTCGGCCGCCGGGACGGTCATCTCGTCGACCCCGAGCTTGCGCAGCCAGGCGAACTGGCCGCCGCCCTCGCCGCCACCGTCCTCGTCCTCGGCGAAGGCCAGGATGCCCTCCTCGTAGAAGGTCCGGCCATCGGTCTGGTCGAGCCAGTGCTGGGTCACCGAACCGACTTCGCGGTCGCTCACGAACACGCCCTGCATCCGGACCGGCCGTGGCAGGTCGACCGGTTGATAGAGCATGTCTCCGCGGCCGATGAGATCCTCCGCGCCGGGTGCATCGAGGACCGTCCGCGAGTCGACCATCGAGGCCATCGCGAAGGCGATGCGCGACGGCACGTTGGCCTTGATCAGCCCGGTCACCACGTTGACCGAGGGCCGCTGCGTGGCGAGCACCAGGTGGATGCCCACGGCCCGCGCCTTCTGGGCGATCTTGACGACCGGATCCTCGACCTTGCGACCCTCGCGCATGATCAGGTCGGCCAGCTCGTCGATGATCAGCACGATGTAGGGCATCCGCTCGGCCTCGCCGTCGGCCGTCCCATCGGTCACGTCGGGCCGCGCGTTGAAGCCGGCGATGTTGCGCACCCCGTGGGCGGCCAGCAGCTTGTAGCGCTCCTCCATCTCGCGGACCGCCCAGTTGAGGACGGCCTTCGCCTCGCCCGGTTCGACGATGACGTGCTGGAGCAGGTGCGGCAGCCCGTTGTAGGGCGCCAGCTCGACCCGTTTGAGGTCGACCAGGATCATCCGGACCTCGTCGGGCCGGGCGCGCATCAGCAAGCTGGTGATGAGCGCGTTGACGCACACGCTCTTGCCCGAGCCGGTCGCCCCGGCGATGAGCAGGTGGGGCATCTTGGCCAGGTCGACCGCGTAGGCCTTGCCCGACACGTCGCGCCCCAAGGCGAAGGTCAGTGGGCTGGTCGAGTCGAGCATCACGCTCTCCTCGACCAGCGGCTTGAAGCCGACCACCTCGCTGGTCGAGTTGGGGATCTCGATGCCGACCACGTCCTTGCCCGGGATGGGCGCCTCGATCCGGATCGAGCGGGCGGCCAGGGCCATCGCCAGGTCGTCGGCCAGGGCCTCGATGCGCGATACCTTGACGTGGTGCTCGGGGCGGACCTCGTACTGGGTCACTACCGGTCCCGAATTGACGGCCACGACCCGGGCCGGGATCGCGAAGCTCAGCAGCTTCTCCTCGATGCGCCGCTTGTTGGAGTCGTGGTCGACGCCCGCGCCGACCCGTCCCGCGGCGCGTGGCTCGAGCAGATCGATGCCGGGCAGCACCCAGTCGATGGCGTTGAGCGACTCGAGGGCGGTCGGCGCCTCGCGCACGATGCCCGTGGCGGCGCTGACCCGGGTCGCCCCGGTGCCGTTCGAGAGCCGAGCCGGACTGCCGCCCGAGCCACCATCGAGCGGGCCCGTCCAGACGGTCTGGCTCACCGGCGAGTGGCTCATCCGCGGCGCCGGTTCGTCGAGGATGCTCCGCCCGGAAGCGATCTCATCTGGGCTCGCCATCGGCACGGCCACGGGGGCCTTGCCGTTGCCGACGCCCCGTGCAGCCTTCGCGGCGGTCGGCGCAGCCGACGCCCTGGCCGGACGGGCATCACCCGCACGGCGCATCGACGACGCGGTCGCCGACCCGAACCAGCGTGCTGCCCCCGTCAGCGGCCGAAGCAGGTCGCCGAGCTGCAGGTTGAACGCGAGCATCAGCCCCAGGACCCCGATGGCGGCGAGCAACGCGAACGTGCCAGGCCCGGTGAGCAGCGGTTCGAGCGTGCCCGCCAGGAACCGCCCGATCCGGCCGCCGCCGCGCTCGGTCTCGAAGACCGAGAGCCGAAGGACCTCGAACGCACCAAGGCCCGCCACGAAGGCGATGGCCAGCCCGCTGAGCGTCATGCCCCAGCCGGAGCCGGGCTGACGACCCGGGCCACCGGCCACGTACCAGCCGGCCCCGAGGAGGAGGAAGGGCAGCACCCAGCGACCGGTCTCGAACCAGGGCGCGATCGAGTCTCGCCACCAGTCGGTCAGGGCACCCTCGCCGGGCAGGATCAGGGCGATGAGCGTGATCGCCCCGAGGGCCATCAGGCCGGTGCCCACGATCGAACGCACGACATCGGGGGTGAAGACCGCCCGCAGATCGCGCGATGCGCGCCGCCGGCCACGCCCCGACGAGCGCGAGGCGACCGTCCGCCGGGTCCGAGCCACGGTCAGACCTCGACCACGACCGGGAAGACCATCGGACGACGCTTGGTCTGCTCGTACAGGAACCGCGACACGCCGTCCTTGATCTGCGACTTGAGCAGGCCGATCTCGCTGATGTGGTCACCCGGGGTGTCGATGGCCTGCATCACGCGTTCGACGGCCTCGTCCATGATCGGGTCCTTCTCGTTGAGATGGACGAAGCCGCGGGTCACGATCTCGGGCCGGCCGACGACGGACCCGGTCTGCTTGTCGACGGTGATGACGATCATGAAGATCCCGTCGTTGGCGAGCGAGCGGCGATCGCGCAGCACGATCTCACCCACGTCGCCGACCGAGAGGCCATCGACGAACACATAGCCGGCCGTCACGGGCGCGCCCCGCCGGGCGCTGCCGTCCGCGAACAGCTCGATCGGCGTGCCGTTCTCGATGATGAACACGTTGGACGGGTCGACCCCGGTCTCGATCGCCAGTCGGCCGTGTTGGACCTGCATCCGGAACTCGCCATGGATCGGGATGAAATGCTTCGGCTTGGTGAGCCCGAGCATCAGCTTGAGCTCCTCCTGGCTCGCGTGCCCCGACACATGAGCCCGTTTGATGGTGTGGTAGTACACGTTCGCCCCGGCCTTGAACAGATTGTCGATGGTCCGGGAGACGTACTCCTCGTTGCCGGGGATGGGACTGGCGCTGACGATCACCGTGTCACCGGGCTGGATCTCGACGAAACGGTGGTCGCGGTTGGCCATGCGGGCGAGACCGGCCATCGGCTCGCCCTGGGCACCCGTCGTCGCGATGACGAGTTGTCCGTCGGGATGGTCCTTGATCCGGTCCTTGCTGATGATTCGCGACGGTTCGTAGCTGAGGTACCCGAGGTCGGTCGCGATGCGGAAGTTCTGCTCCATCGACCGGCCGATGACCGACACGTTCCGGTCCATGTCGGCGGCGGCGTCGAGGACCTGCTGGATGCGGGCGATGTTGCTCGCGAAGGTGGCCACGATGACCCGACCGTCGAGCGGCTCCATGATCTCGCGGAAGGCCTCACCGACGGTCCGCTCCGACGGGGTGTAGCCGGGATTCTCGGCACGGGTCGAGTCGGAGAGGAGGCAGGCGACCCCCTCGGCGCCGAGGCGGGCGAGGATGGCGAAGTCCGACAGCTTGCCATCGACCGGGGTGTGGTCGAACTTGAAATCGCCGGTGTGGACGATGGTCCCGACGGGGGTCCGCAGTGCGATGCCCATGGCGTCCGGGATCGAGTGGCCGACCCGGAACGGGACGACGTGGAACGGCCCGATGTCGAGCTCTTCGCCCGGGTCGAGGGCCAGGACCGGGTTGTCGTGGAGCTTGTGCTCCTTGATCTTGTTGCCCAGCAGGCCCCGGGCCAGCGTGCTGGCGTAGACCGGCACGCCCGGGAACTCCGGGAGCACGTACGGCAGCGCGCCGACGTGGTCTTCGTGGGCATGGGTGATGAGGAACGCCCGCACGTTGGCGCGCCGCTCCTTGAGGTAGGTGACGTCGGGGATGACGAGGTCGATGCCGAACATCTCCTCGTCGGGGAACATGAGCCCGCAGTCGATCACGACGATGTCGTCGCCGTACTCGAACACGTACATGTTCTTGCCGATCTCGCCCACCCCGCCGAGCGGGATGATGCGGAGCGGCTGCTCAGGGTCGGTGGTGGTCATCAGGTCCTTCGTGGGTCAGAAGATGGTCAGTTGGTCGACCGGCTCTGTCGCCGGTGTGGTGACGCCGTCGCTCGAGATGGCGGCCAGCGCTGCCGCGGCCCTCGCTCGCTCCGCGCGGCGATGCTCGGCGCGCCGCTCGCGCGCGGCGGTCAGGACCGCGGGGATCCGGGCCACGTCCTCGTAGCTCTCGCGCTCGATGGCGGGTGTTCGCAACGCTGCGGCCGGGTGATACATCGCGAAGACGGTCGCGTCATGGGCACCGGTCATCGGATCGACCGGGCCGCTGGTCCCGTGCGCGGACGAGATCCGGGCTCCGGGCATGAACCGCCCCATCGAATGACGACCGAGGGTCACGATGATCGCCGGATCGAGCGTCTCGAGCTGGCGACGCAGGAACGGGGCGCAGGCGGCGACCTCATCCGGCTCCGGGTCACGGTTGCCGGGAGGCCGGCACTTCACGACGTTCGTGATGAACACGTCCTGTCGTGTCCAGCCGATGTGGCCGAGCAAGCGGACCAGCAATCCGCCGGCCCGGCCGACGAACGGGCGCCCCTCGATGTCCTCGTTCTGGCCCGGTCCCTCCCCGATGACGACCACCTCCGTCGCGGGGTCGCCCTCGCCCGGGACGGCGTTCGTGCGGGTCTGATGGAGGCGGCAGCGGGTGCAGTCCCTCACTTCGTCGGCGATCGCCTCGAGCGCCACGCGGCGCTCGGCGTTCGTCACGCCCGGGAACCGGCCGCGTCCCGCATCGCGGCCGCTCGCACCCAGCCGCGCTCGACCAGGATCTCGGCCAGCTGGACGGCGTTCGTGGCGGCGCCCTTGCGGAGGTTATCGCTGACCACCCAGAAGGCCAGGCCGCGACCGTCCCCGATGGATGCATCCTGGCGGACGCGGCCGACGTAGATCTCATCGGTGTCGGCGGCCTGCGTGGCCAGCGGATACGTCGAGCTCGATGGCTCGTCCTGGACGACGACGCCCGGCACGGCGGCGAACAACGTGCGGGCACGATCGGGAGCGATCGGCTGGCCCGTTTCGACGTGGACGGCCTCGCTATGGGCGACGAACACGGGGATGCGGACCGCGGTGCTCGAGATCCGCAGATCCGGCAGATGGAGGATCTTGCGAGTCTCGGTGACGAGCTTCCACTCCTCCTTCGTGTAGCCGTTGTCGAGGAAGACGTCGACCTGCGGCAGCGCGTTGAAGGCGATCTGATGCGGGTAGACACTCGCCTCGATGGGCCGCTCGCCGACATGGGCCTCGACCTGGGCCTGCAGCTCCCGGATGGCCTTGCCGCCGGTGCCACTGACCGCCTGGTAGGTATCGACCACGACACGCTCCAGACCGACGGCGTCGCGCAGAGCCATCAGGACCGGCACCAGCTGCATGGTCGAGCAGTTGGGGTTGGCGATGATCCCCTCGTGCCCGGCGAGGTCATCAGGATTGACCTGGCTGACCACGAGCGGCACGGCGGGGTCCATCCGCCACGCGCTCGAGTTGTCGATCACCGTCGCGCCGCGCTTGGCGGCCTCAGGAGCCAGGGCCTTCGACGTGTCGGCTCCCGCGCTGAACAGGGCGATGTCGACCCCATCGAACGCGTCGGGGGTGGCCTCGTGGACGGTGTGCGCCACGCCGGCCACGTCGAGCTCCCGGCCGGTGCTTCGGGCACTCGCGAGCAACCGCAGCTCCCCGATCGGGAACTCCCGCTCGAGCAGCATCCGGATCATCGTGCCGCCGACGACACCCGTCGCCCCGACGACCGCGACCGTGAGAGGGTTCTGACTCACCGAGGGCATGGCTCCGCTGTGGTCATGATCAGGTCGGGCACGGCCGGAGTATAGCAGCGGGACCATCCGGCTCCGGAGAGCATGGTCGGCCTCGTTACCCGCACTGGAGGACGAGCCAGGTGCGATCGAAGGCCCCAGCGGCCAGGTCCTGGCGGCGGATCGCGAAGTAGAGCTTGCCGGCATCGCCCCACATCGAACCCACGTCGTCGTCGGAATCGACCTGCGCGGGCATCACCCAGTCGGCAGCGCCCGCCTGCAGGCCGGCCACCGCTCGGCGGCAGGCCGGTCGTCCATGCTCCGATCTTCGCATGGGCCGCCCTGAACACCAAGCAGACCGGCCCAGGGGACCGGTCTGCGTCAGCGGTCGCGGATCGACGGGTGTTAGCTCGTGACGGGTTCCTTGGCCAGGTGGCGCTGCATCGCGGCCTTGCGCGACAGGTTGACCCGACCCTGACGGTCGATCTCGGTCACGACGACCATCACCTCGTCGCCGACGGACACGACGTCCTCGACGGTCGGCACGTGGTAGTCGGCGAGCTCGCCGATCCGGACGAGACCTTCCTTGCCGGGCAGGATCTCGACGAACGCGCCGAAGCCCATGATCCGGGTCACCTTGCCGAGGTAGAGCGCTCCGACTTCGACTTCCCGCGTCAGGGACTCGATCCACTGGATCGCCTTGCGCGAGTTCTCGCCGGAAACGGCCGCGATCTCCACGCTGCCGTCGTCCTCGACGTTGATCTCGGTCTGGGTCTCCTCCTGGATCTTGCGGATCATGGAGCCGCCCTTGCCGATGATGTCGCGGATCTTCTCCGGGTTGATCTTGATGGTGATGATGCGCGGCGCGAAATCACTCATCTCGACGCGCGCCTCGGGCAGCACCTCGACCATCTTGTCGAGGATGGTCAGGCGAGCATCGAGGGCCTGCTTGAGGCCGCCCCGGATGATCGCCTCGTTGATGCCCTGGACCTTGATGTCCATCTGCAGGGCGGTGATGCCGTCCCGCGTGCCGGTCACCTTGAAGTCCATGTCACCGAAGGCATCCTCCTTGCCGAGGATGTCGGTCAGGACCGCGAAGCGGCCGTCCGGCTCGGACATCAGGCCCATCGCCGC
The DNA here is from genome assembly GCA_035688805.1 of Candidatus Limnocylindrales bacterium. Classification (GTDB taxonomy): domain Bacteria; phylum Chloroflexota; class Limnocylindria; order Limnocylindrales; family CSP1-4; genus SPCO01. The sequence continues at coordinate 34,727 of DASSMQ010000161.1, forward strand.
GCCGGCGACCGGCGCCTTGATCGGCACACCCGCGTCCATCAGAGCGAGGGTCGAGCCGCAGGTCGAGGCCATCGAGGTCGAACCGTTCGACGTCACGCACTCGCTGACGAGGCGGATGACGTACGGGAACTCGTCCTGGTCCGGCAGGACGGGGAGGAGCGCTCGCTCGGCCAGGTTGCCGTGGCCGATCTCGCGCCGTCCGGGTCCGCGCATCGGCTTGTTCTCGCCGGTGCTGTAGGGCGGCATGTTGTAATGATGGAGGTACCGCTTCTCGGTCCGCGGGCTGATCGTATCGATGCGCTGGACATCCGATGAGGAGCCGAGCGTCGCGATGGTCAGCGCCTGCGTGTCACCGCGCGTGAACAGCCCTGACCCGTGGGTCCGCGGGATGAGCCCGACCTCGACCGAGATCGGCCGGATGTCGGTGACGCCACGGCCATCCATCCGGATGCCCTCATCGAGGACGAGCCGACGGACGGTCTTCTTGTGGACCAGGCCGAATAGGCCCTTGCTGACGCGGGCGGTGCGGCGAGCCGTCTCGAGCAGGCCCTTGGCGTCGCGCCCATCGCGGTTGGCCCGGATGGAGTCCGCGATCGCGGCCTTCAGAGCGTCGATCCGACCCGGCAGATCGCCGGCGAACCAGAGCAACAGGGCGGCGGTCGCCTCGGCATCGGGCAAGGCCCGATGATTCTGGCTGAGGTCGACGCCGAAGAACGCCGACAAGGTCTCGAGCTTGTACTGACCGACCTCGGGATAGCCCTCGCGGGCGATGGTCAGGGTGTCGAGGTAACGACCCGGCTCGAACCGGGCGGCGGGCAACGCCTCCTCGAGGAACCCGAGGTCGAAGCCGACGTTGTGCCCGACGACGAGCGCATCGCCGATGAAATCGAGCGCCTGGCCCACGGCCTCGGCGGCCGAGGGGGCCTTCGCGACATCGGCATCGGTGAGTCCGTGCATCTGGTGGCCCACGATCGGGCGCCCCGGGTCGACCAGGGTCGACCAGCGGTCGGTGATCGCGCCGCCCTTGATCTTGACAGCGCCGATCTCGACCAGGTCGGCGAGCTTCGGATCCGTGCCGGTCGTCTCGACGTCGACGACGACGAGCTCGCGTCCGTCCTGCATGGCCTCGACGAAGGCGAGCACCGAATCGGTGCCCGGCTCGATGTACGGCAGGCGCTTGGCCTTGCCGACCGCTCGCTGGAGCTCCTCCTGGAGATCGATCAGCGGCTGGATGGCGCGATGACCGAACAGGATCGCCTCGGCCATGACGTCCTCGGGCAGCAGCTTCGCGCCCGCCTCGACCATCATGATCGCGTCGCGAGTTCCCGAGACGATGAGGTCGAGCTCGGAATCCTCGAGCTGGCTATACGTCGGATTGACGACGAACTCGCCATCGATCCGCCCGACCCGCACCGCGCCGATCGGGCCGAGGAAGGGGATCTCGCTGATCGTGAGCGCGGCCGACGCGGCGATCGTGCCGAGCACGTCGGGGTCGTTCTCCTGGTCCGTCGACAGGACCGTGATCACGAGCTGGACGTCGTCCTTGTAGCCGTCCGGGAAGAGCGGTCTGATCGGGCGGTCTGTCAGCCTGGCGGCCAAGATGGCCGCTTCGGACGGACGGGCCTCGCGCTTGATGAATCCGCCCGGGATCTTGCCCGCGGCGTACATCCGCTCCTCGAAGTCGACGGTGAGTGGAAAGAAGTCGAGGCCGGGACGCGGTTCCGACCGGTTCGCGGTCCCGAGCACCATGGTGTCACCGAAGCGGACGGTGACGGAGCCGCCGGCCAGGCGAGCGAGCCGGCCGGTCTCGATGGTCAGCGTGCGACCACCGAATTGTGTCTCGAACGTCTGAGACAAGGGTAACGATCCTCCTTGCCGTGGAGGAGGTGACGACCCGCGGGCGGGTCAGCCTGCTGCGCAGCGTGACGTCTGGCGTCAGGAGACCCCGGGCGGACCCGAGGCCTCTGGAGCGGCGACGCTAGCGGCGGAGTCCGAGCCGTCCGATGACGGTCCGGTAGCGCGCGCTGTCCTTCTTCATCAGGTAGGCGAGAAGGCGGCGGCGCTGGCCGACGAGCTTGAGGAGGCCGCGGCGCGAATGGTTGTCCTTGGGAAAGCTGCGGAGATGGGCCGTCAGCTCCGAGATCCGCTCCGTGAGGAGCGCGACCTGGACTTCCGGCGAACCCGTGTCGCCGTCCTTGGTGGCGTACCCGGCGACGATCTCCTGCTTCTGTTCCCGCGCGAGCGGCACTCGGTCCTCCGACACGAACTGTTCTTTGTTGGTCTTCCTCTATGACCGGCGGATGGTAGCAGAGCCGGTCCGAACGTGCCATGCGTGGACGAGGTCGACCGCGGACCGTACCCTGAGTCGATGCCGCGGTTGACGAGGATCTACACCCGGACGGGTGACGAGGGCACGACCGGCCTGGGTGGAGGCCGGCGGGTCCCGAAGGACTCGCTCCGGGTGACGGCCTACGGGACGGTGGACGAACTCGACTCGGCGCTCGGGGTGGCATTGGCGCACGGTCTGGACGACCGGCTCGCGACCGAGCTCGTGACGATCCAGAACGAGCTGTTCGATCTCGGCTCGGACCTGTGCTGGCCGATGGACGACGAGCGGCGCGACCGGATCCCGACCGTCCAGCCGCATCACCTCGAGCGCCTGGAGCGACTGATCGACGAGCTCAACACGATCGTCGGTCCCCTCACCAACTTCGTCCTTCCCGGCGGCGCACCTGGTGCCGCCCAGCTCCACGTCGCTCGGACCATCTGTCGACGCGCCGAGCGCGAGGTGGTGACCCTGGCCCGCAGCGAGCCGATCGGCGAGCTCGTGCTTCCGTATCTCAATCGCCTGTCCGACGCGCTGTTCGTGATGGCCCGGTTCGAGAACCACCAGCAGTCGGTCGCCGAACCGCTCTGGCAACCCGGCCTGGGTGCGCCGACCCAGCGCTAGGAGCCGAGGACGATCTCGGCGACGCCATCGGGCACGTCCCCGTTGACCCGGATCGCACCGTCGCCGACCTCCAGCCGGGCCACCCGACCGTCGATGGCGCAGGCGTAGGCACCGGCCGGCGGGAGCGCCATCGGCCAGTCGAACGTGATCGTCCCGGCGGCGACCCTGCCACGCAGCGCGACCGGTCGGCCGAGGAGGCGCTCCGCAGCCGCCAGATGGCCGTCAGCGATCGCTTTTCGGATGTCGCTGCTGCGGACGGGTGCGCCTTCGAGGATCAGGGTCGGCACGACGACCACGTCGAACCCGGACGACCGACCGAGGGCGGCGACCGCGTCCGGGGTCCCGCGGCGCTCGAATCCGAACGCGGCGTCGGGCGTCATCAGCAACCCCGCGAGCTCGGTCCGATCACGGATCATCGCGATGAACCGGTCATACGGGATGTGACGGACAGTCTCGTCGAAATGCTGGACGACCGTGACGTCGATGCCGGCGCTGGCGAGCCGCTCCAATCGCTCGGTGGGATCGAGCAGGAGCGGCGGTGCCGATCCGGTCAGCACCTCGTCCGGATGGTGGTCGAACGTGATCACGCACGACTTGGCGGCCCGCGCCGCCGCCTCTCGGACGAGGTGCTCGAGCAGGTAGGCGTGACCGCGGTGCAGCCCGTCGAACACACCGATGACCGCGAAGATCGGGCCGTGTGACGGCTCCAGGCCGTCGACGCCGGCGACCACGTCCATCAGGACCCGACCCCCGCAGCGATCAGCACCTTGTCGGGTGCCAGGCGTCCCGCACCGGCATCCGTGGCGATCGCGACGAGATCGCCGGTGGGCGCGCGCAGTCGATAGCGATCCGCGCCGGGCGCGTAGCCCGCATCGGGGCGGACGAACTGGCCGCGCGAGACGGCGGTCACCTCCTCGC
>DASSMQ010000162.1:0-3065 GCA_035688805.1 Candidatus Limnocylindrales bacterium
CACACCTGTGGGCCTGTCAAGTCTTGACAAGCCCGGTAGGTGCGTATGGTGCGCCCAGACAGCCGATCTGTCAAGTGCTTGTCAATACCCTGCGGGAGTATCTGGAGCGTGGCAGCCCAAGTCCTGGTGGCACGATGACGTCATGTCAGGCGGTCTCCAGCGCTTCATCGATGCCCAGGACCCGGTGTATGACGTGTCCTCGCCGAGTTGCGTCGTGGCAACAAGTCCGGCCACTGGATGTGGTTCATCTTCCCGCAGCTCGCTGGGCTCGGTCGGAGCGAGACGTCGCGCTACTACTCGATCGCGTCGATCGAGGAGGCGCGCGCCTACCTCGATCACCCGGTGCTCGGCAGGCGACTGCGCGAGTGCGCGTCCATCGTCGCGGCGACGGCGGATCGCTCGGCGGTGGCCATCTTCGGCGGGATCGATGCGGTCAAGCTCCGGTCATCGATGACCTTGTTCCACCGCGCCGCGCCGGACGAGCCGGCCTTCCGTGCCGTGCTCGAGCGGTTCTACGGAGGCGTGCCGGACGAGGCGACCGACGCGCTCCTCCGTCAGGATCCCCACGTCGAGAAGGGCCGTTCCACGAGGCGCGAGTTGTAGTAGCGCACGTCGCCCGTGACTTCCTCGCCGACCCAGTCGGGCATCTCGACGGCATGGTCCTCGGATGGGAGCTCGACCTCGGCGATGATCAGCCCCTCGTTCGCGCCGCTGAAGACATCGACGTCCCAGGTGAGGCCGGCGTGGTCGATGCGATGCCGAGTCTTCTCGATCAGCAAGCCAGCGCACAGGCCAAGCAGGTCCCGAGCCTCGTCGAGTGGGATCTCGAACTCGAACTCTGGCCGGGACGCGCCGTTCGGCCGGCCTTTGATCGTCAGGAAGCCCTGCTCGCCTGCCACTCGCACGCGGACCGTGCGATCGGGATCTCGCGACAGGTAGCCCTGCCGGAAGGGCACGCCGACGTCGCCGTCGAGGAATCGACGGTCCCGGACCAGGAACTTGCGCTCGATCTCGGTCGCCACATGCACAATCTGCCCCACCGCCGTCGCCGCGACCAGAGCTAGAGGCAAGTCGACATGGACCGCCAGACCACCATGATCACGCTCGAACCGGCGCTGACCCGCGCTCACGAGCTGGCGGTCGAGTTCCTCCGGACCCTTCCCGACCGGCCGGTTGGCGCGATCTCGGCGCTCGCAGATGTCCGCGCGAGATTCGGTGGTCGCCTGCCCGACCATGGTGACGATGCGGTGACGGTGATCGAGACCCTGGCGACTGCGGCCGAAGGCGGGCTGACCGCCAGCGCCGGGCCGCGCTATTTCGGCTTCGTGATCGGCGGCAGTCTGCCGGCCACGCTCGCGGCCGACTGGCTGACGAGCGCCTGGGATCAGAACGCCGCGATGTACGTGATGTCTCCGGCCGCTGCCGTCGCGGAGGACGTGGCCGGCGAGTGGCTGGTCGACCTGTTCGGGCTGCCCGCCGGGACCAGTGTCGGCTTCACCACCGGGGCCACGATGGCGACGTTCACCGGGCTGGCTGCCGGCCGTCATGCGATGCTGGCGAAGGCCGGCTGGGACGTCGAGCGGCAGGGCCTGTTCGGCGCGCCGGATCTTCCCGTCGTCGTCGGGCAGGACGCGCACGCCACGGTCTCGGCCGCCCTCCAGATGCTCGGACTCGGGCGCGACCGCGTCGTGCGCGTCCCATCCGATGACCAGGGTCGCATGCTGGCGCCAGCTCTCTCGGATGCGCTCGGCGGGCTGGATCGACCGGCGCTCGTCGTCGCCCAGGCCGGCAACGTGAACTCCGGGTCCTTCGACCCGTTCGAGCCCATCGTCGCGGCCGTCCGCTCGAACGGTGGTTGGCTCCATGTCGATGGTGCGTTCGGCCTGTGGGCAGCCGCCGATCCGTCCCGGCGAGAGATGCTGCACGGCGTCGGCGGCGCCGACTCGTGGACGACCGACACCCATAAATACCTGAACGTGCCATACGACGCCGGGCTCGCCTTCGTCGCCGACCCGGCGGCGCATCGCGCGGCCATGAGCATGAGCGCGGCGTACTACGTGCTCGGCACAGGCACCCAGCGCGACTCATTCGATTACGTGCCGGACTCGTCGCGGCGGGCCCGCGGCTTCACGATCTGGGCGGCGCTGCGATCTCTGGGCCGTGCCGGTCTGGCCGAGCTCGTCTCGGGCGCCTGCGACCGAGCGACCCGATTCGCAGGTGGCCTGGCCGACGTGCCGGGGGCGTCCATCCTCAACGACGTCGTCCTGAACCAGGTCCTTGTGCGGTTCGACGATCGGTCCGGTGAGCCGGCCGCCGGTGATCGACGGACCAACGCGATCATCAGCGCGATCCGGGACGATGGGACGCTCTGGCCCGGTAGCACCGACTGGCGCGGTCGGCGGGCGATGAAGATCTCCGTCTCAGGCTGGTCGACGACCGACGAGGACGTCGACCGGTCGCTGGCCGCGATCGACCGGATCGCGCGAGCGATCTAGAGGCCGATCCCGACCATCGTCGCGACGACCAGCAGGGCCGACGCGATCAACGCGGCCGCGATCAGGCCGCCCATCGCTACGCGGCGACCTCCAGCCGCCATGTCCCGGGTCAGCCGCGCGGCGATCGCGATCGGCGCGCCGACCGCGGTGGAGAGGAGCCCGGCCAGTGTGAGGGGCGCGCCAAGGTCGTGCAGCGCGACCAGCCCATTGGCGCGCGTGTAGCCATCGGATCCGTAGCCGAACGCGCCGACTCCCTCGACCAGCCAGGCGGCGGCCAAGGCCTCGCCGGCCAGCACGGCGATGACCGTGGCGCTGCGACCGGCAGGGTTGCGCCATGCCAGCAAGCCGGCCGTGGTGGTGATGACAAGGGCGCTAAGGCCATGGAACGTGGCATGCGCCGCGGGCTCCCCGCCGATGACCTGCGCTGCGACGATGAGGCCGATGGCGCCGAGCGCCAGGGCGAGCGCGATCCGACGCGTGGTCGTCATGGCCTGATCGTGCCTGGGCCTCGTCACGGAGACGTTACGGGCGGCTGCGTCGTAGCGCGTCGATCAGCCGCGACAGCACGTC
>DASSMQ010000163.1:0-7987 GCA_035688805.1 Candidatus Limnocylindrales bacterium
GACCAGGTCGTGACGTGCTCGGGCGCCTGGTCGCCGTACCAGGACTCAGGCGACAACGCTGCGGTCGCCTCGGTCACGCCGTGGTAGGCGAACGACGTGCACATCACGCCGTGCCGGCGCGTGGCGCTCACGGCCAGCCGCCAGGCGACGTCGTTCGCTTCGGAGCCGGAGTTCACGAACAGCACGGTGTCGAGGCCGGATCCCGACGGCATCGTGGCGACGAGTCGTTCGGCGAGCTCGATCGGCGCGCGATGGAGGTAGCGCATGTTCGTGTTCAGTCGCCGGCCCTGGCGAGCGATCGCCTCGGCAACCCGGGGATGAGCGTGACCGACGCAGGGAACGTTGTTGTACGCGTCGAGGTAGCGCCGTCCCGCGACATCGATGATCCAGATGCCCGACGCGCTCGCCACCTCGATCGGCTCTTCGTAGGTGAGCGATTCGAGGGCGGGCCCAAGGACCGCGTCGCGCCGCTCGGCGAGGCCCGGCGTGGGCTCCGACCCCGGCCGACCCCCCGAGCCCGCCCCGATCCGTCGAGCGACCTCATCCCAGCCGACGTCGAGCAGGGTTCGGATCGTGCCGGCGACGCCGGCGTTGTAGCGCTCGGCGAACCCCGCTTGCTCGAGGCCGCGCTCCGAGCGCCACGATGAGATGGCGATCGTCACGGCCGCTCTGGCCGCAAGGAGCTCCCCGAGGATCCCGAGCTCGACCTCCTCGAGCGGCGTCACCCGCTGATAGCCGTCGAGGATCAGCCGCGTCGCGCGGAACAGCTCCTCGCCCCTCCGCCCGTTGAGCAGCGAGTCGAGCAGCGAGGCAAGATCGGTCACGAGTGCGGAATGACTCATGTCCCCGAAATCGACGATCCCGCTGATGCGCCCCGACGGGTCGGCGAGGGCGTTGTCGGTCGTCAGGTCGCCATGGACCACCTGCGCGCGAAGCGACGGCCAGACCGGCGCGACCGCCGCGTCGAACCGGTCGAGGACCCGCTCGACCAGTGCGCGCTGGTCGGCGTCGCGGATCGCCCCGAGCAGCTCGCGGGAGCGGCCGGCGTGCTGGACGTCCCAGAGCATCGTCCGCTGCGCGGCCGGGTGGAAGAAGCCGCGCAACGCACGGCCGACCCGCGCCGCGGTCTCGCCCCAGTGCCCGAGGGCCGCGTCCGATAGCTCGTTCGCGGCGATCCGGCCTCGACCCGGCATCACCGGGAAGAACCGCACGTGGTGGAGGCCATCACGGCCTGGCCAGGCGACGCGTCGGTCGGCCGGGTCGGGGGAGGAGGTCGGTTTGCCCGGGACCAGGTGGGGGATCGCCAGCGGCAGCGTCGGGTCGACGCGGGCGGCGTGCAGCACCGCGAGGGCTTCCATGTCGAGCGTGGCTGGGTCCTCGGCCGCGTTCGAGACCTTGAGGACGCCGAGCGGCGCGTCGGCGGCGTCGAGCAGCAGGAACGTCTGGTCGCGCTCGCTGCCGAGGTCGCGCGCACGATCCGCACGCACATCGAAGGTCGCGGCGGCGATCCCGACCGCGTCGGGGTCGGTGAAAGCGGGTCGCGCGGCAGCGAGGACGCGGTCCATGGTCGGTCGATGGTAGCGGCTAGAATGACCACCTCATCCCGATGACCGCGGCACCGTCCGACCCTGCCCGACGGATGCGCTCGTCAGCCCAGCCCAGGAGCCCACCCCCGACATGATCAGCACCGGCGAACTCAGGAAGGGCGTCGCCATCGAGCTCGACGGCGAGCTCTGGCAGATCCTCGACTACCACCACATCAAGATGGGTCGCGGATCCGCGCAGGTCCGCATCACCCTGCGCAACATCAAGCGCGGCCAGACCATCGAGCGGTCGTTCCAGGCCGGGACGAAGTGGCCGCGCGCCTCGATGGAGCGGCGACCCGTCCAGTACCTGTACCGCGACGGCGACGACTTCCACTTCATGGACACCGACTCCTACGACCAGTTCGTCCTGACCGGCGACCAGCTCGGTGAGACCGCCCAGTACATGCAGGACGGGATGACCCTCGATCGGACGAGCTATCAGGGCGAGACCATCGGCGTCGAGCTGCCGGTCACGGTCGACCTCAAGGTGGTCGACACGGAGCCGGGCTTCGCGGGCGATACCCAGACCGGTGCGCGCAAGCCCGCGACGACCGAGACGGGCCTCGTCGTCCAGGTGCCGATCTTCGTCGAGACCGGCGACACCATCCGCATCGATACCCGGACCGGGGAGTACCAGACTCGGGTCTGATGCCGTGACACGCGGGGAGCCGCCGACCGACCCGCCCGACTGGGCGTTGCCCGGCTGGGATGCGGTCGACCCGGAGGAGCGCGTGCTCGCCCGGCCGTCGCCGCGGTCGGGGCCGGCGTCGACCCGTCCGGCCGCCGCGCCCGGCACGTTCGGCCTGCGCATCCTGCAGGTCTCGGAGGTCACCCGCGCCGTCCGCACGGCGATCCGGCAGGACCCGCGCCTGGTCGACCTGTGGGTCGAGGGCGAGATCGGGCGGGTGACCGTATCGTCCGCCGGGCACGCCTACTTCGCCCTCAAGGACGAGCGCAACCAGCTCCAATGTGTCTGGTTCCGGGACGATCGGGTCCGCTCCGCGTTCAGCGCGCAGGCAGGGTTGCGGGTCGTCGTCCATGGTCGGATCGACCTGTACGAGCCGAGCGGCGCGATGCAGCTCTACGTCGATTCGGTCCAGCCAGCCGGTCTGGGCGATCTCGCGCTCCGGTTCGAGGAGCTCAAGGCGCGGCTGGCCGCCGACGGCCTGTTCGACACCGCCCGCAAGCGGCCGTTGCCGTCCCGCCCGCGGACGATCGCGGTCATCACCAGCCCATCCGGCGCGGTCTGGCGCGACATCCGTCACGTCCTGGCCCGCCGCTGGCCGCTGGTCCAGGTCATCCTCGTGGCGGCGGCTGTCCAGGGAGAAGGGGCTCCCGCCAGCATCGTGACGGCGTTCCGACGTGTCGCTCGGTACGCCGACGAGCGGCAGGCGGCCGGTCGCCCCGACGACGCCCCGGCGTTGACCATCCTTGCCCGTGGCGGCGGCTCGCTCGAGGACCTGTGGGCGTTCAACGACGAGCGGGTCGTTCGGGCGGTCGTGGCGCACCCATTGCCCGTCGTGTGCGGGGTGGGCCACGAGGTGGACGTGACCTTGGCCGACTTCGCTGCTGATGTCCGAGCGCCGACCCCATCCGCTGCGGCAGAGATCGTCGTGCCCGACCGGCTCGAGATGGCCGGCGCGCTGCGACGAGCAGCGGACCGCCTGACGGCGGCCACGGAACGGCGTCTTGCCCTGGCCGCCCGCGACCTCGCGGCAGAGCGCCGCGCGCTCGACCGGGTGAGCCCGACGACGCGCCTGGCGGCCGCGCGCGAGCAGGTCGGGCTCCTGTTCGACCGGGCCACCCGGGCGGTCGAGGCGCGCCTGGCTCGCGAGCGTCTGCGCCTGACCGCGGCCGCGACCGCCCTGCCGCGTCACTCGTCGGCGCGTCTCGCGGTCGCCAGATCAGCGGTCGACGCGTCGGCCGCGGCCCTGGCGGTCCTCGGCCCGGCGGCGACCCTCGAGCGCGGCTACGCGATCGTCAAGCGATCGTCGGACGGGGCGATCGTCCGCGATCCGCGCGAGGCCCCGGGTGGATCCGGCCTGCGGATCCGGGTGGCGCGTGGCGAGATCGACGCGACCGTCGACGGCGATCCGGCGCGATGATCGGCGAGCTGATGGTGTTCCTCGCCGCGGTCGGCGTGTTCGCGATCGGGGGGATCGTGGTGGGTATGCTGGTCGCGCCGCGCCTGGCGCGGTTGGCCGACCCAAAGGATGAGGATGCCGGTGACGGGACCGACTGAGACGCCCGCGACCAAGGAACCGGCCGCTGCGATCGCCGAGCTCAGCTTCGATGACGCACTTGCCGAGTTGCAGCGGACGATCGCCGAGCTCGAGACGGGTGGTTTGCCCCTCGAGCGGACGCTGGCGCTCCACGAACGCGGCGCCGAACTGCTGGCCCACTGCGAGTCGCTGCTGCGGAGCGCGGAGCTGCGGATGCGCCAACTCGTGTCGAAGGGCACCGGGCTCGAGACCGTCGACGTGACCGGCGAGGGCGGCGTGGACGAGGCCTAGTCGGCCTTCGGTGGGATGTTCAGGTTGTGGCGGAAGACGTTGTCTGGATCGAATCGTCGCTTGATCGCCTGCAGGCGGCCGAAACGCTCGTCGCCGAACCCGGCCCGGATGCGGTCCGCGGTCTCGTCAGGTGGGGCGTAGTTCCCATACCCGGCGCCGCTGTACGAACTCGGATGCAGGCCGTCAACCGCCTCGCGGACCCAGCCGATCTGGGCGCTGTCCTCGCCGGGATCCTCCCAGATCCCGAGACAGGAGGCGTTCCATCTGGCACCTCGCTGCCCGAACGCGGCACCCCCCGCCGGTTCGTCATGGGCGCGGCCTCCGATCGACTCCAGGAGCAGGAACGACTGACCCGGTGGTCGACGTCGCGCCGCCGTCGCGATGTGGTCGATCGCCGCGAGATCGAGATCCTTCAGGAAGTAGCCCTTCCAGTAGTTGCGGAGGCCGAACGGCAGGAGGCCGGTCAGGGCCTGGACCGCGTCGTACGTCATCTCGGCGAATCCACCGACGACGCCCGGCAGGTCACGCATCGGGGCCAACGCGGCCTCGGCACCCGCCCGATCGCCCTGGTAGATCCCGGCCATGCGGATGTATTCGATCGGTCCGGCGGGCGGGGTCCCCGGCGGCTGGCGGACCTGCGTGGTGGGAGCCACGGCCAGCAGGACCAGCGCGTCGGGCGCGGCCCGGGCGACGTCCGCGAGCGCCGACAGCGCCGCCTCCGCGTGGTCGAGGTGGACGGCGAACGCGCCGACGTGGATCGGGCCGAGCGGATACAAAGCGAACTCGAACTCCGTCACGACGCCGAAGTTGCCGCCCCCGCCCCGGAGCGCCCAGAGCAGCTCTGGATCGCCGCCCTCCCCAGCGACGACGATCGAGCCATCCGCCGTCACGACCTCGGCGCGCATGACGTTGTCGCAGCTGAACCCGCACGTGCCCATCAGGTAACCGATGCCGCCCGTCAGCGTCAGTCCTCCGACACCGGTATCGCCGAACGTGCCGCCCGTGGTGGCGAGGCCATGGGCCAGCGTCGCGCGGTCGACGTCCTCCCAGAGCGCGCCACCCGCCACCCGCGCCCGACGGCGGGACGGATCGACCTCGACCCTCCGCATCAGCCGCAGGTCGACGGCCAGGGCGCCGTCGGCCATGGCATGGCCGGCGATCCCGTGGCCGCCGCCCCGCACCGCGATCGACAGCCCGGCCTCGCGCGCCGCCCGGACCGCGACCACGACGTCGTCGACCGTCCGACACCCGACGATGACCGCCGGTCGGCGGTCGACCGTCGCGTTGAATGTCCGTCGCGCGTCCTCGTACTCGACCGAGCCCGGCCAGGCCACCGGGCCGGTGATCCGTTCCAAGCCAGGGATCGCATCCTTCGACGCCATCGGGATCCTCCGTTCGGCCAACCATCCGAGCCACCCGAAGCCATAACGTGCTCCGATGTGGTATCAACTATTCGGACGCGCGCGTCCACGCTAGACTCGCGCGCACGTCAACGGGAGTCCAGTCCGAACGTGTCCATCCTCACGGAGCTGCATGGCCCAGCCGACCTTCGCGGTCTGTCCGAGGCGCAGCTCACCCAGCTCGCTCGAGAGATCCGGGAGACCATCATCTCGACGGTCGCCGAGACGGGCGGTCACCTCGGTTCGTCCCTCGGGGTCGTCGAGCTGACGATCGCCCTGCATCGACTGCTGGAGTCGCCTCGCGATCGGATCGTCTGGGATACCGGCCACCAGGCGTATCCGCACAAGCTGCTGACCGGGCGCCTGGATCGATTCCGGACGCTGCGCTCACTCGACGGGGTCGGGGGTTTCCCACGGCGGTCGGAATCGCCGCATGACGTCTTCGACGGCGGTCATGCCGGGACCGGGTTGTCGATCGCGGAAGGCCTGGCCGAGGCCCGCGATCTTCGCCACGGGATGGAGCGCATCGCGGTCGTCGTCGGCGACGCCGCCCTGATGAGCGGCTTGTCGCTCGAGGCGCTCAACGACATCGGCCAACGGAAGACGCAGATGCTGATCGTGGTCAATGACAACGAGATGTCGATCAGCCCGACAGTCGGTGCCTTCTCGAAGTACCTGTCGCAGATCAAGCTGTCGAACGCCTGGCGCCAGAGCAAGAGCGCCTACGACCGGACGGTCGAGCGCGTGCCGGTGATGGGCCCACATCTGCTGGAGCTGTCGAAGCGGCTGCGGGCGTCCGTGGTTCGGTTCGCCCAGCCCGGTCAGCTGTTCGAGGACCTCGGCATCACCTACATCGGGGTGGTGCCCGGACACGATGTCCGGGCATTGGTCGAGACGCTCGGTGCCGCACTCGCGCTGCCCGGTCCGACGATCGTCCATGTCCGCACGCAGAAGGGGCGGGGCTATCGACCGGCGATCGAGGACCAGGTCGGGTTCCACGGTGCGGCCCTGCCGCCGATGGCGGTCGGTGGCAACGGTGGGCTCCCGACCGCGGCTGCGGTCGCAGCCGCCGGTGCCGCCTCGGCCGTCGTCATGCCGACCGAATCGATGTCGGATGACGCCGCCGCACCGACGCCGGAGCCGGCCGCCCCCAAGAAGCACCCGAACTACACGGCCGTGTTCGCCGCCGAGCTGATCGAGGCGGCGCGCGCCGACCGTCGGATCGTGGGCATCACGGCGGGCATGCCGACCGGGACCGGCATGTCCAAGCTGGCGGCCGCGTTCCCGGATCGGGTGTTCGACGTCGGGATCGCCGAGCAGCACGCGGTGACCATGGCGACCGGCCTGGCGATGGGCGGGATGCGCCCGGTCGTGGCCCTGTATTCGACCTTCCTGCAGCGTGCGTTCGACCAGACGGTCCACGACGTGTGCCAGAACGACCAGCCGGTGATCATCGCGGTCGACCGTGCCGGACTGGTCGGCGAGGATGGGACGTCCCACCAGGGCATGTTCACGCTGCCGGCCCAGCGACAGTTGCCGCACCTGGTGATCGCCTCTCCCCGGGATGAGCAGGAGCTTCGGTCCCTGCTGCGCACGGCGTTGGCGCAGGAGCATCCGTTCGCCCTGCACTACCCGCGCGATGCTGGGTTCGGGCTGCCGCCCGTCGACCCGGAGGTTCTGCCGGTCGGTGTCGGCGAGACGTTGCGCGAGGGCCGGGAGGTCCTGTTCATCGGTTTCGGGCCGATCGTGATGCGCGCCCTCGACGCGGCGTCGGCACTGGAGGCAGACGGCTGGTCGGTCGGGGTGATCAACGCTCGGTTCGCGAAGCCGCTCGACCGCCGGTCGATCCTGGAGGCGGCCCGCGGCAAACGCCTGATCGTGACCTTCGAGGAGAGCGTCGTGACGGGCGGCTTCGGCTCGGCCGTGCTGGAGCTCCTGGAGGAGGCGCGTCTGGCCGACCCGGCCTACCGGGACGTGCCCCTCCGCATCATCGGCATCCCGGGCGACCGGTTCGTGGACCACGGGTCCGTCGCGGATCTGCGCCGGGTGCTGCGGCTGGACGCGGCCGGCCTCGAGGAGCAGGTCCGCGAGTCGCTGGCGACGCTCGGGGCAACCTCGCCACGCCGGTCGGTCGAACCCCCAAAGGCCGCCGCGCGCTAGTCGGGCCGTCGCGCCGGAAGCGCCGGGCGCGACCCAGCGTCCCGTTCTTGCGACCGACGCCGGCGGCATCTCGCCGCGCGCGACCCAGAGTCCCAGAAGCGCCGGGCGCGACCCAGCGTCCCGTTCTTGCGACCGACGCCGGCGGCACCTGGCCGCGCGCGACCCAGAGTCCCGTTTGTGACCTCGACGGATCGCAGACCCCCGACTTGGGGTGCACTCCGGGAATCTCACGCCCTCGATCGACCGATAGCGGATGTGCTGGAGCCTTCGGCCCGAGAAACGCGACGGAGAGTCACAGCCGGGCGCCGCGCGTCATCGACCCACACGC
>DASSMQ010000164.1:0-7938 GCA_035688805.1 Candidatus Limnocylindrales bacterium
CCGCGAGCACGGCTACAGCATCCGCAAGCTCGCGGACAAGCTGGGCAAGGACAAGGGCTACCTGGAGAACCGACTCCGTCTCGCCGACGCGCCCGATGAGATCCGGGCATTGGTGTCCTTGCGCAAAGACACGCTGTCCCATGCCTACGAGTTGATGAAGGTCCAGGATCCGAAGAAGCGCCGGCGGCTGGCCGACCAGGTCGCGCGCGGGGAACTCACCCTCATCAAGCTGCGAGACAAGATCGAAGGTCGTCGGTCTCGGCCGGCGCCCGTCCCAGACGAGGCGGACGCGGTCCGCCCCGACGCTGCCGATGAGCCTACGCGGCCCGACGAGCCCGAGATCGTCCGGATCGAGCCGGCCCCGCGGCCACGCCGTGAGCTTGGCGACGACTCACTCGTGAATGCGAAGGCCATCCTGGCCGAGGGACTCGACGCGTTGGTCGGCGTCCTTCGGACTCCGGATGCCGTCAGATCGATCCCGGACGTCGACCGTGCCAATCTTGCCAAATACCTGACCATCGCCAAGCTCCGGCTCGAGAATGCGATCGCCATCGTCCGGTCCGGGGAGACGATGGACTGACCGTCCTCCCGACGATCGCGAGGTGGGAGCCGGCGCCGAGCGCCGGCTCCGTCGTTTCGGCCCCGAGCGCCGGCTTCGTCGTTCGAACGCGCCGCTGATCAGGCGGACGAGAGCACACCGCCGAGCCAGGCGACCAGCGCGACCGCGACCGCGACCGCCTCGAGCTCCCACGCTCGACGTCGTCGCGCGGGCGAACCGTCGTGGGCCAGCCACACGATGGCGACCAGGGCGATCGCCGACGCGCCGACGGCAATGATCCACGGCGCGGCACTGCCAGCCCGGGCAAGCCAGCCGGTCGCCACGGCCCCGACGACCACCCACAGCATCGCCTGGAGCTGCCAGGCCGCCGTCGGTCCTAACCGCGTCGCCGCGGATCGCCGCCCGGCGGCGAGATCGAGCTCGATGTCCGCGCTGGCGTTCGCGATCGCCAGGGCGGCACCGGCCAGGATCGCCATCGGCAGCAGGGCGCCGAAGAACGCCGGCAGGCTGCCGGACACCCCGTACCAGCCGAACACCGGCAGGAGCGGGATCCCGACCGCGAATGGCAACCACGACCATGCCGTCCCCTTCGCCCGCAGGTCGTAGGCACCGCCCACCGCCAGGACCAGTGCCGCCAAGCCGACCACACCGACACTCGTCGTCGCCGCAAGCCCGAGCCCGGCGAGGACTGCCACGGCGACGACCATCCTCCCCTGCCGCATCGATACCGCCCCGGACGCGATCGGTTTCGGGGGCAGCCGCCCGATATCGGCGGGTGCATCGACGATGTCGTTGAGCGCGCCGATGGCGAATTGCAGGGCGATCATCGCCAAGGCGAGCCGGAGCGCATCCGGCGGCCGGCCTCCGGCCACGAGCGCGACCGCGCCGACGACGACACCGTCGAGGATCGACGGGAAGGGATGGACGAGCCGGACGAGGCCCGTCAGTCGATCCGGCGGGGGCTCAGACGTAGACGAGCTCGTCGAAGTTCTCGACGAGGTAATCGATGAGCCGCTGGCGACCGTCGTGCGCCCGCGCGCGCACGCCGGGGACCAGGGCATGGAGGGCGACGGCCGGGATCATCTGGCGACCGTTCGCGTCCCGCCCGACCACCGCGGTCGGGCCACTCCCAGAAGCGAACACTTGTTCGATTCCGCGCTCGTCCAGTCGGGCCGCTCGTCGGAAATCCTCCAGGACGCGGATCACGCCCCGGCGCTTGGCGACGTCCCGCATGAGCTCCGCCGCCCAGGCATCGATCTGCTCGTCCGACTGGTCGGCGAGGCGGTTCCGATACTCCGTGGGGTCTGCCGAGAGGCCGGTCGATGCCACGCGCACTCCTGGTGGTTCCGAGGTCCGGCCGAGTATGCCAGAGGTCAGGCAGGCTCCGTCGCGCTGGCGGGCGCGTCCGCCGACTGAGCAGCCAGGGCCGCCTCGCGGGATCCCTCGGGCCACTCGTTGAATCGCTCGGACAGCCAGCCCGCCACACGTCCGGATCGGTGCGGCTGGGGGGCATCGGCGACCATCGAGGTCAGGCGCACCCGGAGCGTCTCGGTCATCGCGTCGACCGCTGCCCGGTCGGCGCGGCCGGTCCCGACGATCGGTTCGCCGATGCGGACCCGGACCCGGCTTCCGAACCGCAGCCAGCTCGTTCCGTTGATGGCGACCGGTACGAGCGGCACGCGCGATCGAAGCGCGAAGTAGGCGGGTCCGTCGTTGAGCGGAAGCAGCCGACCCTCGATCGCCCCGATCCGTCCTTCGCCCGCGATCGCGACCACCCCGCCGGCGGCGGTCACGCCGCCGACCCGCCGCGTCGCCTCGAGGAGGTCGTTCTTGCCGGGCTTGTAGGGGATCGAGGCGCCGGTCCAACGCATCAGCCGGTTGCGGCCACCGACCCGCATGTCCTCCTCTTTCGGCCCGAAGAAGGACAACCGCGGCCGGAAGGGCAAGGTGCCCATCAGCACGAACGGGTCGACCCACGAGAGGTGGTTGAACGCAAGGATCGCCGGACCGTCCGGCAGCCGGCCGCGACCCTCGACATCGAAGCGCAACCAGCCACGGATCACCATCGCGACCACGATCCGGGACACCCAGTAGCGGATCGTCCGGCGGAACGGGTGGAGACCATCGAGGCCGTCCCCTCGCCCGACGGCGGGCTGGCTCGAGGCCTGCGGCGCGCGAACCTCCGATCCCAGCCCCATCGGTCCTCCCCAGCGGCCCTCGTTCTCGACCGGCCAGAGGCTAGCACAGGGTCGTCGTCGCGCCGCGCGGCACGCCGCCGTGCCCGTAGCATTCGAGGTATGGACGTCGCCGCTACCCGCTTCGACCCCTGGCTGGGCGCGATCGCCATCCTGGGCATCGCGCTCGGACTGTGGCTGCTCGGACGCGGGATGCGCGGATATCGGGATGCCATCCGGCTCGGCGACACCGCGACCTCGCGGATCTCGACCCTGGCTGCCGGCGAGGTCCGGGTCAGTGGGGTGGTCGACGTCGCCGAATTGACGCTGGTGTCCCCACTCCAGAGTGCGGCCTGCGTGTACTACGAGGCGACGATCGGTGACGCCGGGTCGCTGATCGACCTCGACCCACGGTTCCGAGAACGGCGCGCGGTCGGGTTCCGCCTGCGAGACGCGAGCGGGTCGATCCGGGTGTTCCCGCGTGGCGCGCGTTGGGACGCCCCGACCTGCTTCGCTGGATCGACCGGCGTCCTGGGCGAAGAGCCACCGGGTCTGATGCTACGGACGGGGAGCGCGGTAGCGGACGGTGAGCTCGACCGCGATGCCGCGGTCGCGGCGCTCCTGTCCGTCCGACCCGCGCTGACCGGGTCCGCTGATGGGCCGCTGCGTGTCACCGGCGGATGGCCAGGGGCTTTCGGCCCGGCGACGTCCCGACGTCGGTCGTACCACGAGACCCGGCTCGCTCCCGGTGATCCCGTCACCATCGTCGGACGGGCCCTCCCCTTCTCCGACCTCAGCGACCCGGCCGAGGCCGACGTCGCGCTCGATGCCGAGTCGGGACCAGATGACCCTGAGGTTACCGGGGACATCGCCGAGGCACGCCAGGCGGGCCTCCTTGCCGACACTCCCGATGCTGCCTGGGGCAATGCGGCGATCCCCGGATTCGGCATCGGCCGGCCGGTGCGAGGGCCGGACATCGACCCGGCCGCGCGCTCGCTGCCCTTGGCGACCCGCGACGAAGCGGCCCGGAGCGACCGCCGCTTCCGGATCGCCCCGGAGACGCTCGTGCTCGCGAGCGCGCCGGGCGTGCCGCTGCTGATCGCGTACGGCCTGCCGACCGGTGCGGTCGCGCGGGGGCACGACCGGTTCATCGTCGGCTTGCTCGGCGCGCTACTTGCCATCGGGTCCGCGCTCGGGCTCGCGGCGATGATCGGTGGAGCGGCGGGTCGATGAGCCCGATGGCGTTCGTCGCGGCCTTCGCCGTGGGCCTTCTGGCAGCGATCGTGCTGTTCATCGCGGTGATGGACTACAACGCCGTCATGGCGCTCCGCCAGCGCATCGACAAGGCCTGGTCGAACATCGACGTCGTGCTGAAGCAGCGCGACGACCAGCTGCCGGCCCTGGTCTCGGCGGTCCGTGGTCTCATGCGCTTCGAGCAGTCGGTCCTCACGGATGTGGCCCGCGCCCGGGCCGCGTACTCCCCGACCGAGCCCATCCCCGACCAGGCGGTGCACGCCGACGTCACCTCGCGAGCCGTGCGCTCCCTACTGGCCGTCGTCGAGGCCTACCCGGAGGTCCACTCGGACACCAACGTGCTCGATCTGCAGGCCGAGATCGAGCGACTCGAGGGGATGATCGCCGACCGGCGCGAGCTCTACAACGACCAGGTCTACCGGTACAACGCGAGGATCAGCACGTTCCCGACGCTGGTCCTGGCCCCGCTCTTCGGTTGGCGGCCGCGGGAATTCTTCGCCGCGCCGACCTCGGATCTCGATCGACCGGTCGCAGGCCTGTGACGCGCGCCGCGGACCTGCCGCCCGAACGCCAGATCTACGTCATCCGCCACGGCGAGACCGAGTGGGCTCGCTCGGGTCGGCACACGAGCCGCACGGACCTCCCGCTGACCGAGCTCGGCCGCGCCGAAGCCGTCGACCTCGGTCGGCGACTGGCGGGCCACGCGTTCAGTCTGGTGCTGACGAGTCCACGCGTGCGCGCCGCAGAGACCGCCCGACTGGCCGGCTTCCCCGACGCGTCGGGGGATGACGACCTGCGCGAATGGGACTACGGCGAGCTCGAGGGCCTGACCACGGCCCAGATCCGGGCCCGGATCCCGGGCTGGACGATCTGGGCCGGTCCATGGCCGAACGGCGAGACCGCACGGCAGGTCGGGCGGCGGGCGGACCGCGTCATCGCCCGATGCCTCGAACCGTCGGTGACGGGCGACGTCGTGCTGTTCTCACACGGCCATTTCCTGCGGGTCCTCACCGCGCGCTGGCTCGGACTGCCGGCACGTCGCGGCAGCCTGTTCGCGCTCGGGACCGCGACGGTCGGGGTCCTGGGCTGGGAGCGCGAGCAGCGCGTCGTCGAGACGTGGAACGTCGACGGTCCCCTCGCGGAGCCTCGCCCGAGTCGCTAGGAGGCGAGATCAGCCGGCGCCCAGTGGAACCACAGGACCGCCGCCAGCACCGCCAGGTCGACCGCGATCGCGCCGATGGTGCTGAAGGTCGGGAACGCGATCGGGAACAGCAGCACGCCGGCCAGCGACACGACCGCCCCGACGATCCCGAGTGGCGCCCACCAGCTCTCCGGGAGCCAGCCCATGACGACGCCCGCCAGGAGCGTGAATGCCACGATCGACGCGAGCCACAGCCCGACGCCGACGACCTGCGTGACCGACGACCCGAGCGGCCCGGTCAGTAGCCACGAGTCGCCGTGCCACTCCGGGTTGACGACCGACACCTTGAACAGGGCGAGTGGCCCGATGCTGTGGCCGATGCCGTGCGCCAACAGCACGAGCGCGACGATGATCCTGGTCATGAGGAAGCCCTCCGACGGCTGGTCTGATCCACGATCACTCTCGCCGCGCAGGACCGACCGGCCAAGGGCCGACCGGCCCGAAGTCCTCGCTCGGAATGTCACGCCGGTTCGATGTTGCCGGTGTCCCCGTCGACGGTGACGCGCATCCCCGTCCGCAGGCGAGCCGTCGCGTCCCCGCAGCCGACGACCGCAGGGATGCCGTACTCACGGGCGATGATCGAGGCATGCGCCGCGGCGTTCCCGACGTCGGTCACGACTCCGGCCGCCAGCGTGAAGAGCGGCGTCCAGGCCGGCGCCGTCAGCGGTGCGACCAGGATCTCACCGGGCAGCAAGGTGTCGAAACCGTCCGGACCGCGGATCACCCGGACCGTGCCGGTCGCGCGCCCCGGTGAGGCCGGCACGCCGGCCACGATCGCCGAGTCCGACCGGGTCGCTCCGAGCATGCGGGGGAAGCTCGCCCACAACCTGCGCAGGACGGGGTTCATCCGCCCGACGAAGAGCGGCGGCACCAGCATCGACTGCGCCGCTCGGAGCGCGCGGCGACCTTCGACGTCGATCGTCGCGGGATCGCTCGGAGCGGCGGGCTCAGCCAGCGCCGTGAGCGCCTCGGCGCGCGTGAGGAAGAACACATCGTCCGGCGTGGCGATGGCGCCAGCAGCGACGAGAGCCTCTCCGATCCGCAGCACGGCTCGGCGCATGACCGGCCATGGCAACGTGAGGTCACGGACCTGTTCCTCTCGGAGCGGCACCAGTCGCTGGGTCTCGATCAGGAGGCGACGGAACGCGCGCGATCGGCGCGGCGAGTCGGCGAGCGCTTCGAACACGGCTTGCTCGGCCGCGATCCGCGCGTCCACCAGGCGCTGGTGATCAGCCGGCGAGCGGCTGGCCATCGCTCCGGCCGACGGCGCGACCCACCAATCGAGCGTCGCGACCGCATGGGCCGGCGGGTCGACGGGCCGCTCGAATCCCGCCAGGAGCGGGAGATGGCTCCCGCCGAGTCGCCCTCCCACGTGTCGCCGATAGGCCCGCGCGAGATTGATCTCCATCTTGTACGCGGCACCAGCGAGCGCCGCGATGGACGCGAAATACTCGCCGGCAAGATCGCCTAGTTCGTCGATCAAAGCCGGGAGGTCGGTAACCGGCACGACATCGACGCGGGCTTCCGCTCGGCCGACCGCCGCGCGATAGCGCGGCAGGAGGTCCTCGCGCCAATCACGTTCGAACACCGGCACGCTGTATCGGACGGTCGGCGGGATGATGCCTGCCACCCGTCGAGGGGCACGGAGCAGCTGGCGAGCGAACGTCGGCAGGCTCCGGATGAGCCAGGTCGGCGACAGCCAGTCGATCGAGTAGAAGTACCAGCCATTGACGAGGACGTGATACGGGCGCGGGGCGCGTTGCCCGATCCACGCCTCGAGGTGGACGCGAAGTCCCGTCTCCATGTCCGACAGCAGCCAGCTCTCGAACAGCGGCGTCACCGGTTCGGAGATCCATTCCCCAAAGCGCAGCGAGCGGGTGTACGCCCCAGGCGCGGGCGACGCCCAGCTGACGGCCTGTCCGATCGGCGACGGATCCATCGGCGGACTATATGGACCGGCCGTCCACCCGTGCCTACCCGCGGCGATTCGGGCCACCCAGCCGGGGACTTCGTGCCAAACGACTCCGGCCGAGGGAGGCCGGTCCGTCGATGCTCGTCTCAGGTCGCGCCGGGCGGATCGATCGCCGCGCGTCCGGGAAAGGGACTCCTGCTGTGGTGACCGTACAGACGGCGGACGAGACGCTCACGATCCCGCTGGACGGGTTGACCGAGGCCGAGGTCCAGGTCGGATTCGGCGGAGGCGAACTGATCATCGGCGTCGCCGATCCCGGCGTCCTCGTCTCCGGGACCTTCGAGGGCGGGGTCAGCCAGACGACATCGGGTCCCGGCAAGATCGCCCTGGAGCCGACCGCCAGCGGTCGGGTGCTGCTCACCAAGGGCCCGGTCCGTTGGCAGATGGGTCTGACCGCCGAGATCCCGGTGGACCTGCGCCTCGACAGCGGGGCCAATCGCACCACCATCGACCTCCGCGCGCTGCGCCTCCGGCACCTGGAGCTCCACACCGGTGCATCCGAGACGATCGTCCAGATGCCCGCATCGGGTCAGTCGAGCGCGCACGTCGTCTGCGGCTTCGCGTCGGTGGTCCTCGAGGTCCCCGAGGGCGTCGCCGCACGGGTCCGTGGCAAGGTCTCGATGGGCTCGACGACGGCCGATCAGGTCCGCTTCCCGCCGACCTCGGGTGGCTGGGCGTCGCCCGACTTCGAGACGGCCCGCGATCGCGTCGACATCAGCGTCGAGGGTGGCTTCGGCTCGGTCAAGGTCGTCTGACCCATCCCGTTCCGGGCCAGGAT
>DASSMQ010000165.1:0-37638 GCA_035688805.1 Candidatus Limnocylindrales bacterium
CCCTGTCGGCCTCGGCTCGCGGCACTCCCCGGGTGCGGTGCGCGGCGTTCTGCTTGGCCGCCCGCCCGAGCCGATCCATGGGCATGTCCCCGAGTGGCCTGTCAGCCAATGAGTGGATGTAGGACAGCATGTCGCCGTAGCGGTGGATCTCCTCGATCCAGCGCATCACGAGTTGGACCGGAGTGAGGGCGTCCTCGACGGCCGCCAGGCGGCGCTCCTTCGTCACAGTTCGTCGTCGAAATCGTGGTCAACCGAGTCAGGTCGCGGACGGGTCGCCGCCTCGAGCGTGGCCAGTCGCTCCTCGAAGTCGCCGACTTCGATGAGCTTGGCGCCGATCGAGGCGTAGCTGGCGAGCGCCCGGTTGCGTGAGATCGAGTTCTCCAGGGAGAGCGTCTCGACCGCCGCCGTCTCGAGCAGGGCCTGGTTGTCCTCGACGGTGCGCAGGCCGCCGAAGCCGTACACGGCGCTGACCGTCTTCTTCCTGCGCCGGTGCAGCCCGCCCAGCCGACGCGCCTCCGCCGCCTCCTCGGCGGTCTCGGGGGCGTGCCAGAAGCAGAACGGCTCCTCGCGCAGCGGAGTTGCGCGACAGGGCCGGCCATTGGCACGGATAAACGTGCACGCGCGACCTACCATCGCCTAGCTCTGGTAGAGGCTGCGAAGGTAGCGACTCGGAGCACGACCCGGCTGTCGTGTGCCGTCCTAGCCACCGAGCTTCTCCGCCGTTCGCCCCGTGAACGCCTCCCACCGCTCGATCGACACCTGCGCATAGCGCGGGTCGATCTCGATGGCCACGCAGCGGCGTCCGGTCCGCTCGGCCGCGATGATCGTGCTCCCCGACCCGGCGAACGGCTCGTAGACGAGGTCCCGCGGCCCCGAGCTGTTGCGGAGGGCGCGGGCGACGAGTTCGACAGGCTTCATGGTCGGGTGCTCTTCTGACCGCCGCGGCCGCGGGATCTCCCAGACGGTGTCCTGGCTGCGCCCGCCACTGAAGAGGTGAGCCGCCCCTTCCTTCCAGCCGTAGAGGATGGGTTCATGCCGATAGTGGTAGTCGTGCCGGCCCATGACGAAGGCGTCCTTGACCCAGATCAACTGCTGGCGGACCGGCATCCCGGCCGCGGCGAGGGTCTGGTAGAAGGCCGGGAGGACGTCAGCGCTCGAGGGCGAGGCCACGTAATACGCGCCACCCGGCTTCAACGGCGCGTTGGCGAACGCCGCCGCAAGGAGGGCCGGGATGTCCTCCGGCAAGTCGTTGCTGATCTCAAGGCCGTCGGTCCGCCGATGCCGCGCGACGGCTTCTTGGGTGGACAGTTTGGTCTGGTAGGCGACGCCATAGGGCGGATCGGTCCATACGAGGTCGGCCGGGCCGAGGTCACCGAAGGCTCGCCTCACCTGCTCGGGACCGCGAGTCGCCGCAGACCAGGCGGTGGTCGCCGAGGGCGTACAGCTCGCCCGGCTTGACGGTCGGCTCGGCGGGCAGCGCGGTGACCTCGTCTGGGTCGACCAACCCTTCGTGAAGCGTCTGAATCCCATGCTCCGCTGCCAACCGGTCGAGGAGCGACCGCAGCTCGCCGTCGACTGATTCGAGATTCCCGAGCAGTTCTCCGAGGGCTAATGTCTCTGCCTCGGCCATCGCACCGATCGGGTCCAGGCTCGCGAGGACGAGACGCTCTTCCGCCTCGGTGAGCTCGACGTACAGGACGGGCACGCTCGGCTCGCCGCGGCTGATCGCGAGCTTGACGCGAAGGTGGCCATCTACGACGTGACCCGTCGTCTGATTGACGAGCACCTGAGCGACCCAGCCGACCTCGGACAAGGCGCCCGACAGGGCCTGCTGCTGATCCGTCGGGTGGGTCCGCCAGTTGGCCGGGTTCGGGACGAGCTGCTCCGGTGCTACCTCACCCGTGCCGACGATGCGGTTGCGCCAAGCATCGGCGGCTGGCATCGTCATGCGACCCACCACGCCAGTGGGTCGTCTTCAGACAGCGGGCGGGTGCTTGAATCCCCTTGGGGGTACCACCCGCTGTGGCTCGAAGGAGACCCTGACGGGGTCTGTCCGCCGACGGTGGTCCCGCTTCCGACGTCACGGCGTCTCAGCCATCCGGACGATCCGACGGGTCTCGCCGTGCGAGTGCCTTGCGCGCCTCGGCGACCAGGGTGAACCCGAAGACGCCGATCATGAACAGGGCGAACAGCGCGATGACGCCGCTGACCAGCGGAACGCCGGCCTGCCAGGCAACGGCCGCGACCGCCACCCCGATCGCCATCGCGGCGACGGTCCGGATCGCCGCGCGGGGCCAGAATGTCTCGCTCGCGTACGCGGCCATCTCCCTGTTCGGCTGGTGGATCGCGCCGCGACCAGGCTCGTAGACCATCGTGTCGTACTTGGTCGCCAGCGAGTACACCTCGGCGAGCGCTTCGCGGCGGGCCTCACGGTCGTCCGGCAGCCCGATCGCGATGACTCGCGCCGGCGCCTCGTCATCGGCCGAGAGGATGATCGGGAGTCTGGTCGGCTTCGAGATCGCGTCGGAGGTCACGTCGAGCCAGGGCAGGTCCTTGACAAGCTCGCGGTGGAACCAGCCGATGTCGGTACTCGGCTCGAACGGCGCCTGGGCGGGGTCGCCGCCGGCCGCCTCCCAGGCCCTGACCAACTCGCCAGCGGCCTCCACGCCCAGGTCTCGTGGCGCCGCCCACACGTAGATGTCGAACACGCGTGACGACCCTCCCTTGGCCCGTACTTCGCCCTTGACGCCCGACAGGTTTTCCTCAGTGCGCCGCGGCGCCGCGTTCCGACTCAAGTCGTATCGAACGAGCCTGGACGGCACGCCGGTGGTCGACCGAAGCTTCCGTTGCCTGGTCAACGCAGCATGGGCGATCACGCATGACACAGCCCGGCGTATCGAGGGATGGGCTCGCGTCGGACGCCGCGTGCCAGATCGGCGGACCGGCCCGGTGCGCCCTGCTACCATCGCCGGCGATGGAGATCATGGGCATCGACATCCGGACCATCGTCAGCGACAACGTCGCAAGTCGGTGCGACGGATGTGGTGAGATCATCGAGGGCACCCCATGGCGGGTGAACCTGCTCGATATCGTGACCGCGGAGACACCAGTGTCGTGGACGGCTCGCCCGGTCATCAATCCCGGGCCGTTCCAGTTCCACGGCGAACCCAGCCACGTCCGGCGCTGGATGGCCGATCGCGGGTACCTGTTCTGCCGCAAGGGCGAGGTCCGCGAGATCATGCGCCCGGTCCCCATCCCCGGCTCCGCCGATCACCCCGATGCGGGCCGCTGGGGTCTGTGCGACGGGATCCATCGCGACGATCACGAGTTCGTGCCGGCCTGACCATCGCTGCAAGCGGTGCCGGGGCGGGCGGTCCGGAGACCGCGCCACGCGCCTCGGCCTGGGGCCGGCCGAGTTTGACAGGCGTTCGCGGGCGGCCCTATCCTCCGCTCGCTTGGGCGAGGATCTGATACCCAGATTTACCCAGGTTATCCCATGCCGACGGGCCGCCGGTCGTCTCCCCCCACGATCAGGCCGGCCCGTCGGCGCCCCATCGCCGTGAGGGACCGTGCCCGACCCTGAGCCCTCCAGTCGCACCAGCCGCTGGTTGTCGCTGGGACCCGCGAGCCGCCTGCTCGGCATCGACCCCGACACCCTTCGACGCTGGGCCGACGAGGGCCGAGTGTCCGCCTGGGCGACGCCCGGGGGCCACCGTCGATTCGACCGATCCGCGCTCGAGCGCCTTGCCGCTACCCGCCGCCCGACCGGGCGGGGACCGGCCCTGGCCAGCCTCGGCGCGTCACCGGAGCGACTGTCGCGGGTCTATCGACGCCACTACGCCGAGGCGCCAGCGTCCCCGGGTGGGTCACCGGACGTCGACGACATGGAACGCGAAGCCCATCGACGCGATGGGCGACGACTCATCGCGACGCTCATCGACTATCTCGATGCCGATCCCCGCGATCGGGCGGCCCGAGAACGTCTGGAAGCTGACGCGCGGGCCGTGGTCGATGATCAGGCCCGGCGCCTGGCAGCCGCCGACGCGAGCCTGACCGAAGCCGTTTCCGGGTTCGTCGGCGCGCGACAACCGTTCCTCGCCGAACTGGCCGGCCTCGGGCGTCGACGATCGCTCGACCCGGCCCGATTGGCCGCGCTGTATGGCGATGCGTCGGCGCTGCTCGACCGACTGCTGTTGCGCTTCATCGAGAGCCATCAGCGGCCGGACGCCTGATGCCGATCCACGTGGTGTTGCCGGCCGTGACCTCGATCCTCGCGCTGGTGTTCAGCGTCGCGCTCTTCGACCAGTGGCGCGAGCGTCGCGGTGGGTTCCAGCTCGTCTGGGCGATCGGCATGCTCTTCTATGGGGTTGCCGCGGGCTGCGAGGCCATCGCTGGGGCGATCGGCTGGAATGAGCCGCTGTATCGGACCTGGTACTTGACTGGCGCTGTCTGGACGGCCGGCTGGCTCGGCCTCGGCACCGCCTACCTGCTCGGCCGGACGCGCTTCGGCTACGCCTTCGCGTTGTGCCTGTTCCTCGCCGGGCTCTTCACGTTCCTCGTCCGCAATCGGCCGGAATACGCGGATGCCGGGACGCTGCCGCTGCTCTATTTCATCGCGGCCGGGGTCCTGGCGCTGGCAGTGGCCGTCGAGACGTATTTCCAGAATGAGCGCTGGCCGTTGCTGGCGGCGACCGCGGTCGTCGGCGCCACGCTCCTGAGCGTCGCGCTGATGCTGACCAGCCCGATCGCGGCCCCCGGCTACGCTCTCGACCCCCGCACGAGCATGCCGATCGGTACGCTCCTGCCGCCGGAGATCCGGTTGCTCACGCCGTTCATGAACATCACCGGGGCGTTCGCCTTGATCCTGGGCGCGGTCTTCAGCACCTACGTGTTCATGCCGAAGCGACGCGTGCTGCCCTACTCCCTTGACCCGAACCAGCCCGGTGACCAGTTCCTGTTCAACCTGCTCATCGCGCCGATCGCGATCGTGGTGAACCTGGTGGCCTCGCTGCCGGGAGCCATCCGGGCGCTCGTCTCGGGGCACATCCACAGTCGGGTGCCAGCCACGATCCTGATCGCCATCGGGGCATTCATCCCGAGCCTGACGGATTCGCTCAACCGCTTCGGGTCGACCGAGCTCTTCCAGGTCGGGAAGTTCCTCGGAGTCGTGTTCCTGTTCGCCGGCTTCCTCGTCTCGATCGAAGTCTTCCGCGAGATCCGGGTGCCGTTCACCTCGATCCGGTTGGCGACTGGCCGCCGCGAGGCCCGCTAGGACGGCCCCAGGGCGCTCCCCCGCGGACCCCTCTACGATGCGTCGGTGTCCAGCCCGCCCCTGTCCACACCGATGAGCACTGATGCGCATGCCGCCATCCCGATGCGAGGCTTCGCGATCGTGATCGGCTCGGCGGCCCTGTTCGGCTTGCTCGGGCCACTGTCGAGGTTCGCCTACGCGATGGGCATGGAGCCGACGGCGTTCGTCACGTGGCGGGCATTGATCGGTTTCGCGAGTCTCGCGGCCTTCGTCGCCTGGCGGGTCCGGCGGGGCGCCACCCGAGTCGTGCGCTGGGGAGACCTGTCGGGGCGGGCGCGGACCGCGATGCTGGTCGCGGCCCTGGCCGGCACGATCCTCAACCTGTGCATGTTCATCGCCTTCGATCGGATCACGATCGCCCTTGCCCTGCTGGGCTTCTACACGTACCCGGCGATGGTCGCGGCGTTCAACGTCGCATCGGGTCGCGAGCGGATCGATGGTCGGCGCGCGGTCGCGCTCGGTCTCGCTTCGGCCGGGATGATCGCGGTCGTCGCCTCGCAGCTCGATCCGGCAGCCGGCATCCGGCTCGACGCGATCGGTCTGGGGCTCGCGCTCGGCGCCGCGGTCAGCCAGGCGATCTTCGTGATCATCGGTCGTGAGGGGTACTCCGAGGTGCCAACCGAACAGGCCATGACGACGGTCCTGCTGGTGTCCTTCATCGGCGCACTTGCTGTCGCGCTCGTGGCCGGCGGCGTCGGCCCGCTCGCCCGGCCGGTGGTCCAGCCCGACGTGCTTCCGCTGCTGCTGTTCACCGGCATCGCCGCCGCGGCCATCCCGTCATTCGGCTTCCTGACCGGCATCCGGCTCATCGGCGGGACCCGGGTCGGCATCCTGATGCTCTTCGAGCCGGTCGTGGGAGTGGCGCTCGCCGCCCTCCTGTTGCACGAGGGGTTGGCCCCGATCCAGGTCGCCGGCGGGATCGCCATCCTTGCCGCGGCGATCCTCCTCCAGCGGGAGCCGGCGACGGCGCGCGGCTCGGACCCCGACACGGCCGCGTCGCTCGTCGTCCCCGGCGGTCCCTGAGCGTCGGGCCGGTGGCCACCACCCCGATCCGCGTGCTGTTGGTCGATGACCACGCCATGGTCCGCCGCGGCATGCGCGACTTCCTCGACCTGCACGACGACATCGAGGTCATCGGGGAAGCCGCCGATGGGTCCGAGGCGATCTCCCTCGCTCGCGACCTGCGCCCGGACGTCATCGTGATGGACCTGATGCTGCCGAACGTGGATGGGATCGAGGCGACGGCGCAGATCAAGGCCGCGGACCCATCGATCGAGGTCATCGCGCTGACGAGCTTCATCGAGGAGGGTCGGGTCATCGCCGCCATCGAGGCGGGGGCGACCGGGTTCCTGCTCAAGGACGCCGAGGCCGACGAGCTGGCGGCGGCGATCCGGTCCGCCGCCGGCGGCGAGGTGCCGCTCGATCCTGCGGTCGCCGGGATCGTGGCCCGGCGGATGCGTAACGGGGGCCGCAGTGCGGATCCTGGTTCGGATGAGCAGCGCATCGGCGACCTGACGGCGCGGGAGCGGGACGTGCTCGCACGGGTGGCGCGAGGGCTCCCGAACCGGGCCATCGCCGCCGAGCTCGGCATCACCGAGCGCACGGCGAGGACCCACGTCTCGAACATCCTCGCCAAGCTGGGACTGGCCAGCCGGACCCAGGCGGCGCTGCTGGCCGTGCAGCACGGCCTGGATCGGGAGACGTGATCGAGATCGCCGCGCGGGCGTACGACGTCGAGGGACCCGTCGGGGCGCCGACGATCGTGTTCATCCACGGCACGCGCCTCTCGCGGTCGTGTTGGTCCGGCCAAGTGCGGGATCTCGGAACGACATATCGGGTGATGGCGGTCGATCTTCCCGGTCATGGCGTCCTCGCCGACGTCCCGTTCACCCTGGCGGGCGCCTCGGACGTGGTCGCACGGGCCATCCGCGAGGCGGCCACGGATCGTCGTGCGGTGGTGGTCGGCCTGTCCCTCGGTGGGTACGTGGCGATGGACCTCGCCGCTCGCGTGCCGGCCCTGGTCCGCGGCCTCGTGCTCGCGGGTGCCACGCAGGAGCCGATCGGGCCTGCGGCCATCCCGTATCGAGCCCTGGCCGGCGCGCTCCGACGCCTGGACGGACCCGGCCTCGACGCCCTCAATGCCTGGTTCTTCCGAGCCCGCTACCCGGCGGCGATCGCCGATCCGATCATCGAGGGCGGATTCTTCTCGCGAGGCGGGGCCGACGCCCTCGACTCGCTCATCGGCGAACGGTTCCGGCCGCGGCTTGCCTCATACGAGGGCCCCGTGCTGCTGCTCAACGGGCAGTTCGACCTGCTGTTCCGGGTCGGTGCGCCGGGGTTCGCGGCGGTGGCTCAGGACGCCCGGCGAGTCCGGTTGGCGGGCGCATTGCACCTCGTGAATCTCGATCGTCCGGCAGCGTTCGACGCGGCCGTTCGCGGGTTCGTTGAGGACCTCGATGACCGGCCGTGAAGGGGCCCGGTGCTAGACTGGACCGACCCCACCACTCGTTGACGTAGAGGTTCGATGCGCGTCCGAAAGGCTGTCTTCCCCGCCGCCGGGTGGGGCACCCGGTTCCTGCCCGCCACCAAGGCGCAGCCGAAGGAGATGCTGCCGCTGGTGGACAAACCGATCATCCAGTACGCGGTCGAGGAAGCGGTCGCGGCGGGCATCGAGCAGGTCATCATCGTCACCTCCAGCCAGAAGCGGGCGATCGAGGACCATTTCGACCTGTCCTACGAGCTCGAGCACCTGCTCGAGGAGAAGGGCGACATCGAGATGTTGCGCCAGGTCCGCCACATCAGCGACCTGGCCCAGGTGGCCTACGTCCGCCAGAAGGAGCAGCTCGGCCTCGGCCACGCCGTGCTGATGGCCAAGGACCTCATCGGACACGAGCCGTTCGCGGTGATCCTCCCGGACGACGTCGTCATCGGCGATCGACCGTGCATCGGCCAGCTCATCCACGCCTACCAGCAGACCCACAGCTCGGTCGTCGCGGTGATGGCGGTCCCGCCCGAGGACACGATCCGCTACGGGGTGATCGGAGCGGAGCCGACCGACGACCCGCTCGATCATGGCCGCTTGCATCGGGTCTCATCGCTCGTCGAGAAGCCGGCGCCGAACGAGGCACCGTCCGATCTCGCGATCATCGGTCGCTATGTCCTGACCCCCAAGATCTTCGACAAGCTCGAGCAGACCCAGCGAGGGGCGGGTGGGGAGATCCAGCTGACCGATGCGATCCAGGCGCTCATGGAAGAGCAGCAGGTGTTCGCCTACGAGTTCGAGGGCACCCGCTACGACGCCGGCACCACGATGGGCTGGCTGAAGGCGTCGGTCGAGCTGGCGCTGCAGCGTCCCGACCTCGCCGGCGAGTTCCGAAGCTACCTGGCTAGCCTCTCGCTCTGACGCGCCCGACCGACATGTGTCGGTCAGGAGGCGGTCCGCTGGGGACCATGCGGTACCATGGCCACCGGTCGCGCGCCGCGTGTCGGTGCGCGCATTCGTACGTCGAGGGGCACATTTGGCGGAGATCGGGACGATCCTGGGCGGCCGCTATCGGCTCGTCGGGCAGCTGGGCCAGGGTGGCATGGCGACGATCTTCCGAGCGGTCGATATCCAGCTCGGACGGGACGTCGCCGTCAAGCTCCTCCGCCCCGAGTACCTGCGCGACCCGGATTTCTCGTCCCGCTTCCGGCAGGAGGCGCAGAGCGCGGCGTCGCTGAACCACCCGAACGTGGTCAGCGTGTACGACTACGGCGAGGACCCGTCGGGCCCGTTCATCGTCATGGAGTACGTCGACGGCGAAGATCTGGCCGCGATCCTGCGGCGGAACGGCGCCCTGCCGCCGACCCAGGCGGCTCGGATCGCAGCGGCGGTCGCTCGTGCACTCGCCGCGGCCCACGCCCGCGGTCTCGTCCATCGCGATGTGAAGCCCGGCAACGTGCTCATCGGCCGTGACGGCCGGGTCAAGGTCGTCGACTTCGGGATCGCGCGTGCCGTCGCCGAGGCACAGATGACCCTGCCCGGCACGACCCTGGGCTCGGTCCACTACTTCAGTCCGGAGCAGGCCCGCGGCGAGACCGCCACCAACGAGTCGGATATCTACTCGCTCGGCATCGTCATATACGAGATGCTCACCGGCCGGCGGCCATGGGAGGGCGACAGCGCGGCGGCCGTGGCCCTCGCCCGGCTCAGTGGCGAGGTGCCCGACCCCGCCGAGGAACGGCCATCGGTGCCGCCCGACCTCGCGGCCATCACGCGCAAGGCGCTAGCCCCATTGCCCGGCGACCGATTCCTCTCCGCCACGTCGATGGCCGACGCGCTCGAAGCATCGCGCAGCGCGGGAGCCGTGGCCCCACCGACGGCTGGCGCGATCGCCCCGTCGGTCGCCGGCCCGACCGCCGCGACCGCCGCGCCAGGCTTCGCCCGCTCGGGCTCGGCGCGTTCCAACCCCGCGGTCGTGCCGTACCCGCGGGACGCGTACGCCGATGCTGCCGACGTCGACGTCCCGCGCCGGCCGCCCCCGCGTGTGCGCGAGCGAGGGGTCATCGCGGCCCGGCCGATCGACGACGAACCGGATGGGCCCGAGCGTCCCGGCCCATTGGTCTGGGTGGCCGGACTGGTCGCCATCCTGTTGTTGGTGGCGGTCGGGTTCATCGTCTACCAGCTCCTGTCCGGGCCATCCCAGCCGATCGCCGCCACCAAGGTCGGCGTCCCCGAGCTCGTCGGGAAGCTGCTTGCCGACGCGACCGCCGAGGCGGACTCCCTCGGCCTCAAGCTCAGCGCGACCGAGGCGCCATCGGACCAGCCGGTCGGTACGGTCATCGCCCAGGATCCGCCGGCGGATACGATCGTCGACACCGGGTCGACCATCCGGGTGACCGTCGCCCAGGGCATCGAACAGGTGCCGATGCCGGACCTCCGCAACAAGACCGAGGCGCAGGCGGTCCAGGAGATCGTGACCGCCGGCCTGCTGCCCGGGATCAAGGCCGAGGCATTCGACCCGACCGTGCCGCTCGGCCTGGTGGTGAGTCAGAGCCCGGCTCCGGGTGTGGTCGTGGCCAAGGGGACGGCTGTCGACTACACGATCTCCAAGGGTCCTGAGCCGACACCGACGCCGACCATCGCGCCGACACCCACGCCGACCCCACCCCCGACGGCCCCGCCGACCCCACCGCCCACACCGACGCCGACGCCCAAGCCGCCGCCGACCGCGGCGCCAACTCCGACGCCGACCATCGAACCGACCGCCGCGCCGACCTGAGCGGGCCTCCGGCTCGCTCAGGCGCCGGTATCAGGGTCTCGCCGTCAGCGCTCCGGATCGCCCCATAGATTCCAGCCATGGTCGGGGCGGACCGGCAGGTCCGGCACCAGGGCGGGCGATGGCGCCTGCGCAGGTGCGGACGTTGCGGAGGCGCCCAGCGCCGTGACCTCGATGAACTCGAGGGGGGCAGGGCTGGCCGGGTCGACCGGCCTCGCCGGTCCGATGGTCGGCGGGCGATCGGGCGCTGCCTGTCCGCTCGGCCAGCCTTCCCAGCAGCCGCGGATCTCGTCACCGCGAAGCGGCTGGCGGCCACGATCGAGCCCACAGAAGCCGAGCTGTGCCGCCACCGAACGCCGGAAATGCCGACAGGTCGCGCAGGAGGTGGAGGACCGCCGACAGACCCAGCACCGCGCCGTCTCGGCCTGGGGAGTCCCGCAATGCGGACACCGCCACATCGGCATGGCGGGATGGTAGCTGCGACGGTCGGGGCTGTCGACCCCGATCCCGTCCCCGGCTACTTGCGGATCGTGATGACGGTCTCGTCGCTGGTCTTGCCGAACTGGTCCGTCCGGACGAGGACCGCCGCGCTGCCGCCGCCCCGGGAGGTGCCCTTGGGGATGCGCGTGGTGAAGACGCCCCGGCCCTCGGCATCGGTGGTGGCATCGCCGCGGATCGTCGGGATGCCCGGGATGCTCAGGGTGAACGTGACATGCGCACCTGCCAGCGGTCGTCCATCAGGGTCGTCGACCAGGACGGTCAGCTGGATGTCGTAGGGCAGGTCCTTCTGGCTGACCGAGTAGATGGACGACGAGATCGACGCCCGGAGCGCGCCCGATCCACGCCGCACGCTGAGGTCGAGCGTCTTGTTGTTGCCAGCCGGATCGGTCACCACGAGGTGGAGCTGGTTGGTACCGTTCGTCAGCGGCAGGCTGACCGAAAACGTCCCATCGGCGCCGGCCGTGCCGCCGACCGCGTCGCCCGTCTGGACGTTGCGGGCATTGATGGTCGAGCGGCCCTGGGTGCGGCCCTCGAGGGTCACGGCCTTGCGGTTGATGAGCGCCCCGTCCTTGGGCGAGCTGAGCCGGATCGCCGGCGGTTTCCGATCAAGGATCCAGCGGACCAACGGCGACTGCTCGGACTCGCCGGCTGGGCCGACGAGGGTGACGCTGAAGTCGTTCACGCCCTCGGTCAGGGTCACCGGGATGATCATCCGCGGCGTCGGGGAGAGGGGCTTCTGGTCGACCGGCGCCGGGGCCTGATCCTTGAGCGCGAGGTAGACCTTGACGGAGTAATCCGGGTTGCCGGCGAGGTTCGAGGGAATCGTGATGGACAGGTCCACCTGCGATTGGTTGGTATAGGGCTCGGCCGGGGACTCGATCTTCGGTGCGTCCGGGACGAGGCCGACGGTCGCCGACGGGACGGGTGTGGCCGTCACCCCGCGGACGAACGTCGAGATGGTGCCGCCGAGCGCCCCGGCCACGATGCCGAGACCGCCGGCGCCGACATACAGCACCGCGGCCGCGACGACCAGTACGCCCACCCCGAGCGCCATCCGGCCCAACAGCGGGATGCCTCGACTGCGACGGATGGGGGCCCGTGACGAGAGGCGCCCGGGGGCGGGGGCACGCGGCCGGACAGCCACGGGGGAGGGGCGACCGCCGGACGCGGGACGGGGCCGGACGTGATTGGGGCGCGTGCCGCGCCGAGTCGCCATCGGGCCGGATTGTCGCACGCCATGGAGCGGCTGGTGCCGAAGGCCTCTCAGCGGCGGCGGGCCGTCGGGCGGGCGTGGGGCCGCCATGTCGGAGCGCGACGGTGCGATGTACTCTGGCGCGGTCGCGCGTGCCGAAGGTTGTGGCGCGCTCGCATGAACAGGGGAGGGTGCGTGCAGGCCCGCGATCCACGGACGGGACGGCCGATCGATCGTCGAGCGCCGGGAGGCCCACCGCGCACGGGCGGCTCCGGTTCGCGCCCGGGTACCAGCTCCAGCGGCCGGCCCGCCTTCGGACTCGGTCCGATCGCCCGGGTGACGCCGTCCCCGCTCGCCGCGCGACCAGGGGGCGCGGCCACGATGCCGATGCCGCCGCGGGCCGGCTTCGGCCTGCCGAACCTGCGCCGGAACGTCTGCCCGCACTTCTACATGACCGGCACTCGCGGGGCCATCCCGATCCAGGCACCCCACCTCCTCAAGGCGCTGATCCGCCAGGACGCGAACGTCTCGCGCTGCCAGCTGCGCGGCGGGGTCCACCTCGACCAGGGCTACGTCAATGACGTGTGCCTGACCCCGCGCTTCAACCAGTGCGTGTTCTACGAGGACGAGCTGACCCGCGAGTGACGTCGCCGACGCGCCCGAAGCCGCCGACCCGTCCGTCGGAGGCGACCGCCGACGAGTATCGCGACGCGCTGGCCGCTCTGTCGTCCCGCGGCAGGTTCGGCGTCCGGCTCGGGCTGGGTCGCACGCGCGCGCTCCTGCGCGAACTCGGTGACCCGCAGCTCGCGATCCGCGGTGCGCTCGTCGCGGGCACCAATGGGAAGGGCAGTGTGCTGGCCCTCGCCGGGAGCGCCCTGCGTGCCGCGGGCCTTCGAGTCGGCGAGACCCCGAAACCGCACCTCGTCAGCTATCGCGAGCGGATCGCCGTCGACGGTCGACCGATCAGCCCGTCCGACTTCACCCGACACGTGAATGCGGTCCTGGCGGTGGCCGATCGGGTCGCACGGCGGCACGGCGAGCCCACCGAGTTCGAGCTGCTGACGGCTGTCGTCTTCCGGCACTTCGCGGAAGCGGATCTCGACGTCGCGTTGGTCGAGGTCGGGCTCGGCGGCCGCCTTGACGCGACCCACGCCTGGGACGGCGGGGTGGCGGTCGTCACGAACGTCGCACTCGACCACATGGATCGCCTGGGGTCGACGATCGAGGCCATCGCCCGGGAGAAGGCGGCGATCATCGAACGCGGCGATCTCGCGGTGACCGGAGCCGAGGGCGCTGCCCTCGAGATCGTGCGGCGCCGGGCGCGTCGGGTGGGCGCGCCGTTGACCGTGGTGGCGCCGGCGCCACTGCACCGCTGGGACCGCGACGGCATCGAGGTCGAGCTGCCAGGCCTCGGGCCGACGCGTGTCCGGCTTCGCGGGCGCCATCAGGCGGCCAACGTCGCCGTCGCCGACGCGCTGCTCGATGCGCTCGCCCGGGCTGGCATCGCGACCGTCGACCCAGTGGCGCGTCGAGCCGGCTACGCCCGCGTCCAGTGGCCGGGGCGCCTCGAGCTGATCGATCGAGACGATCGTGAGATCCTGCTGGACGGTGCCCACAACCCTGCCGGCGCCGCCGCTCTCGCGGCGGCACTCGACGACCTGCGGCCCTTCCTGGCGCCGGGGCCGATCGGGCTCGTCACCGCGGCCATGGGGGATAAGGACGTGGATGGGCTGATCCGGGCGCTCCTTGGGTCGGCCGCCTTCGATGGGGCGACAGTCGTCGCGACGTCGGTGGACCTGGCGCGGGCGATGCCCGCTGGCGACCTCGCCGCCCGATGGCGGGCCGTCGCGAGACCCTCCGGGCCGGCCGGCCGATCCGGCGCGGCTCGATCCACCGCCGGGTCCGGCCCCGCTTCGATCATCGCTGAACCCGACCCGCTGACGGCCCTGCGGCGAGCCCAGGAGATCCCCGGCCCGACGGTCGTGGCCGGCTCCCTCTATCTTGTCGGCGCTGTGCGCGCGCACCTGGTCGATGACCCGGACCTGCGCGAACCCGAGGTCAGATGACCGGCGAGCGAACCCTCCACCTTGACGCGCCGCCCCCACCCCCGACCCGGATCGGGTCCCGGACCTTCACGTGGGGCGCGCGGACGTTCGTGATGGGCATCCTCAACGTCACCCCGGATTCGTTCTCCGGCGACGGACTGCTCCAGGTTCCGGACCCGGTCGCCGCGGCGGTCGACCAGGCTCGTCGGATGGTTTCAGACGGCGCCGACATCCTCGACATCGGTGGTGAATCCACCCGACCAGGGCACGCGCCGGTCGATGCCGCGGCCGAGATCGGCCGGGTGGTGCCGATCGTCGCCGCGGTCCGAGCCGCGCTACCCGACACGCCGCTGAGCATCGATACGACCAAGTCGGTGGTCGCCGAGGCCGCGATCGCGGCCGGGGCCGATCTGCTCAATGACATCTGGGGCGTCGGGACCGATCCGTCGCTGGCCGAGCTGGCGGCCAGCTCGGGCCGGCCGATCGTCGTGATGCACAATCGGGAGCAGCCGGACTACGAGCGGCTCGTGCCAGAGGTGGTCGCCGATCTCCGCACCGCCGTCGAACGGGCGGAGCGCCTCGGCGTGCCGCCCGGCGCGCTGATCGTCGACCCCGGCATCGGCTTCGGGAAGACCGCGTCGCAGAATGTCGAGCTGCTGCGGGACCTTGCCAGTCTGCGGTCCCTGGGTCGGCCCATCCTGCTCGGGACGTCCCGGAAATCGACCCTCGGGAAGATCCTCGACCTGCCGCCCGACGAGCGGGTCGAGGCGACGCTCGCGACGACGGCCCTCGGCATCGCCGCGGGAGTCGATATGGTCCGGGTGCACGATGTGCGTGCCAATGTCCGCGCGGCTCGCGTCAGCGACGCCATCGTCCGCGGCTGGACGTCGTGACGGGAGGAGGCCAAGGCTGACCGATCGGATCGTGCTGACCAACATGCGGTTCGAGGGCCGCCACGGCTACTACGAGCACGAACTCGAGACGACGCAGCCGTTCGAGGTCGACGTGGAGCTGCTGCTCAACCTCCAGCCGGCGGGCGTCGACGACGACCTGACCCGGACCGTCGACTACGGACGGGTCTACGAGATCGCCCGGCAGATCGTCGAATCGACCTCGTTCCGACTGCTCGAGGCGATCGCCGAAGCGATCAGCCACGAGCTGCTGGTCGCGTTCGACGTCATCGAGGTCGGCGTCCGGGTCCGCAAGCCCAAGGTGCAGCTCGGCGGCCCGCTCGACCATGCCTCGGTCGAGATCTGGCGCCGCCGGCCGTAGGATCAGCGGCGCCGACGCCTACAAGTCAGAGGGGCGGGTCCCGAGGGTCACGGACACCGTCATCGAAGAGCCATTTCGGAGCAGTTGCACGGTGACATTGTCACCCGGGGCGAACTCGCTCAGCGTCGCATCGAGCGGATGGTCGCCATCGATGGCCTGGTCGTTGACCTTGACGATGATGTCGCCTTCCTTGATGCCGGCCTTGTCGGCCGGGCTGTTCGGGACGATGGCCGGCTGCGAACCGCCCTGACCGTTGCCGGCGATGACCAGCGCGCCGTCATTGACCGGCAGCTTCTGGGCGGCCGCGACCTGGCGATCGATCGGTCGGTAGACGACGCCCATGTAGGGCCGGGACAGCTTCTTGCCGTCGAGCGCCTGCTGCATGATCGGTCGAGCGATGTCGATCGGGATCGCGAAGCCGATGCCATTGGAATCGGCCGCGATGGCCGTGTTGATGCCGACGACGTTGGCGCCCGCGTCGAGCAGCGGCCCGCCCGAATTCCCGGGGTTGATCGCGGCGTCGGTCTGGATCAGGTTGTTGAGACTTTGGTTGCCGTCGGTCGTGATCGATCGGCCCTTGGCCGAGACGATGCCGCTCGTGACCGAGTTCGAGTAGGTCCCGAGGGGGCTGCCGATAGCGACGACCAGCTGGCCCACCTTGAGCGCGTTGGATTCGCCGAGTTTCGCGGCGGTCAGGCCGGTCGCCGGGATCTTGACGATAGCGAGGTCGGTCAGGGTGTCGATGCCGTACACGGTGCCCGAGAAGGAGCGCCCGTCGTTGAGCTCGACGGTCATCGTGTCGCTGCCCTCGACGACGTGACGATTGGTCAGGATCCAGCCGTTCGAGTCGTAGATCACCCCCGAGCCGACGCCGGTCGCCGGGATGTTACCCGTCGAGGTGTCGACCGACGAATTGGTGGTGATGCGTACGACGGCCGGGCTGGCCGCCGCGGCGACGTCGATGGTCGCCGACGACTCGTCGATGGTCACCGGTTGGTTGTTGGCCCCGACGGTGGTCGCGGTCGGGGTCGTCGTGCGAGCCGGGCCGGGCCGATCGAACGCGCCAGTCGCGTTCAGGGCGGCGACGGTGCCACCCGAGGCGAGCACGGCTGCAAGGAGGGCAGCGCCCAGAACGGTCCCCGTGTTGCCACGACTCGGGCGGCCGGGCTGGACGGGCGCCGTGACCACCGGCGTGGAGGCCACCGTCGAGGCCGGCTCGTACCAGCGCTCCGGGGTGGTTGCCGGTGTCGGCTCGTCGACGTGGCGGGACCATTCGGGTCGCGCCTCGGACGGCGGCGAATAGCGCTCGAGGTCGGGGGTGTCGGATACGGCGGTCGGGTCCGCCGCAGGGGTGCTCGTGCTCGAAGCGGTCGGGGTCGGTTCGGCGGGCAGCTCGTGACGCTTGGTCAGGTCGCCGTCGTCGGGATGTGGCGTGTCGGACATGTCGGTGGTCGTTCCTTGTCGGCGGTCGCGGGTCGTCCTGGCCGGTGAGGGGCCAGGCGACGGTCCGTTGTCGTTCCTACGGTGCCGAGGCTGGATTCACCTGTGGCGGGTCGGACGGTGAAGTTTCCGTCATGTTGCGATCGCCCGCCTGAGAAGCGTCTGAGCCGGCGGCGATGCGCTCGGATCCTTCGGCCGCGCTGGTCACGTCGACCCGCTCTGCCGCCGGGGTGCCCGCGATGTGGCGTGGGTCGCGCGGCAGGCGGACCGTGAACCGGCTGCCCGCCTCGAGCCCGCTCTCGACGGTCACGGTCCCGCCGTGGATGTCGACGATGCTGCGGACGATGGCCAGTCCGAGGCCGCTCCCCGAGCCGCGCGCCTCGTTGGCCCGCGATCCTCGGTAGAACCGCTCGAAGATGTGCGGTAGCTCGGTCGGGTCGATGCCGACCCCGGTGTCGGTGACGTCGATGCGGGCGCCGTCGGCGGTCGGCTCGACCGAGACTCGAACGTGGCCGCCGCGCGCCGTGAACTTGACCGCATTGCCGACGAGATTGGCGACGACCTGGCCGATACGCGGCGGATCGTGCCGGATGCGGATCGGAGAATCGGGCATGGCCAGGTCGATCGTCACCCCCCGGCGCGCGGCCACCGCATCGTGCTGGTGGGTCGCCGACTCGACCGCCGCGCGCAGGTCATCCGGGCGCAGGTCGAGGAGGACGAGCCCCGAATCGAGCTTCGATAGCTCGAGCAGGTTCTG
Organism: Candidatus Limnocylindrales bacterium; assembly: GCA_035688805.1. Taxonomy (GTDB): domain Bacteria; phylum Chloroflexota; class Limnocylindria; order Limnocylindrales; family CSP1-4; genus SPCO01. The sequence continues at coordinate 17,777 of DASSMQ010000165.1, forward strand.
GGCGAGCCAGTCGAGGCGGTCGATCTGGCCGGCGCTCGATTCGAGGAACTCGGCCCGGGCATCCGGGTCGTCGCCGGCCGACTCCATCAGCAGCTGGTTGAACGTGCGGAGCGCGGCCAGCGGCGTGCGCAACTCGTGGGAGACGTCAGCCAGGAAGTCGCGGCTGCGATCGCGGTCGCGATGGCTGAGCTCCACGCTCTCGGCCAGCCGGTCGGCCATCGTGTTGAACTGGACCGCCAGCTCGCCCATCTCCGACGACCCCGCGCGCAGCCTGGCCGCCGGGACCCGCCGGGTCAGGTCGCCCTCGGCGAGGGCCCGCGAGGCGTCGGTCAGCTGGCGGATCGGGTTGGTGAATCGGCGAGCGAGCGCCGCGGATACGAGGACCGCCAGCCCAAGGGCGACGAGCCCGATCGCGACGAGGAGCCCGGTCACGCTGCTGATGGCGGTCGCCCGATAGGTATACGGATCGCTGAGCGTGACCTCGACCGAGTAGCGCCCGCCCACGGCGCCGCCTGCGAAGTAGTCGGTCACCGCCACGCTCTCGCGGGTCTGGCCACGGGCAGGCGGTGCCTGGCGAGGCAGGAAGACCGTCCCATTCGGCGCCGGCACGAAGAGGGTCTTCTCCCCGCTCGGGACGCTGACGCCGTAGCGCACGGTGACGTCGGCCTGGGCGGTCCGGTCGGCGATCAGTACCCGGAACTCCTCCCGGGAGAGGCTGGCCAGGACCCTCGTGTTGACGGCGCCGGTGGCGCCGACCACCGGTTGGCCCCCGGCTGCCTGGTCAGTGATCGATCCCACGAACGCCATGACCGTCTTGTGGCGCTCGCCCAGGTCGGCTTCCTGCTGGCGGGCGAAATAGTCGTCAAGCCGATTGAGGACGACCATCGAGACCAGCACGAGGACCAGGGCGATGACTGCCGCGAAGGCGACCGTCAGGCGAGCCTGGAGCGTCCTGGGTAGCACCCGGCGCAGGCGACGCCAGACCTGCGTGCGCACGCCCATGCGATCAGCGCTCCGCGAATGCGTACCCGACGCCGCGGACGGTCAGCACGAACGCCGGGCTGGCCGGATCGTCCTCGATCTTCTCGCGCAGATGGCTGACGTGCACGTTGATGGTCTTCTCGTCCTGGTCGAGCGCCTCGTAATCGCGTAGCAGCTCGAGTAGCTCCGACCGGGTGTAGACCCGCCCCGGTCGGGTCGCGAGATGGCGCAGGATCTCGAACTCGGTCGGTGTCAGGCTGATCCGGCGCGCGCCGCGCTGCACGCGGCGGCGCTCGAGGTCGATGATGAGGTCACGGTGCCGGAGGACCCGGCCGCCCGCGGCATCGGCGAGATCGCCATACGAGCGGCGCAGGAGGGCCTTGATCCGGCTCAGCAGCTCGCGCAGCCCGAACGGCTTGGTCAGGTAGTCGTCGGCCCCCATCTCGAGGCCGATCACCTTGTCGACCTCGTCGTCACGCGCGGTCAGCACGAGGATCGGCATCTTGGCGCCGGCCGCGCGGACGCGCCGGAGGACCTCGAAGCCATCGATACCCGGCAGGCGCACGTCGAGGACGACGAGGTCCGGTGCCTCGTGCGTCGCGATCTCGAGTCCTTCCTCGCCGGACCGGGCGACGCCCACGTCGTAGCCCTCCTGCTGGAGGGCGTACTGGATGCCCCTGGCGACGGCGTGCTCGTCCTCGACGATCAGGATGGTGGCGGCCACGGGCGCGATGCTACTCCGGCCTACGCCGTTCGGCCCCGGACGCGGGATCCGCGGCCGTGCCGTGGTACCCTACGGGCCCGCTTCGGGCGCCTCGCCACTCCGGCCCCGCCGGCGAGCCGCAGCCCACAACCGAACCGACCAACGACACAGCCCCGAGGTCCAACCGCATGGCCACCGCCCGCCCGACGCTCGCCGCCGAACACCGTGACATCACCGGCAAGGCCGTCGCCCGCATCCGCAAGAGCGGTCGGGTGCCGGCCGTCGTGTATGGCCACGGGGTCGACTCGAGCAACGTCTCCCTTGATGCTCATGCGTTCGATCTGCTGCGCAAGCACACCGGTCCGAACGCCCTGGTCGACCTGTCGGTCGACGGGGCCAAGGCGAACCCCGTGCTGATCCATGACGTGCAGATCCACCCGGTGAGTCGGCGTCCGCTCCACGCCGACCTGTTCCTCGTGCGGATGACCGAGGAGCTGACCGTCGACGTCCCGCTGGTCGCCACCGGCGAGTCGCACGCGGTCGCCGAACTCAACGGCACGCTCCTCCACCCGACCGAGACGGTCAAGGTCAAGGCCCTGCCGGACCACCTCCCGCAGTCCATCGAGTACTCCGTCGAGTCGCTCGTCGACTTCGATGCCACCATCCGCGTCAGCGACCTGGTGATCCCCGAGGACGTCACGCTGCTGACCGACCCGGACGAGATCATCGCCAAGGTCCAGGCGCCGCGCGTCGAGATCGAAGAGGTCCCGGCAGAGGTCGAGGGCGAAGGCGAGGAGGGCGAGGCGGCCGAAGGCGAGACGCCGACGGCCGAAGGTGGCGCCGCCGCGACGACCGAGGAGTCCACCGACAGCGAGTAGGGCCGAGCCTGGTCGCCACTCGGTCGCCCTGCGACCGGCGGGGGCCCGACCACGCCTTAGCGCGAACGGCGGCCCGCGGCGTAGACGATCGGCACCCGGAAATGCAGGGCGTCGGGTGGCAGCGCCATGAGCCGCTCCCGTAAGCGCAGCAGGAACCGGCGCCGATCGGTCCGGCCCATCTCCTCGAAGAGGGTCTCCTCGTCGAAGTCGGTCAGGAAGGCGATGTAGCCGTCGACCGTGAAGGGATGGTCCAGCGTCGCCGCCGACGCGGCGACGTCCCGGAAGCCGGCGCGCCGCAGTTCCGCGGCGGCCCGCTCGACGGACGGCAGGTCCCCGGTCCTCGGTCGGTCCTCTTCCTCGTCGTACCCGAACTCGTCCAACAGCGCATCGAAGATCCGGTCCGGCGCGAACGGACGATCATCCGCGAGCCACGTGACATACGCGAATCGGGCGCCCGGCCGCAGGACCCGGTGGATCTCGCGCAGGGCCTTGGGTCGGCTGGGCACGAGCTGCAGGACGAAGGACGACATCGCGGCGTCGAACGAATGGTCCTCGTACGGCAGGTCGGCGGCGACGGCCGTCTGCCCGACGAACCGGCCACGCGATGCCGGCTCGGCTGCGACGAACGCCTCGGTCGCGACCACCATCTCGTGCGCGGCGTCGATGCCGGTCACCCGGACCGCCGGCCAGCGGCGCAGCGCCGGTCGGGTCAGGTTGCCGGTCCCGACCCCGATGTCAAGGAGGTGGCTCGCCCCGTCTTCGACGTCTTGGTCGAGCCATGCCAGCAGCGCGACGGCGGACGGGGCCAGCACGGGCGCCCAGAAGCGCTCGTAGCCGGCCGCCATCCGGCCATCGTCCGTCTCGTCGGTCACCTCGTCATCGTGCCATGGGCGAGGCGCGCCGGCGGGGGTCGAGTTCAGGCGATGGGAGCGGGTTCCCGGCGACCCCTCGAAATGACGCCCAGGCGCCGGAGCACGACCGTGGCGATCGCCACCACGACGGCGAGGGCGACGAGCAACGGCAGCCAGACGATGCCGAACCAGATGCCCGCCGACGTCAGTGCCTGCAAGATGTCGACGAGCGTCGCCGACGCTTCATCCACGACCCGGGCTGGCTCCCAGCCTTTCGCGGCCGCGTCGACGGCCACCACGCGGACGCTGTAGGTGGCGGTCAGCGTCGCGTACGAGGCACGGTCACCGAGGTCCGTGAGCTGGGCCGTGAGCTGCTCGATCTGGCCGCGGACGTCCGTCAGCTGGCTCTGGACCTCGAGGACATCGGAGACTTTCGTGGCGCGAGACGCGATGCCCTGCAGGGCCGTCTCGCTGGCACGCAGGTTCCGGATCCGTGCCTGGAGATCCACGATGGCGCCCGTCACCTCGACCGCCTGCGTTTGCTCGTCGACGACCTTCGTGGTCAGACCCGACAGGCCGCGGAGCAACGTCAGGGCGTCCTCCCAGCGGGCGACCGGGACCCGGTACGTCACCGTGGCCACCGGCGAGTCGTTGCGGTTGCTCGTCTGCGACGCCCCGATGTAACCACCCATCGCCCGGATCCCGGCCCGAGCGGCATCGAGCGCCCGCGCGACATCGCTGACCTGGAGGTCGATGGTCCCCGTGCGGACGATCTTCGCGTCGTCCACGGCCTGCACCGGTCGGCCGACCTGGTCGCCGCCGGAGTCCTCGCCACTGGCGGCCGATGGAGCGGCACTCGCGGCGGGTGCACCCGCCCCACCGCCCGAGAAACCGGGTGGAAGCGCATTGCCGACCGTGGACAGCGAGGTCGCTCCGCTGGCACAGCCCGCGATCACGATACTGATGACGATCAGGCCCCCCAGGGCGATCGATGGCCGGATGGTTCGCATCGCGCTCGACCTCCGAGTCTGCGCGCGGACCGGGTCGGTCGCGCGGCACCGGGCGGACGTCCGCCCGTGCCCGGTGGTTCCCGCGCGACGCCGCCACGTGTGCGGACCCGAGGTCGTCAGCGGGGTCCGCCGCCGGACCGCGACCCATCGGCGGCCGCGCCTGAGCCGGTCCGCGCCTACACTCCCGACGTGGCCCTCCAACTCCCCGTCGAGCCGCCGGTCGACCCGATGCTCGCCAAGGCGGTCGACGGACTGCCCGAAGGCGACGGCTGGCTGTACGAGCCCAAGTGGGATGGGTTCCGAGCCATCGTCTTCCGTTCCGGTGCCGAGGTCTACACGCAGTCGCGTGACCTCAAGCCGCTCGATCGCTACTTCCCGGAGCTGGCCGATCCGTTGCGGGCGGCGCTGCCCGAGCGCTGCGTCCTGGACGGCGAGGTCGTCATCGCCCGCGACGGCGCGCTCGACTTCGAGGCGCTCCTCCTGCGCATCCATCCGGCCGCGTCGCGCGTGAAGATGCTCGCGGCGGAGTCGCCGGCGAGCTTCGTGGCGTGGGACCTGCTGGCGCTGGGCGACGAGGACCTACGCGGCCTATCGCAGGGCGAGCGGCGAACCCGCCTCGAGACCGTCCTTGCCGGTGCCATGCCGCCGGTCCACCTGACCCCGGCCACCACCGACCGCGCGACTGCGACAGACTGGTTCCATCGGTTCGAGGGCGCCGGGCTCGATGGTGTCGTCGCCAAGCGGCTCGACGCGCCGTACCAGCCGGGCAAACGGGCGATGCTCAAGATCAAGCATCAGCGCACGGCCGATTGCGTGGTGGCTGGGTTCCGCTGGCACAAGAACGGGCCCGGGACGCACGTCGGTTCTCTGCTGCTCGGGCTGTACGACGACAGCGGCAAGCTGAACCATGTCGGTATCACGTCCTCATTCTCGTGGGACCGCCGGGCCGCCTTGGTCGCGGAGCTCGAGCCGCTCCGGACCGATGCGATCGTCGGGCACCCTTGGCAGGAATGGGCGGAGTGGGCCGGGTGGGGCGACGCCGAAGCCTCCGGCCAGCGGCTGCCGGGCGCCACCTCGCGCTGGAACCGCGGAAAGGACCTGTCGTGGGAGCCGTTGCGCGCTGAGCGCGTCGTCGAGGTGGCCTATGACCACCTGCAGGGCTCGCGCTTCCGGCACGCGACGACGTTCAAGCGGTGGCGTCCCGACAAGCCGCCGAGCGACTGCCGGTACGACCAGCTCGAGGCGACGGCGCCGTTCGAGCTCGAGACGATCTTCGGCTGATGGACGCCTGCGGCTGCGAGCAGGGCTACGAGATCTTCGATCGGCGCAACGCCGATGCCGACCTCGTGCGCTATCGACGCTCAGGTCCCGATCAGACCACGCGGATGTTGCTTGGATTCGTCCGAGCGGCCGGAGTCGAGGGACGAACGCTCCTCGACATCGGCGGCGGGATCGGCGTGGTCGATCATGAGCTCCTGGACGCCGGACTGTCCCACGCGCTCCTCGTCGACGCGTCGCCGCCATCGGTGCACGTCGCCCGGGCGGAAGCCCGCCGACGCGGCGAGCTCGACCGGCTCGAGATCATGGACGGCGACTTCGTGGCCCGCGCCGCGGCCATCCAGCCGACCGACATCGTCACCCTCGACCGGGTGATCTGTTGCTACCCGAGCGTCGAGCGACTCGTGCGCCTGTCCGCGGATCGGGCGAAGTCGGTGTACGGCCTCGTGCTGCCCCGCGATCGATGGCTCGTGCGATTCGCGATCTGGCTCGAGAACCACTGGATGCGGCTGCGTCGGCGACGCTATCGGGCCTACGCCCATTCGAACGCCACGGTGGACGCGCTGGTCGCGGCGGCGGGTCTTCGACCGCGTGCCGAGGGCAGGACGTTCTACTGGCGCGTGGTCGTCTACGAGCGGGTCGCGCCCGGAGCGCCGGCGTCGGCCTGATGTCGTGCCGAGGCCGTCCTCAGCCGGTGGACTTCGGGCGACGCGGGGCCCGCTCGAGCTGACCGCTGCGATCCGGCCACTCGAAGCCGGCCCACGGGTCGTAGTCGGGGTCGAGCGGTTCCTGCGCTGGCCGGGCGGTATCCGGCACGTGGGTCAGGTTGACGCGGACGCGGTACCACAGCGAGGAACGGCCGCGCATGCCATCGACCAGGACATCAGCCGGCTCGAGGACCGCCGCAGCCTCGGGATGACGGACCTTCCAGCGTTCGAAGCCCTCCAGCGCCTCGGCCTTGGAGGCGGCGCGCGAGATCTCGATGATCGGCACGGTAGTCTTTCGCCGGCCGGTCGGCGTCGGGCGGGATCCCTCCCAGTCGGTCGGCAGGCCGGCATTGCGGTCTCCGGCCGCCACCGCCGCCGCGCGCTCGGCGGCGACGTCGGGCGGTGGACCGCCGGCTTCGCCCCGACCGGTCTCGTACTCCGAATCGGGTCGGCGCTTGCGTGAGGGCTGGACGCGCGGCGGCTCCCCGGCCTGCTTGGCGTAGTTGGGCGGCCACGGGGCGTCGCCCTGTCCCTCGCGCTCGTCCCTGGCGGACAGATCGAGGAGCCCCTCAAGCGATCCGACCGCCTCGTCGATCCCGCCGCCTTGGTCTCCCCGCTCGGCGAAGATGGCCGGCACGGTTTCGATCGTGAATGCCTCGGCCTCGACCGTCGGCACGTCGTCCCAGGCCAGCGGCATGGATACCCGGGCATCCGGCAGGGGCCGCACGGAGTACGCGGACGCGACCGTCCGGTCCTTGGCGTTCTGGTTGTAGTCGAGGAACACGCCCTGGCGCTCCTCCTTCCACCACTTGGACGTTGCTCGCCCGGGCATCCGCCGCTCGACGTCGCGGGCGAGGGCCAGCGCTGCCCGGCGCACCTCCGGGTACGTCCAGCGCCGTTCGATTCGGACGTTGATGTGGATCCCCCGCGACCCCGAGGTCTTCGGCCAGCCGACCAGACCGACGTCCGTGAGCGCGTCGCGGCAGACCATGGCCACGTCGCGGATCTGCGACCACGGCACGCCTGGTACAGGATCGAGGTCGACCCGGAGCTCGTCGGGATGGTCGAGGTCATCGGCTCGGACCGGATGGGGGTTGAGATCGATGCAGCCCAGGTTGACGATCCAGATCAGGGCTGCGGTCTCGTCGACGACGATCTCGTCCGCGGTCCGCCCGGACGGGAAGGTCAGCTCGGCGGTCCTGATCCAATCCGGGGTGTTGTCGGGCGCCCGCTTCTGGAAGAACGGCTCCTTGGTGATGCCATCCACGAACCGCTTGAGCGCCATCGGCCGACCGCGGATCCCGGTCAACGCGCCCTCGGCGACCGCGAGGTAGTAGTGGACGAGGTCGATCTTGGTGTAGCCCGTGTCGGGGAAATACACCTTCTGCGGGTTCGAGATGGTGACCTCGTGACCGCCGATCTCGAGGATCTCCTTCGGCGACGCCATGTCGGACACGATACCGGCCGATGTCCATCGACGAGCGCGCTAGGATCGGGTCCGCAGCCGACCAGGCCGACCGTCGAATCGGGCCGGGTCCGTTCGTCGTGCAAGTGATCGCCGGCCGACCGGAGCCGGCACACCTGGAGGTGCCCGATGCAGTACCTGATCCTCATCTACGACGAAGCGACCGCCGACCCATCGCCGCTGCCGCCCGATCCGGCCGTGTCGGGTGACGTGCTCGAGCAGTACAACGCGTACACGACGATGCTCAAGGAGACGGGCGCCTTCATCGCCGGCGAGGCGCTCCAGCCGGTGACGACGGCGACGACCCTGCGTCAGAAGGACGGCGAGACCATCACGACCGACGGGCCCTTCGCCGAGACGAAGGAGGGACTCGGCGGGTTCTATCTCATCGAGGCGGCGGATCTCGACGCCGCCCTGGCATTGGCTGCGCAGTGTCCCGGCATCCGGTTCGGCTCGATCGAGGTCCGGCCGATCGTCGACTTCTCCGCGTCCGACCCGTCCGCCCTGATGGGCGCTGCGTCCGCGACCTGACCGACTCGGCCGCTACCCGCGAGGTCGTCGACCGCCTGTTCCGCGAGGAGCAGGGCCGGGCGGTCGCGACGCTCATCCGCGTCCTGGGCGATTTCGACCTGGCCGAAGAAGCGGTCCAGGACGCGTTCATCGCCGCGCTCGAGGTCTGGCCGGACCGGGGCATCCCGGCCAATCCGGGCGCGTGGATCACGACCACGGCCCGCAATCGCGCCATCGATCGGCTGCGACGACGACGCCGGCTCCGCGACAAGACCGAGGAGCTGGCTCGAGACGCGGTCGTCGAAGCAGAGCTGGCGGCCTTCGACCCCGCCGGGAGCGACGAGACCGACCCGATGTCCATCGGTGACGACCGCCTGCGACTGATCTTCACGTGCTGCCACCCTGCCCTGCCGCTGGACGCCCGCATCGCGTTGACGCTGCGCACGCTGGGCGGTCTGACGACGCCGGAGATCGCTCGAGCCTTTCTCGTGCCCGAGCCGACCCTGGCCCAGCGCCTCGTCCGTGCCAAGCGCAAGATCCGCGATGCCCGGATCCCGTATCGCGTGCCGCCGGTGGACCTCCTGCCTGAGCGGCTCGGTGGGGTGCTGCGAGTCCTGTACCTCGTGTTCAACGAGGGATACGCGGCGACCTCGGGCGATTCGGTCGTCCGCCGCGAGCTCAGTGCGGAGGCGATCCGATTGGCGCGCGTGGTGGTGTCGCTGCTACCGGCCGAACCGGAGGCGACCGGACTCCTGGCCCTGATGCTGCTCCACGATGCGCGGCGCGAGGCCAGGACCAGCGAGACCGGCGACCTCATCCTGCTGGAGGACCAGGACCGCGGTCGCTGGGATCGTGACCGGATCGCCGAGGGCCGCTCGCTGACCGAGACCGCGGCCCGCGCGGGGCGGCCAGGCCCGTATCAGCTGCAGGCCGAGATCGCCCTCGTGCACGACGAGGCGTCGTCGTGGGCGGCGACCGATTGGCCACGGATCGTCGAGCGGTATCGCCGACTCGTCGCCGCCGATCGCTCGCCCGTCATCGAGCTGAACCTTGCCGTGGCCGTGGCGATGGTGGATGGCCCGGCGATCGGGCTGGCGCTGATGGACGCGCTACTCGCGGACGGTACGCTCGAGGCGTATCCGTATCTCCACGCGGGGCGCGCGGACCTGTTGCGGCGGCTCGGTCGGCGAACGGAAGCCGAGGTCGCCTACCGTCGCGCGCTCGAGCTGACCGACAATCGGGCGGAACGGACCTTCCTGGAGGGCCGGATCGGGGCCCTGGAACGACCCGTCGGGCGGTCCGACTGATGGCGAACCTCGATCGTCGGTCGATCGCTCTCGCACTGTCGTTGGCGACCATCCTGCTGCCGGTGCTGTTCGTGGTGGTGACCTCGGCGCCGCTCGATCAGCCACTCGCCAAGGACGCGTTGCTCTATCGCGATGCGGCCGCGCGCTGGCTGTCGGGCGGATCGTTCTACGAACCGCGCCAGGTCGCCGGCCCCTACGACATCGTCCATGGCGACATCCTCTACCCGCCGTTCGGGCTTTGGCTCTTCATCCCACTGGCCGTCCTGCCGGTGATCCCGGCGCTGGCCCTGTGGTGGGGAGTCCCGGCGCTCGTGACGGCGGTCGCCGTCCGGCGCCTGCGCCCGCGACCCGCGGTCTGGCCACTCATCGCGTTGTGCCTGGCCTGGCCGACGACGCCGCTCAAGACCTGGACCGGCAACCCCGTCATCTGGTGCGTGGCGGCGATGGCGGTCGCCACGACCTGGCGCGGGGCTGCCCCGTTCGCCCTGCTCAAGCCGAGCCTGTTCCCGTTCGCGTTGTTCGGGTTCCCGAGCCGGGCGTGGTGGGCGGGCCTGGCCACTTTCGCGGCGATGTCGCTGCCGTTCATCGGTCTCATGCCCGATTGGCTGGCGTCGGTCGTGAACGCCCGCGGCGGTGGTCTCCTGTACTCGGTCCTCGAGGCACCCATGCTCGCCCTGCCGCTCGTGGCGTGGGCCGGTCGACGCGATGTGCCATCCTCGGAGGGTGACGCCCCCTGACCACGGCCGGCGGCGATGACCGACGTCCTGACGCTCCTCGTCAGCCTGGTCGTGATCCTCGCCGGCGCCGAGCTTTTCACCAACGGCATCGAGTGGCTCGGCCGGAAGCTCGGTTTGGGCGAAGGCGCCGTCGGTTCCGTGCTCGCCGCGGTCGGGACGGCGCTGCCCGAGACCCTGATCCCGATCATCGCCATCGTCTTCGCCTCCGCGGATGGTGCGCACGAGGTCGGGGTCGGCGCGATCCTCGGGGCGCCCTTCATGCTTTCGACCTTGGCGATGTTCGTGACCGGCGCGGGGATCATCGCCTTTCGCGGGCGCCGCGCAACGGGCACGACGCTGTCAGTCGACACGGCGGTCGTCGAGCATGACCTCCGCTATTTCTTCCTCGGCTACGGCCTCGCGGTCGGCGCCGCGATCCTGCCGCCGGACCTGTCGATCGCGCGCTGGGTCGTCGCCATCGTCCTCGTCGGACTGTACGCCCGATACGTGCGCGTCCATCTGGCGGGTGAAGCGCCCGAGACCGGTGAGGACCTCGCCCCGCTGCGGATGCACCGGCTCGACGCCGGTGCCCATCGCGATGACCCCATCGACCCGCGCCTCCGGGTGATCGGCCTGCAGGTCGTCGGCTCGGTCGGGCTGATCGTCGTTGGCGCGATCTTCTTCATCGACGCGGTGGAGCACGTCGCCCATGGTCTTGGCGTCAGCGAGGTGCTGCTCTCGCTGGTGATCGCGCCGATCGCGACCGAGCTACCCGAGAAGTTCAATTCGATCATCTGGGTCCGCCAGAACAAGGACACCCTGGCCCTTGGGAACATCACCGGCGCGATGGTGTTCCAGTCGGCGATCCCGACGGTCGTCGGATTGGTCCTTGCCTCGGAGACATGGACGATCGCGTCCGGTTCCTACACGGCGTTCGCCTCGGCGGTGATCGCGCTGTTCGCGACAGCGCTCATCTTCCTGCCGGCCAGGCAGCGAGGCGTGCTCGAGGCCCGGCACCTCCTGGTCGGTGGCGTCTTCTACGTCGGCTATGTCGTCTTCGTGATCGCGCTGATCAGCGGCGTCATCCGCTGACGGCGAGGGCCCGCTCGCGGCGGACGTCGGCACGCGCCGTGGCGACGGGTCCGATCCGTCACGCCGGATGGCCCGCGGTCCTCATGACGAAGCGCTCTGGCCCACCGCGGCGCGACGACCGACGATCGGCTCGGAGACCGTCGCGCGGAATGGCGCGACCTCGAACCGGAGGGTCGACGTCATGGACCGTTTCATCACCACCCTGATCGACTGGACGGTCGTTCCGGTCACGAACGTCATCGTGTTCGCAGTGGAGCGAGGGATCGCCTTCATCGTCTTCGCGGGCCTGTGGCTTGCCTTCGGTGCTGCCCTGATCTGGAGCCAGGGCAGCCTCGATGCAGCGTGGCAGTGGTTCCGCGACCTGCCGCTGATCGCGCAGGCGCTCGCCGGCCTGCTGCTGCTGCCGGTCGTCGCCGCCCTCTGGGTCTGGGAGACGACCTGGCCGATCGTGCTCCGGCTGATCGTCGTGGCCGGCCTGGCCGGTTGGAGCCTGTTGATCTTCGTCCCGCGTGCCGCGCAGGTCGCTCGACCTTGACCCACAGCTCTTCCAACGACAGCCGTCAGCCCTCACACTGATCGGCGGGGGCGCACTCCGCACGTGGAGAGGCATGGGCGATCGGTTCGTGACCCGCGGGTTCGTGGGGCGGCGAGGCGCCGGGAGCGGCTCCGATGCGCCGTCACGCCTGCCGCCCGGCCAATACCTCACGACGGACTTCCCCGTCCTGTCGGCCGGCCCGACGCCGCGGACTCCGCTCGAGGGATGGTCACTTTCGGTCGAGGGTCTCGTCCGGGAACCCGTGTCCTGGTCCTGGGACGCATTCCGCTCACTACCGGCGCGGGACTGGACGGTCGACATCAGCTGCGTCACGAAGTGGACGAAGCTCGACATGCGCTGGCGCGGGGTCAGCGTCGACACGCTGTTCGAGGCGGTCGACATCGATCCGACGGCGGCCTTCGTCATCGCCTGGAGCGACGGCGGGTATACGACCAACCTGGCGCTCGGAGATGTGCTCAACGGGCAGGCATTCGTGGCCTTCGAGTACGACGGGCGACCCCTCGCGCCCGAACACGGTGGCCCGGCCCGGCTGGTCGTTCCGGGGCGGTATTTCTGGAAGAGCGCGAAGTGGCTTCGGGGCCTGCGCATCCAACGCGAGGACGAGCGCGGCTTCTGGGAGTCGCTGGGGTACCACGAGCGGGGCGACCAATGGCGCGAAGAGCGCTACAGCGGCGATTAGGGGCAGCGGCGTTCGGGTGGCTGGGTCGATCGATTGGCGGCTGGCGACGATCGCGGCCATCCGCGACGAGACACCGAGCGTGCGGACCTTCACCCTTATCGTGCCCGATTGGCCCGGTCATCGAGCCGGGCAGCACCTCGACCTCCGCCTGACCGCGCAGGACGGCTACAGCGTCGAACGGTCGTACTCGATCGCGACCGGGCCCGAGCGCGGCGGCGCAGTGGACATCACCGTAGAACGGATCCCGGATGGTGAGGTCTCGCCGTTCCTGCACGACGTGGTGGTGCCTGGGGACCGGATCGAGGTCCGCGGGCCGATCGGCGGGTACTTCGTCTGGGAGGCCACGTTCGTCGAGCCCCTGTTCCTCGTCGCCGGCGGCTCCGGCATCGTGCCGCTGATGGCGATGCTCCGGCATCGCAAGGCCGCGGAGTCGGGACGTCCGGCGCGACTGCTGGCGAGTTGGCGCGAGCCCGAGGACATCATCTACCGAGCGGAACTCGATGCGCTGGGCACGCTCGACGATGGCTTGGCCGTGATCCATACCCTGACCCGTGTCCAGCCACCGGACTGGACGGGCTACCGCCGACGCATCGATGGGGCGATGCTGGACGAGGTCCTCGAGCCGCTCGGTCGCGATGCCCGAAGCTACATCTGCGGGCCGACGAATCTGGTCGAGACCGTGGCCGACGCGCTGGTCCGGCTCGGGCTGCCGCCAGATCGGATCCGCACCGAACGGTTCGGACCGACCGGCACGTGACGACCGACAAGGAGAGCCGAGAGATGGATCAGCCGACCAGCGACGCCGACCGTGACCTGATGGTCGACGGGAATGCCCTGGCCGGGTCGCTGGCCGCGCTGTTCGGGGCGGACATGACCGCCGTGCCGGGACGGTGTGTCCACTGCGGAACGGTCAACGAGGTCGGCGCGATGCGCGCCTATGTCCGTGGACCGGGTGCGGTCCTGCGCTGTCCGGCGTGCGGCGAGGTCGTCCTCCGGGTGGTCGAGACCAGTGGGGCGACCTACGTCGACCTTCGCGGCGCCGCGTACCTGCGGTTCGAGCGCCGATCTCGCTGACGCGATCGGTGGATCCAGCACCGTTCCGGGCTGCCGAGGCCCGACTCTGGGCGTCGACCCGCTCTCGCCCGACCGAGCGTCGTCTCGACCTGCGCAGGAACCAGGTCTCGGTCCGGGTCCAGGAGCTTGGCGAGGGTCCGCCGGTGCTGTTCGTCCACGGCGCGAACACGAGCGGGGCGAGCTGGGCGACCCTGGCTTCCCGGCTCGACGGGTTCCGCAGGATCGTGCTGGATCGACCGGGGACCGGACTCAGCGACCCGCTTCCCCGAAAGGTCGACGCGGCCACGGTGCGTGGCTATGGGGAAACGCTCCTCATCGACGTCCTCGACGCGCTGGACCTGCCGACTGCCCACTTGGTGGCGACCTCGTTCGGTGGCTTCGTCGCGCTGCAGACCGCCGCGGCCCATCCCGACCGGGTCGGAAGGATGGTCCAGTTCAGCTGGCCGGCGGGTGCGCCGGCCGCGCACATCCCGGCGACGATGCGGCTCATGACGTTCCCGCTCGTGGGACGCCTGCTCACCTCCGTCCCGTCGACCGAGTGGTCGGTCCGTATGACGTTCCGAGGCATCGGCCACGGGCCGAGCCTCGACGACGGCCGGATCACGGTCCAGGATCTTGCGACCTACCTCGCCCTGCTGCGCTCGACGGACACGCTGCGCAATGAACTTGCGATGGGCCGCGCGCTGCTGTCGCCGCGGGCCGGCAGCCGAGGCTTCAGCCTGCCCGACGAGGTCCTCGCCGCCATCCGTACCCCGACGCATTTCATCTGGGGCGAGCGCGATCCGTTCGGCGGACCGGACATCGCGCGCCAGGTCGTGGCCCGGATCCCGAACGCGACGCTGGAGATCGTCCCGGGCGCCGGCCACGCGCCTTGGCTCGACGCGCTCGATCGCTGCGCGACTGCCACGATGGCCGCATTGAGCGGGTGAGCCATCCGACCGCCAAGAGGAGGCCCCAGATGTCGACCGATCTGACCGTGGTCCTGTCCGACCGACCCGGCACGCTCGCCCGAGCGAGCGACGTCCTGGGCCGGGCCGGGATCAACATCGATGGTGCGTGTGGCTATGTGTGCGCTGGAGAGGGCTCGTACCACGTCCTGGTCGAGGACGCCGAACAGGCCCGACGCGCGCTGATCGACGCCGGTTTCACGATCGATGATGAGCGGCGCGTGGTCATCACCCCCATCGAGAACCGCCCCGGAGCGGCGGGCGCGTTGCTCCGTCGGGTGGCCGACATGGGGGTCAACATCGACCTGCTCTACATGACCGCGGACGGTCGGCTGGTGCTCGGCGGCGCCGACGCTGATGGCATCCGGCGCGCGCTCGCGGACGAGGCGGGTGCCGCACCGTGATGACGGAGATCCCGATCCACCGACCGTCACGCTTGTCCTCGTCCGTAGACTGACCGACGCACGCAGCGGAGAGGACAGCTCGACCGATGGCCATCGGCGCCTCGATCGCACCGACCCGACGGCTCCTGGGGACGGACGCCGTGCGCCTCGTCCTGTCCGCGATGCTGGTCGGTTTCCTGGGCATCGCGCTGACCTACGTCGTCCACCGAACGGTGACTCCCTCGGACGGCACCGTCGTCGCCGGGCCCGGCGCTCCCTTCGCGGCCGACGGGGTGGCGGTCGAACCCGCCACGGGTGTCACCGCCACGACGGAGCTCCGAGTGGGCGATCGAGTCGTCGGCATGTTCGGCCGCCCGGTCGACGATTGGGCGGCTCACCTCCTCGATGCGACCGCGGTCGGACCGGCCATCGCGGTCGGCGACCAGATCGAGTACGCCATCGACCGGGCCGGCCGGCCGGTCACGGTCCGGGTCAGCGCAGGCCCGTTCGATACGCTCCGAGCACTCGAGCGCGACTGGGGTGTCCTGGTCCTGGCACTGTCGATGCAGCTCGTCGGCATCTACCTGTTCGGCCGGCGACCCGCCGAACCGGCGGCGCGCGCCCTCCTCGTCGCCGGCACAGGCATGTTCGCGAGTACCGTCCCGTGGGCGATCGGGCTGCAGGTGACCGACCTGGCTCGACCCGCGGGTTTCTGGCTGTATGCCGTCGCCGCGGGTGTCGCCTACACCTTGTTCTGGAGCGGCGCCCTGCACCTGGCGCTCGTCTTTCCGACGACCCATCGCTTCGCGGCCGGTCGAGGTCGCGTGCTGGCCCTCGCCTATGGGCTTCCGTTCGGGGGACAGTCCCTGCTGATCCTCGGCACGGCGCTGGCGAGTGGGAGTGCCCTCGTGGCGCTCGACGCTTGGATCACGGGACAGGCCATCCTCCAGGTCGGCGTGCTCCTCGCGTCGCTGGGTCTGCTCGCCTACGGGTATCTCCGATTCGCCGACCCGCTGGCGCGCGCGCAGCTGAGATGGATCGCGGCAGCGGTGGTGGTCGCCGGGGTGAGCGGCCTGCTCCTGTGGTTCGGACCGGTCTTGCTCGCCGGGTCACCGTTGGTCCCGCCGAGCGCCGTCGCTCTGCTTGGCCTCCCGTTCCCGGTCGCGCTCGTCATCGCGATCGACCGACACCACCTGTTCGACCTGGACCGAGTGCTGAACCGTTCGCTCGTCTATGGCGGCCTGACGGCCGGGGTGATCCTCACCTACGCCGCGACCGTGGCCGCGATCGGAGGCCTCATCCCCGGCAATGCCCCGTTCGCGGTCGCGTTGCTGGGTGCCGGCGCGGTGGCGGTCGTGGCGCTGCCGCTGCATGAGCGGCTGCAGGGCGCCGTCGATCGGCTGATGTACGGAGATCGCGACGATCCCGACAGTGCGCTGCGGCGGCTCGGTCGACGTCTGGAAGCCTCGGTCGATCCGCAGACCGTGCTGCCGATCCTCGTCGACGCGGTGGCCGAAGCCCTCCGGGCCCCATACGTCGCCATCGAGTTCGAGCGCGATGGCATCGGCCGGATCGAGGCGGCCCACGGCTCGCCGCCGGTGGACCCGACCGGGCCTCGCGAGACCGTCCGGGTGGCCATCCCGTATGGGGGCCTCGTCGTCGGCACGCTGCTCGTCTCGGCCCGAGCGCCGACCGAGCCGTTCAGTTCCGCAGATCGGGCGCTGCTCGCCGATCTGGCCCGCCAGGCGGCGCCGACGGTCGAGGCCCTCCGACTCACCGCCGACCTGCGTCGATCGCGCGAGGCCCTCGTCGCGGCCCGAGAGGAAGAGCGACGCCGCCTCCGCCGGGACCTGCACGACGAGCTCGGTCCAGCCCTGGCGGCGACCGTCATGAAGGCCGGCGCAGCGCGGCACCTGATGGCATCCGATCCGGCCCGAGCCTCGACGCTGCTCGACGGCCTCGAGACGGACGCTCGCGCCATGGTCGAGGACATCCGCCGGATCGCCCGGGACCTCCGCCCGCCGGCCCTCGATGAGCTCGGCCTGCTCGGGGTGCTACGGGAGCGGGTCGCAGGGTTCGACGATCCGGGCGGCAGCGACCGTCCGATCCGTGTGTCACTCGACGAGCCCGACGAGCTGCCGGTGCTTCCCGCGGCCGTGGAGGTCGCGGCGCTCCGGATCGCCCTGGAGGGATTGACAAATGCCGCCCGTCACGGTCAGGCATCGTCGATCCGCGTGGGCCTGCGGATGGATGGCGACGCGCTCGTCGTCTCGATCGACGACGACGGGATCGGGATCCCAGCCGATGCAGCGGCCGGCGTCGGGCTGGCGTCGATGCACGAGCGGGCCGACGAGCTGGGCGGCACCCTGTCGGTCGAGACCCCGGACGGCGGAGGCACGCGGCTGTCCGCGCGCCTGCCGGTGGCGCCGGCATCGCCGACATGACCGAGCGCATCCGGGTGCTCGTCGCCGACGATCACCCGATCGTGCGCGATGGCGTCCGGGCGCTCATCGCGGCCTCGCCGGGGCTGGAGCTGATCGGCGAAGCCGTTGACGGTGACGAGGCGGTGACCCTCGTCCGCCGCCTGCACCCGGACGTGGTGCTCATGGATCTGTCGATGCCCGGACGGAACGGCATCGATGCGACGCGGGCGATCGTCGCCGACGGTCCGGCCACGGCCGTGCTGATCCTCACGATGTTCGCGGACGACGAGTCGATCTTCGCGGCGATGCGCGCTGGGGCGCGCGGCTACCTGCTCAAGGACGCAGGCCACGACGAGATGCGACGTGCGATCGAGGGGGTCGGGCACGGCGAGGCGATCTTCGGTGCCGGGGTCGCCCAGCGGATGGTCGGCTTCTTCGCCCGAGCCCGCGAGCTCGGCGTCCAGCCGTTCCCCGAGCTCACCGATCGCGAACGGGAAGTCCTCGAGGAGATCGCCCGGGGTGCCGGCAATGCCGCGATCGCGTCACGACTCGGCATCAGCGTCAAGACGGTCCGCAACCACGTCAGTACGGTGCTGGGCAAGCTGATGGTGGTGGATCGAGCCGAGGCGATCGTGCGGGCGCGCGAAGCGGGCTTCGGTGTGCGCCACGAGAGCCCGCGGGGGCCGACCGGATGACGACACGCAGCGCACGCGATCCCGGCGGACGGGGGACGCCCTGCCCATGACGACAGGACGACTGCCGTCCGACGATGCCGCGATGACGCCAGCGGCTCGCGAGCGGCGACCCGCCGGCCGCGGACTGGCCGTGGCCGCCTGGCTGTTCGTGGCCTGCATCGTCGTCCAGACCTTCCTCGTCGGGCTCGACGTGTTCGCGAAGCTGGGCGGCTCGATCCATCGGGACTTCGCGTACCTATACGGCTGGCTTGCCCCCATCCTCGTGCTGTTGGCCAACGTGGCGCGTGCGCCCGGTCCGATCCGCTACCTCACCCTCGTCCTGCTCGGGCTCTTCGCCTTGCAGACGGTCCTGCCGTCTCTACGGGAGCAGCTCCCGTGGCTGGCCGCCATCCATACCGTGAACGCCCTGCTCATCTTCGGGCTTGCCGTCGTCCTCGCCCGTCGGGCCACCGAGTGGGTCCGGAGCGACGCCGAGGGGCCGTGACATGTCGATCGCCCGATGGGCCTTCGCCGTCGCGAGCTGGGTCTTCCTGGGCGCGGTCCTGGTGCAGGTCTTCCTGGCAGGCGCCGGCCTCTTCAAGTTGACCGACTTCACGCTCCACGCCGGTTTCGGCTGGCTGCTGAGCGCGATGCCGATCCTGCTGGCTGTGCTGGCGTTCCTGGCGCGAGTCGATCGTCGGACCACGCAACTGACGGTCGCGTTGCTGGTCATCGCGCTCATCCAGCCCGAACTCGCGGCCGTCCGTCATGACTATCCGGTGGTGGCCGCCCTCCACCCCGTGAACGCGTTGCTGCTGTTCTGGCTGGCCTGGCTCGTCGCTCGGCGGTCCACTGTCGCCGCCCGTCGGCCAGAGCGTCCCCTGGCCGATCGCGCCGGCTGACACCTCCTTTCCCGGGGGCGCCGGGACGTCGACCCCTCGTCAGCGGGACGGGACTCGAGGTACGACTTTCGGCGTCGAGCGCCGCGGCAGGTCGTGGGGCCCACATCGACGGGAGGTCGACACGAGATGCAGATCCTTCGGCGGGTCCACCTTGCCCTGGCGTGGGCCTTCGTGGCCGGCGTCGTCGTCCAGGTCTTCCTGGCCGGGCTTGGCGTCTTCGACAGCCCCGAGCGCTTCGAGGTGCACCGGACCTGGGGGTACACCCTCGAGCTGTTGCCCATCCTGCTCCTCGTGGTCGCGGCCGTCGGCCGTCTCGGGCGGCGACAGCTCATCTATCCCGCCGCGCTGTTCGGGATGTTCATCCTGCAGTCGGTCTTCGTCGCTCTCCGCACTGACATGCCGACCGTTGCGGCGCTTCACCCAGTCAACGGGTTCGGGATCCTGCTCGTCGGGATCGCGATGGCCCGTGAGGCGTGGCTGACCCGCGACACCACGACCGATGACCGCGCGTCGCTCGCTTCGGCGACGTCAGGGACGGCTGCCGACTAGCGTGTCGACGGTCGAGGTCGACAGGCTCGTCAAGGTCTATCCGGGCGGGACGCGGGCCGTCGACGACATCAGCTTCGCGGTCGGTGCCGGCGAGTTCTTCGGCTTCCTCGGGCCCAACGGTGCCGGCAAGACCACGACCATCCGCATCCTCGCCACGCTCCTGCGGGCCACGAGCGG
>DASSMQ010000166.1:0-4848 GCA_035688805.1 Candidatus Limnocylindrales bacterium
GCACGAGCTCCTCGAACGTCGCGTCCGTCGCGTGCTTGATCTCCGCCATCGTGGTGTGTCTCCTCTCGCTGGGGCGAGCTGCCCGCCTTAGCGGGCGATGTCCTGGATGAGTCGATAGGCCTCGAGGACCCGATGGTCCGCAAGGCGATAGAGGATGGTGTTGCCGTCACGGCGGCTGGTGACGAGCCCGGCCCGCCGAAGCACCGCCAGGTGTTGGCTCATGTTGGGCACCTGACAGCCGACCCGGGTGCTGAGGTCGCTGACCGAGAGCTCGCCGATGGCGAGCGACTCGAGGACACACAGGCGCTTGGGATCCGCCAGGGCCCGACCGACGGCGGCGTACCGCTCTCGATCATCATCCGCGGAGACCGGCAGGTAGTCCAACACGACCTCCACCATATCAGTGTTTGCGCAAACTCGCAAGTGTGCCGCGAGCACATGACGGCGGGCGCCGTCAGTCGTAGCCGAGTTCTTCCAGTCGGTCGTCGTCGATGCCGAGATGGTGGGCGAGCTCATGGAGCACCGTCGACCAGACCTCGTCGGCGAGGTCGTCCGGGTCGGCGAAGTCGGCTTCGAGGGGGAGTCGGAACAGCGTGATCCGGTTCGGGACAGGCGCCCAGTCCGCCCCCCAAGCGGTGCGTGGCACGCCTTCGTAGAGCCCGTACAGGGTCTCGCCCGGAGCGAGTTCGTTGCGCTCGACCTGCTCGGACGTGGGCTCGTCCTCGATGACGACGGCGACCTCGTCGAGTGCCTCGGCGAACGGCATCGGGATCGCGTCGACCGCTTCGGCGACGAGGTCTTCGAACGGGCGGTGACGGGTCGGCCGCGGTCGGCTGTCGAGGCGTCCCGATCGCGATCCGCGGCGGCGCTTGGCCATGGCCTTCGTATCCTAGGCGCGATGCGATCGTGGCTGGCGTCCGTGCCCGAGCCGAACCTCGGGCTCGAGCCGGACGGATTCATGGTGGAGGCCGGTCTCGGTGACCGTGTCCATTTCCTGGACTGGGGCGTCGCGCTGCCGGGCCTGGACGCTCGACCGACCATCGTCGCCCTCCATGGCATCGGGCAGACCGCGTGGATCTGGGCGCCGATCGGGCGCCGTCTGGGAGGAGGTCGTGCGGGCGTCAGGTTCGTGACCCCCGACCTGCTGGGCCATGGGCTGTCGGATGCGCCGACCGACGCGGGTGCGTACGAGCTCGCGGTCCTTGCCGAGGATGCCGTCGCCGTGGCGGACGGCGTCGGGGCTCTCGACGGCGGCGGCGTCGTACTGGTCGGTCATGGGTTCGGGGCGATCGTCGCAGCCACGGCAGCGACCGCGCTCGGCGACCGGTGCGCCGGACTCGTGCTGGTCGACGGCGGCTGGGAGCGGCTCGACGCAGCGACCGGCCTTGACGTGGACGAGTTCCTGCGCGGCCTCGACGAGCCACCCGAGGTGCTGGCCTCGATCGACACGTTCCTCGCCGACCGACGCGGCTTCGACCCGGCGTCGTGGGATGCGGACCAGGAGCGCGCCGCTCGGGCGACGGTCGTCATCACCCATGCCGGCCGGGTCGTATCGGCGGCGCGACCGCATGCGATCGAGGCCTGCGTCCGCTCGATGTTCGAGTACGAGCCGCGGCCGGTCCTCGCGTCGCTGTCGGCACGGGTCATCGCCCTGGTCGGGGCCGACGATGCGTCGGGATCGCGCGCGGCCGCCCTCGCGGAGGTCGAGGCGGCTCGGGTCGCCGGCGGGCGGGACCCGATCGAGACCATCCCGCTCGATGGAGCCGGGCACAACCTGATGCGCTATCGGCCGCGCGAGGTATCGGCCGCGATCCTCGCTGCCGTTCGCGGATAGGCTGGCCACGTGTCGCGGCCCGCTGGTGCTCTGGACGAGGCCGGCCTCGTGGTCGCCGTCGGCGGATTGGCCGCCCGCGACCCGCGGCTGGCCGCGATCGTCGAGCGCATCGGGCCGCCGCCGCTGTGGGACCGGCCACCCGGTTTCTCGACGCTCCTCCACATCGTGCTCGAGCAGCAGGTCTCGCTGGCCTCGGCGCAGGCGGCGTTCGACCGCCTCCTGGCCGCGTCCGGCGTGCTCACACCCGCGCGATTCCTCGCCTTCGACGACGCCGAGCTGTTGGCGATCGGGTTCAGCCGACAGAAGGCGCGGTACGGACGGGCCCTGGCGGCGGCCATCGTCGACGGCACGCTCGATCTCGAGGCCCTCGAGCGCCGGGACGACGACGCGGTGCGCGAGGCGCTCGAGGCGGTCCCGGGCATCGGCCCGTGGACCTCGACGATCTACCTGCTGATGGTCCTCGGACGACCCGACGTCTGGCCCGTGGGGGACCTGGCTCTGGAGACCGCCATCGGCGAGTCGCTCGGGCTGGGTCGGCGTCCCGGACGTGACGAGTTCATGGCCCTGGGCGAGGCGTGGCGCCCGTGGCGATCGGTCGCCGCCCGACTGCTGTGGCACGACTACCTGACCCGTCGGGGTCGCGCCGGCTGAGCAGGGCGTACCATCGCCTCCATGCCCGAGCCGGTCGACCTGCCCAGCCACGTCCGTGCCATCGTCGACGAGATCGAGACCGAGATCGGCGACGTCCCACGCCATGCCGAGGCCCTCATCGAAGGTGTCGGTCGGCACGAGGGCAACGGCCGCGTCGAGGACGCGGTCCACCAGATCCTGGCTGAGATCGGCGAGGACCCTGACCGTCCCGGTCTGGTCGGGACGCCCGAACGCGTCCATCGGATGTACACGGAGCTGACGGCCGGCTACCACGTCGACCCGGACCGCCTCATCAACGACGCGATCTTCGATGTCGACTACAGCGAGATGGTCATCGTCAAGGACATCCCGTTCTATTCGCTCTGCGAGCACCACCTGCTGCCGTTCTTCGGGACGGCGGCCGTCGCCTACATCCCGCGCGGGCGGGTGATCGGGCTCTCCAAGATCCCCCGGATCGTCGAGATGTACGCCCGGCGGCTGCAGGTCCAGGAACGGCTGACGCAGCAGATCGCCGAGTTCCTGCAGGAACGGCTGGCGCCGCAGGGCGTCGGCGTCGTGATGGAGGCGACCCACCTCTGCGCGGTGATGCGCGGGGTGCGCAAGCCCGGCACCGTCATGACCACGTCGTCCGTCCTCGGCCTGTTCCGGACGCGAGACCGGACCCGTTCCGAGTTCCTCGATCACCTCGCTCGCGAGGCGCCCCGGGCCTGACCCGACCTCCCCGACCCGAGCGACTTGACCTGATCTCGGGTCAGGAGCTTCGTGTCGGGCATCCTTCGGGCGATGACGCTGGCGCCCTACTGGCTCCGGTCAATGAGCACCATCCTCCCCGGTCGCCTCGGGCACGTTCGCGTGAATGAACGCCGAGGCGTGACGGGTCCGGTAGATCTGCCAGGGTCGAGCTGGCGTCCCATACAATCCGGGCATGGCCGATCGACCCCTCAAGGTGCTGATCGCGAAGCCCGGATTGGATGGGCACGACCGCGGTGCGAAGGTCCTCGCTCGCGGGCTGCGCGACGAGGGCTTCGAGGTCGTCTATACCGGGCTTCGTCAGACCCCCGAGATGGTCGCCACAGCCGCCCTCCAGGAAGACGTCGATGTGGTCGGGCTGTCGATCCTGTCGGGAGCGCACATGACCCTCGTGCCGCGGATCACCCGATTGCTGAAGGAGGCCGGGCTCGACGACGTGCTCGTGACGGTCGGCGGGATCATCCCCGACGACGACGTCGCCCCGCTTCGCGAGGCGGGCGTTGCGGCGGTGTTCGGACCGGGCACGACGATCGCGGCGGTGGCCGACTTCCTGCGCGATAACGCGCGACCGCGCGACTAGGGTGGGGGAGTCGGCGACTCCCCCGCGGGCTGGCCGCGCCCCGGGATCCCCCTCCAGCGTGGCGGATCATGCCCGGGCATTGGCGGATGCCGCGGTCGGGGGCGACCGACGTGCGCTGGCCAGGCTTCTGACCGCGGTCGAGAACCGGACACCCCTGGCCGAGGCCGCGCTCCGTCGCCTGTACCCGCTGGCCGGCCGCGCCCACCTGGTCGGGGTGACCGGGCCCCCGGGGGCCGGCAAGTCGACGCTCGTGGCGGCGCTCATCGGGGTCGTCCGTGCGGCGGGCCGGGCAGTGGCTGTGGTCGCGGTCGATCCGTCCTCGCCGATCACCGGCGGGGCGTTGCTCGGAGATCGGGTCAGGATGCAGTCCTACGCCAGCGACCCAGACGTGTTCATCCGGTCGATGGCGTCGCGTGGGCACGCCGGTGGACTGGCCTCGACGTCGACGACGGCGGCGGCGGTGCTCGATGCGGCGGGCTTCGACCTCGTGCTGATCGAGACGGTCGGCACGGGCCAGAGTGAGGTCGAGGTAGCGGCAGCGGCCGACACCACGGTCGTGCTCGAGGCGCCCGAGATGGGCGATGAGGTGCAGGCGATCAAGGCCGGCCTGCTCGAGGTCGCGGACCTCGTCGTCGTGAACAAGGGCGACAAGCCGGGCGCGCTACGGACGGCAGCGCAGCTTCGGGCCATGCTCGTGCCGTCGGTCGGGCGCGGTCCGGGGCCGGGACCGGGGAAGGGTCCGGCTCGGGCGGCTCCCAAGCGCCCCGAGGTGCTGGTTACGACCGCGTCGACCGGCGAGGGAGTGCCGGAGTTGCTCGCGGCCCTCGACCGTCACCGCGAGTCGGGTCGTGCCGCGGCCGAGGTTCCCGGGGCGCGCCTCGCTCGGGCGGAAGCCCAGATCTGGGCGATCATCGGCGAGCGCGTGCGTGACCGGCTGCGGGAGCCGGATCGGAGCGCCGCGACGGATGCCGTGATCGAGGACGTCGCCGCGCATCGGCTGGACCCGTACGCGGCCGCTGATCGACTCCTGACC